>NZ_BCUU01000157.1 GCF_001591385.1 Variovorax soli NBRC 106424
GGCAAGGACAGCCGCGCCGTCAGCCTGCTGGGCACGCTGGCGGCGCAGGCGCATCGCCTGGGCGGCAGCCATGCCCAGCGCGACGTGCTGCACCTGACGCTGCGCAGCGCCATCGACCGGTTGCGCCGCCCGGTGGCCAAGTGGTGGCAGGCAAGCCTGCCGCAAGCCGCGACGGTGCGCGGGCCCGCAGGCATGCTGGCTATGCCCGCAGCCGCACGTTGAGCTGGTCCACCAGCTCGGCCCAGTCGGCGTCCTCGTCGAACTCCTCGCGCAGGAACTGGGCCTGCGCCGGCGTCCAGAAAGGCGCATCGGCCAGGGCCACGCCGTCGGCCAGGGGCCGGTGCTGGGCAATGAAGGCGTCGATGGCGGCCGCGCTGCTCGGCAGGCCCAGTTGGTCGAACAGGGCGCGCAGGGTATGTTCACTAAGATCCATGCCGCGCATTCTGGCCTCAAAGGTCCTGCCATGAACACCTCCATCCAGCCCATTCGCATCGAGGTCGATGCCGACACGACGGTCTCCGGCCTGCTGCAGGCACCGGCCGGCGCGCGCGCGGCCTATGTGCTGGCCCACGGCGCCGGTGCGGGCATGGACCATGCCTTCATGGCGCAAGCCGCCCAGGGGCTGGCCGAGCGCGGCCTGGCTACCCTGCGCTACCAGTTCCCCTACATGGAGCGCGGCAGCAAGCGCACCGATCCGCCCGCCGTCGCCCATGCGGCGGTGCGCGCCGCGGTGGCGCGGGCCGCGCGGGAATTCGCCGGCCTGCGCCTGTTCGCCGGCGGCAAGTCCTTCGGCGGCCGGATGACCTCGCAGGCCCAGGCGGCCGCGCCCCTGCCGGGGGTCGAAGGCCTGGTGTTCCTGGGTTTTCCGCTGCATCCCGACGGCGCGCCATCCAGCACACGGGCCGAGCATCTGCGCGAGGTGCGCATTCCCATGCTCTTCCTGCAAGGCACGCGCGACAAGCTGGCGGACATCGACCGCATGCGCGCCCTGTCGGCCGAGCTGGGCGAACGCGCCACGCTGGTGGAAATCGCCGAAGCCGACCATTCCTTCCACGTGCTGGTCCGCTCGGGCCGCAAGAACCCCGAAGTGATGCAAGAAGTGCTGGACGGCGCAGCTGGCTGGATGCTGCGCTGAGCGCGAGCCGTTCAACCGCCCTTGAGCCAGGCACCCAGCACCGCGCCCAGCAGGGCGGCGACGGCGGTGGCCAGGGGCAGCCACCAGCGGCGCTCCTTCTGCTGGTCCAGCGCCCGCGAATGCAGGCCGACGGCGGTGTCGATCAGCGAGCGGATGTCGTCGGCCGACAGCGGCTCGCGCGACACGCGCTCCATGCCGGCTTCGCCCAGGGCCAGGCACTCGGCCACCGTGAGGCGCCGCTCCTCGTCGACATGAAAGCGCCGGGGGTACTGGCGGCGCCAGACCAGCGCCGCGCCCTGGCGCTCGCCGTCCAGGCGAAAGAATTCCGGGTGGTCTTCGAAGATGCCGCGCCAGTACGCAGCCTGCCCCGCATCGCCGCTGATGCGTTCGGCCCAGCCGGCGAAATCCTGCCAGTAGAACTTGTAGGTGCCCATCACCTGGATGGCGGCGATGACGTCCGCCAGCCGCCGCGTGTCGGCCAGGTAGGGAGAAAGGGATGTGCCTTGCGCCATGCGGTGCGGCGGCTCAGGCGCCGGCGCGCAGGGCCGTGACTTCGATCTCGATCTTCATGCGCGGGTCGGCCAGGCCCGCCGAGATCATCATGGCCGCGGGGCGCACCTCGCCGAAGTACTTGCGCAGCACCGGCCAGCAAGGTTCGAAATCCTTGGCATCGGGCAGCACGTAGGTCACCCGCACTACGTCGGCCAGGCTGGCCCCCGCTTCGCGCAGGGCCGCGTCGATGTTCTTCAGGCACTGCTCGGCCTGCTGCACCACGTCGTCGGAGATGGTCATGGCGGCATAGTCGAAGCCGGTGGTGCCCGAGACGAACACCCATTCGCCCATGGCCACGGCGCGCGAATAGCCGATCTGCTGCTCGAAGGTGGAGCCCGAGCTGATGAGTCTTCTCTGCCTGGCGGTCATGCGCTGTTTCCTTTCTTCGCGAGGCGCAGATTCTCGCGCACGTGGCCGCCCGCGGCGTCTGCGTAGGCCGACAGTGCTGTCGCCTTTTTGCCTGCACCGCCCTATGCTTGCGCCATGCCAAGAACAAGCCGCCGCCGGCGCCGCAAGATCGTCAAGTATCTCGCCCCGCTGGTGGTGCTCGTGGCCGTGGTGGCCGCCGGTTTCCATTTCCTCGACTGGTCCGAGCAGGGCGCCGTGCCTGCGGCGTCGGCCACACCGGCGGCCGCCCCGGCCCAGCCGCTGGCGGAACGCACGGCCGCCCTGCCCCCCTTGAACCTGCCGGCCGACGATGCGGCCCACGCCTCGGGCATGGAGTGGTGGTACTACAGCGGCATCCTCGATGCCCAGCCGGGCAGCGGACGCTACGCCTTCCATGTGGCGGTGTTCGTGGCCAACTCGCTGATCAAGCACACGGTGATGCACGTCGCGCTGACCGACCTGCAGACCGGCCAGCGACGCGTGCAGCAAAGCCGTACCGGCGGCGTGCCCGCCAAGCTGGCGCAGCAGGGCTTCGATTTCCAGCAGGAGGGCTGGCGCATCGCCGGCTCGGGCGCATCGCATTCGATCAAGGCGGACTTCGACGGCATCGAGTTGGCGCTGCGGTTGCAGGATCAGAACCCGGTGGTGGCGCACCGCGCGGCCGGCTCCGCCACGCCCGGGCTGCTGGACTTCGGCGAGTCGGGCATCAGCTACTACTACTCGCGGCCGCGCATGGCCGCCGAGGGCCAGCTGCGCATCGGCAGGAACGCGCCGCAGCAGGTGCGGGGCCCCGTCTGGTTCGACCACCAATGGGGCGAGTTCGACGTGACCCGCCTGGGCTGGAACTGGCTGGCGCTGCACCTGTCGGACGGCTCGGACGTGATGGTCTACCAGCTGTTCGGCCGCGACGGGCGCGGCATCGTCACCACGGGCACGGTCACCCAGGCCGGCCAGTCGCGACCGCTGGCGCCGGGCGAGGTGGAGCTCACGCCGCAGCGCCGCTGGACCAGCCCGCGCAGCAGGATCGAGTACGCGGTCGACTGGTCTCTGCGCCTGCCCTCCGGCACGTACCGCGTCCAGCCCTTCCTCGACGACAGCGAGTTCGACGCCAGCACCACCAGCGCCAACATCTACTGGGAAGGCCCGGTCAAGCTCAGCGGCAGTGGTCAGGGCGAAGGCTTCATGGAGCTGAGCGGCTACGAACGGCTGAAGCCGGCCCCTGTAGCGAACAGGTAGGGCCAGGCCGGCGGCGGCGGCGCGGCATCACAATTGCCGCATGTCCGCTCTCACCACCCTCCTTTCCCCGCTCGAAATCCGCGTGCTCGGCGTGCTGGCCGAAAAGCAGCGCACCGTGCCCGACAGCTATCCGCTCACGCTCAACAGCCTGCTGGCCGGCTGCAACCAGAAGACCAGCCGCCAGCCCATCATGGAGCTGAGCGAGGCGCAGGCGCAGCTGGCACTCGAAAGCCTCAAGCGCTACAGCCTGGTGACCGAAACCAGCGGCGGCCGGGCCTACCGCTACGGCCACAACATCGATGGCGTGCTGCGCATTCCCTCGCAATCCATCGCCCTGCTGACCGCCCTCATGCTGCGCGGGCCGCAGACCGCTGGCGAACTGCGCATTGCCTGCGACCGGATGCACAACTTCGCCGACATCTCGTCGGTGGAGGCCTTTCTCGATGAAATGGCCGAACGGCCCGCCGGCGCGCTGGTCGTCAAGCTCGCCCGCTTGCCCGGTGCGCGCGAGCAGCGCTGGGCGCACCTGCTGGGCGATGCGCCCTCGGTGCAGGATGCAGCGCCGTCCACGGCGCTCGACGCCGTTTCGCCCGGCCCCGCCGACGTCACACTCGACGAAGTCGCCACGCTGAAGGCGCGCGTGAGCCGGCTCGAGCAGGACCTGGCCGCCACGCGCGCAGCCCTGCAGCGCGTGTGTGCTGAATTGGGTATGCCAAAAGATCTGTGGCCGGAAGGCACCAGTTCCTGAATCCGGCCCACACGCCGTCAAGCCAAAAGCCTACACTGGCCTCGAAAACTGCCAGTAACAGTGCCGGGTGGGCGTGACATCCGGTGACATCACGCTCCACCCAGCGACCTTCCCACAAGGAGGACATGTGATGTTCAGCTTTTTTCAGTTCAACCGGAACAGCCATCTGCGGCGCGCCATGGCCTTGCTCGACGAGGCGCACATGGCACGGCTGGAGCATCAGGCCGCCGCCGAGCACCATGCCGCACTCGCGCGCATGTATGCGGAGCGGGCCAAGCGGCTGGAGCGCGAGATCTACGGCTCGGCCCACCAGAGCCTGGTGGAGTCGGCCGCAGCCACCCCAAAAGTGGCCCATGAGAAGCCCGTGGTCGAAAAGCCAGCCATCTATGCGCTGGACGGCGGCCGCCCGGAGTCGAAGATTTCCTGAGGCAGCCTGACTCGGGCGAAGCGGAAGGCGCCTAGCGCCGCCCGCCTCGCACAAAGGCAATCAGGAGCGCCGTGAGCACGGCGCCGCCGGCCGCGGCCACCAGGGCGGCACGCACCGGCTGGTCGGTCACGTAGTGCTGGCCTTCCCAGCGCAGGCCTTCGAAGAAGCTGCCGGGCGGACGGATCTTCTTGCCGGTGGCATTGACCGCGTCCTGCGCATAAGCGCGTTCCTTGGCCTGGCGCAGGCCCTCTCGCACACTTTCGCGGATGGATGCCGAAGCGAGCGCGTCCGGCATGGTGTCGCGCGAGGGCTGGGCGTAGTTCTTCCCCTCGGGGGCCTGGGCTTGCATGTCCTTGTCGTTGTCCATGTCTCGATTGTCTCTCCAACCGAAAAAGAATTCGGTTCGCGCGGGAAGCAGGAGTTCCATGATTTCCGGCGTCGTGTCCAGCGTCAAGACGACGGCACCTGAAGGACGGCTTCGTCCCACAGGCCCCGTCCCCACGCGCCGACACGGCGCGCCGCAGGCTGCCGCCATCCTGATCGGGCGCACCCCTTCGCTTCTTCGAAGGCAGCGCCAGAACAACTGATGGAAACGATGGAAAGGCCCTCTTCCTTCGCCGGCTCCTTGCGCCGCCATCCCGTCCTCTCGGTGCTTGGCGGCATCGTGCTGCTGCTCCTGGTGGTGGCGGCGCTGTTCGACTGGAACTGGGTGCGTCCGCCCATCGAGCGCTACATCTCGCAAAAGACCCAGCGCGAATTCCACATGGACGACCTGCACGTGCGCCTGGGCCTCGCGCCCACCATCCGCATGCGCGGCGTCTATTTCGGCAATGCGGACTGGTCGAAGGAAGGCAAGCCCATGGCCAAGGCCGAGCAGCTCGAGTTCTCCATTTCGCTGCGCGACCTGCCCGAGAAGTTCCTGATCCCGCGCGTGGCCCTGACGCGGCCCGAACTGGTCTTCGAGCGGCTGCCCGACAACCGCAAGAACTGGATCCTGGCCGAGCCGTCGGAAACGCGGCCCAGCAAGCTGCGCATCAGCACCCTGTCGGTCGACCAGGGGCAGTTGCGCTACATCGACCACGGCGAACCCTTCGAGCTGGACGTGGCGGCCAGCACCTTCGACCCGGCCAAGCAGGAGAAGGCCAAGGACGCCGACAGCCCGCCGGCCAACGAACGCTACAGCACGCGCTACGAATTCAAGGGGCTCTACCACGGCGCCGCGTTCAAGGGCACCGCGCTGACCGGCGAGGTGCTGAGCTTCCAGGAGTCGGGCGTGCCCTTCCCGATCCAGGGCGACCTGCAGGCCGGCACCACCCGCGTGCGGGTGGAGGGCACCATTGCGGACGCCGCCAACATCAGCGGCATCGACACGCAACTGCGCATCGAGGGCAAGACGCTGGCCAACATCTACCCCTTCCTGCTGCTGCCGCTGCCGGCCTCGCCGCCGTACCGGCTCGAGGGGCACCTGGTGCTCAAGGGCAACCGCTACAGCATCGACGACCTGCGCGGGCGCATCGGCTCCACCGACGTGTACGGCAAGGGCGCCTACATCGACAAGAAGCCCCGCCCGCTGCTGCAGGGCGAACTGCACAGCAAGAACCTCGACCTGGCCGACCTGGGGCCGCTGATCGGCATCGAGACGAAGGAGACCGGCGGCAAGCCCCAGCTCACGCAGGCGCAGACGCGCGACCGGCCCACCGCCAAGAGCCGGCAGAAGCGGGTCGACCCGGACCACCTGCTGCCCTCCGGCAGCTTCGACGGCAGCCGCCTGCAGAAGATCGACGCCGAAGTCGACCTGCGGGCCACCCGGCTGAAGGTGCCCAAGGGGCTGCCGCTGGAAGACCTGAAGGCATCGCTGCGGCTGCACGATGCGGTGATGGTGCTCAATCCGGTGGACTTCGGCTTTGCCGGCGGCACCATCGCGGGCAAGGCGCGGCTGGATGCGCGCGCGCCCATCATCAAGTCCGACGTGCAGATCGACCTGCAGGGCATTCAGCTGGGCAACTTCGTTCCCAAGGACAGCGTCATCGCCAAGGGCACGGGCCGTGCGGGCGCCTCCCTGCACCTGACCGGCACTGGCAATTCCATCGCGGATGCGGCGGCCAAGGCCAACGGGCGCATCTCCACCACCGTGGTCAACGGGCAGGTGTCCAACCTGCTCGATGCGGCCAGCGGCCTGAACATTGGCAAGGTGCTGGCGCTGCTGGCCGGTGGCGACAAGGACATCGTCATCCACTGCGGCGGCGCGGTGTTCGACGTGAAGGACGGGCGCGGCCAATCGACCCTGTTCGTGGTCGACACGGAGCAGACGCAGGTGGTGGGCGACGGCTGGTTCAACCTGGCCGATGAACGCTTCGACCTGACGGTGGCCCCCAAACCCAAGGAGGCGAGCCTGCTCTCGCTGCGCACGCCGGTGCGGGTGTATGGCAGCTTTTCCGATCCGAACTTCGAGCTCAAGAAGGGGCCGCTCCTGGCGCGCGGAGCCGCCGTGGCGGCGCTGGCCACCGCCGCACCGCTGGCCGCGCTCATTCCCTTGATCGAGACGGGGCCGGGCCAGGAAACGGACTGCGGCAAGGTGCGCCAGCAGACGCAGCGCGCGGCCAAGCAGGCCACCCTTCCGGCCAAGCGCCAGGGCGCGGCCAAGCCCGACGCCGAATCGCCCAAGCGCTGAAGGTGCGCTTCAGCCGCGCGGCTGCAAGCGCCTGTACGCGCTGAAGTGCCGGATGGCGCTGTGCTTGTCCCCAGCCCGGGCATACAGCAGCGCCGCGTTCTGGTGCGCATCGGCCATGTCGGGCGCCAGGCGCAGGCAGGTTTCGTAGCTCGCCACCGCCTCCTGCACGCGGCCCAGCGCCTCGAGCGCGACGCCGCGGTTGTAGTGCAGCAACGGCGCCTGCGGGCAGTGCCGCACGGCCTGCGCATAGAGCCCGGCCGCCTCTTCGTAGCGATGCGCCTCGCACATGAGGAAGCCCAGGTTGGCGTAGGCGTCGGCATGATCCGGCCAGGCCGCGATCAGGCGCCGGTACAGCGCCTCGGCCGCTGGCGGGTCGGTGGCCTCCAGCGCCTCGGCGCGCTCGTACATCTGCTGGGCGCTTTCATCCAGTTCCGGCGACGCGCAAGGCGCCGTGGCCTTGCCGAAGGCATGGACCGCTGCCGCCGGCGCCGAATGGAAATCCATCATCAGCTGTCCGGTGTCGGCATCCCACTGGGCATCGCCCCAGCGCACCGCCACGCGGTCGCCCACGGCGCCGATGCGCAGGGCGCTGGCCGGGGTATCCAGCGGCAACGCGTTCTTCAGCTGGCGCATCGAGCGCAGGATCTGCCGCGTGGGGATGTCGGCCGCCCGCAACTCCTGCGCCGTGCGCAGCAGCACCACGTCGCGAAAGGAAAAGCGCAGCGCCCTGCCCGCGCGCTCCGGCTGCACGAAACCCAGCTCGACCAGCCGGCCCACGGCATGCCGGGTCAGGCCCAGCATCTGCGTGACGCTGCGCAGGGTGTAGGGATGGGTGCTGTCCAGCGACGCCCGATCGGCCAATGTGCCGGCCACTTACTTCCTGCTGCCGCCGGCCGCCCGCTTGGCCGCCGGCGCCTTGGCGCTGCTGCTGGGCGCGCGCTTGGCGCCCTT
>NZ_BCUU01000158.1 GCF_001591385.1 Variovorax soli NBRC 106424
ACGGCGGCCTTTCCATGACGCAGATGCCCCCATCCCAGCCTTCCCCCAGAGGGGGAAGGAGCAACACGCAAAGGACATTGCTCATGACTACTACGCTCCAAAGCTACATCGCCGGCCGCTGGATCGGCCAGGAAGCCGCGCAGGAACTGCGCAGCGCCGTCAACGGCCAGGTGGTGGCGCGCACGCATGCCGAGGCCATCGACTTCGGCGAGGCCGTGGCCCATGCGCGCGACAAGGGCCTGCCGGCGCTGCTGGCGCTCGATTTCCAGCAGCGCGCCGAGCGGCTGAAGGCGCTGGCCAAGTACCTGGCCCAGCACAAGGAAACGCTCTACGCCGTCTCCACCCACACCGGTGCCACGCGCGCCGACAGCTGGGTCGACATCGAAGGCGGCGCCGGCACGCTGGCCGCCTATGCGGGCATGGGTGGCAACGAGCTGCCCTCGGGCAACGTGGTGCACGAAGGCCCGGCCATCCCGCTGGGCAAGAAGGGCAGCTTTGCCGGCACGCACATCCTGGTGCCGCGCCATGGCCTGGCCGTGCACATCAACGCCTTCAACTTCCCGGTGTGGGGCCTTTTGGAAAAGTTCGCGCCCAGCTTCCTGGCCGGCATGCCCTGCATCGGCAAGCCCGCCACCGCCACCAGCTACCTGACCGAGGCGCTGGTGCGGCTCATCAATGAATCGGGCATCCTGCCCGAGGGCGCGCTGCAGCTGGTGATCGGCGGCACGGGCGACCTGCTGGAGCGGCTCGACGGCCGCGACGTGGTCACCTTCACCGGCTCGGCCGAGACGGCCGCCAAGCTGCGCGTGCATCCGAACATCGTGCGCCAGTCGATCAGCTTCAATGCCGAGGCCGATTCGCTCAACTGCGCCATCCTCGCGCCCGACGTCACGCCCGACGACGAGGAATTCGACCTCTTCGTGAAGGAGGTGGCGCGCGAGATGACGGTCAAGGCCGGCCAGAAGTGCACCGCGATCCGCCGCGCCATCGTGCCGCGCCAGCACCTCGATGCCGTGGCCGAGCGCCTGCGCGCGCGCCTGGCGAAAACGGTGGTGGGCGACCCCGGCCGCGAGGACGTGCGCATGGGCGCGCTGGCCTCGCACGCGCAACGCAACGACGTGGCCGAGCGCGTGGCCGAACTGATGAAGGGCGCCGAGCTGGTGTTCAGCGACCGCGACGGCTTCGCCCCGGTGGGCGATGGCGTGGACGAGGGCGCCTTCTTCGCGCCCACGCTGCTGCTCTCGCGCAACCCGCTGACGCACGACGCGGTGCATGACGTGGAGGCCTTCGGCCCGGTCAGCACGCTCATGCCCTACGACGGCATCGACGAAGCGGTGGCGCTCGCGGCGCGCGGACGCGGCAGCCTGGTGGGCACGCTGGTCACACGCGACCCGGGCATCGCCGCCAAGGTGGTGCCGCAGGTGGCGGCACTGCATGGCCGCTTCCTGGTGCTGGACCGCGAGGCGGCCGCCGAATCCACCGGCCACGGCTCGCCGCTGCCGCAGCTCAAGCACGGCGGCCCGGGCCGCGCCGGCGGCGGCGAGGAACTGGGCGGCGTGCGCGCCGTCAAGCACTACCTGCAGCGCACGGCGGTGCAGGGCTCGCCCAGCATGATCGCGGCCATCACCGGCGAATACATGCGCGGCGCCAAGCTCAACGAGAGCGAGCTGCACCCGTTCCGCAAGCACTTCGAGGACCTGGCCATCGGCGATTCGCTGCTCACGCACCGCCGCACCGTCGGCGAGGCCGACATCGTGGCTTTCGGCGGCATCTCGGGCGACTACTTCTACATGCACTTCGACGAGATCGCGGCCAAGGAATCGCCCTTCGGCAAGCGCATCGCGCACGGCTACTTCGTGCTGTCGGCGGCGGCGGGCCTGTTCGTGTCGCCCGCACCGGGGCCGGTGCTGGCCAACTACGGCCTCGACACGCTGCGCTTCGTCAAGCCGGTGGGCATCGGCGACACCATCCGCGCGCGCCTGACCTGCAAGCGCAAGATCGACCGCAACCGCAAGGATGCCAACGGCGTGGGCCAGGGCGTGGTCGCCTGGGACGTGGAAGTGACCAACCAGGACGGCGAGCTGGTGGCCAGCTACGACATCCTCACGCTGGTGGCCAAGCGCGCTTGAACTTCGAAAGAACAGGAGCCATTCCATCATGATCAAGGTCTCGGTGATCTATCCCAACGACGAAGGCAGCACCTTCGACATGGACTACTACATCGACAAGCACGTGCCCCTGTGCCAGCAACTGCTGGGCGCGGCGCTGCTGAAGGTGGAGATCGACGAAGGGCTCTCGGGCGCCGCGCCCGACAGCCGCCCGCTCTTCGTTGCCGCGGTGCACATGTACTTCGAGTCGACCGCCGCCTTCTACGAGGCCTTCGGGCCGAACGCCAAGGCGATCCGCAGCGACGTGCCCAACTACACCAGCATCAAGCCGCTGACGCAGATCGCCAAGGTGCGTTGAGCAACTTCAGGCGCTGAGCCCGCCGTCGACCACGATGTCGGCACCGGTCACGAAGCTCGCGCCGGGGCTGGCCAGGTAGGCGACCATGCTGGCCACTTCCTCGGCCCGGCCGTAGCGGCCAATGGCGATGCCGGGGCCGACGAGCTTCGCGGCCTCGCCATCGGCCGGGTTCATGTCGGTATCGGTCGGGCCCGGGTGCACGGTGTTCACCGTGATGCCGCGCGGGCCCAGGTCGCGCACCAGGCTGCGGGTGAAGCCGGCCACGGCGCCCTTGGTCAGCGTGTAGATCGAGGCGCCGCCGAAGACCGCGTAGCGCGTCATCGAACTGCCGATGTGCACGATGCGCCCGCCGGCCTTCATCACGCGCGCGGCTTCCTGCGTGGCCACGAACACGCCGGTCACGTTCACCGCCAGCATGCGCTCGTAGTCCTCGAGGGAAACCTGCTCGATGGGCGCCCACTGCGCAATGCCGGCGTTGTTGACCAGGATGTCCAGGCCGTCGAAGGCCTGCGCAGTTTTCGCCACTGCGGCACGCACCGCATCCGGATTGCCCGCATCGGCTTGGATGGCCAGCGCCCGCCCGCCTGCCGCCTCGATCTGCGCGACCACCGCCTGGGCCTTGTCGGGCGAGGCGCTGTAGGTGATGGCCACCTTCGCCCCGTCTGCCGCGAGGCGCCGCGCGATGGCCGCGCCGATCGAGCGCGATCCGCCAGTGACGAGGGCCGACTTGCCGGCCAGGGGAAGGTTGTTCTTGCTGCTTTCCATGATTCGCTCCAGGGAAGTTGTGTGGATGGAGCGAATGTTGGGTTTTCGATTGCTTCTTCGGTAGTGGAGAATTGATGGAATATTTTTCAAGCAATCGTTGAAGGTGAGTGGGAATGGAAACCCTGGCCAATCTCGAATCCTTCGTGCGCAGTGCCCATGCGCGCAGCTTCTCCGGCGCGGCACGCAGGCTCGGGCTCACGCCGGCGGCGGTGAGCCGCAACGTGGCCATGCTGGAGCGCAACATCGGCCAGCGCCTGTTCCAGCGCAGCACGCGCCAGCTCACGCTGACCGAGGCGGGCGAGCGCTTTCTCGCGGGCGTGGAGCAGCACCTGGACGGCGTGCAGGCCGCCATTGCCGGCATGACCCTGCACAGCGGCGAGCCGGCCGGCGTGCTCAAGGTGAGCGTCGCGCCGAATTTCGGCATGGACTACGTGCTGCCCTTGCTGCCGTCCTTCCTGGCGCGCTATCCGGCCATCCGGCCCGACTGGCAATTCGACAACCGGCAGGTCGACCTGGTGGCCGAGGGCTTCGACGTGGCCGTGGGTGGCGGCTTCGAGCTGGCACCCGGCGTGGTGGCGCGCGCGCTGGCGCCGGCGCACATCGTGGCGGTGGCGTCGCCGGCGTTCATGCAGGGGCGAAAGATGCCGGCCGAGCCTTCGCAACTGGCCGAGTTCGACGGCATCGCCCTGCGTTCGACGCGCACGCGCCGGGTGCGCCAGTGGCTCATGCGCGACGCCTCGGGCACCGAAGTGCCGGCGCAACCGCGCGAGCAGGTCATCGTGGACGACCCCGCCGCCACCTGCCGGGCCGCAGTGCTCGGGCTGGGCGTGGCGCTGGTGCCGCTGTCCACCGCGCTGCCGCTGCTCGAAAGCGCTGCACTGGTGCGTCTGGTGCCCGGCTGGTATGCGGACCTGGGGGCCATCTCGATCTACTATGCCAGCCGCAAGCAGCTGCCGGCCAAGACGCGGGCCTTTGTGGAGCATGTGGCGCAGGGCTTCGAAGACCAGCAATTGGCGCGGCGCCTGCATGCGCTGTCCGCCGCGGCGGGCGGGCCGCGGCGCTGAGCCGAAGACCCTCGCGGCCAAGCGGTCGCAGCGCGAGGGCAGGGCGGCGCGGACAATGGCCGGTTCGATTTCCCACCAACGAACACTGCCAGGAGATTCCATGCTGCAAGACGCTCTCATGTACTCCTACATTCCCGCCAAGGACGTGGCGCGTGCGCGGGCCTTCTATGAAGAGAAGCTGGGTTTCAGGCCTTCGCGCGAGATCGGCGGCGGCGTGACCTACGTGTGCGCCGGCGGCACCGCGTGCTTTCTCTATCCCACCCCCAACGCGGGTACCTCGGCGGCCAGCCAGGCTTTCTGGGAGGTGGCCGACATCGAGCGCGAAGTGGCCGAGCTGCGTTCGCGCGGCCTGGCTTTCGAGGAATACGACATGCCGGGCCGGGCGGCGGATGCGCCCATCTACACGGCCGGCGGCGCCAAGGCCGCCTGGTTCAAGGACAGCGAGGGCAACATCATGGCCCTCATCCAGACGCTTTGAAGCAGCGCGTCAGCTGCGCTCGCGCAGCACCAGCGTCTGCACCGCCACGCCGATGCTGCCCTGCTCGTCGAAGAGCCGCGACAGGGTCAGGCCCGCGCCGCTGGCATCGGCCTGCGTCTGCGACTGCAGCCCGATCCATTCGCCCACCGGCTGGCGGTGCAGGTGCAGGCTGAGGTCGGCATTGGCGAAGACGAAGCGCCTGGCCGGCAGCACCCAGCTCAGGCCGTTGCCGAAATCGGCCGCGGCAATGGCGCGCATGGCCGGCGAGGTCGGCATGCCTTCGACAAAAGGCACCACCAGCCTGAACCACGCCGCGCCGCCGCCGGGCTGCGACGGGTCGCCCTGGGCGAGGCGGGTTTCCACCGCGCTGCTGTAGAACGACACGCCTTCGGGCAGGCCCGGGATGCGCAGCTTCTCGCCGCAGTCTGCGGGCAGGGGCAGCAGGCGATCGGGCGTCCATCCCGGCACATCCTCGGGCAGTTGCATGGCTTGCTGGCGCAGCATGAGTGCATGCGCGCGGGCCACCAGGGTGCTGCCGTCGAACAGGTCGATGGACAGCCGTGCCGTGGCGCGCGAGGCCTGCTTGACCAGTTCGGTGCGCAGCGGGCTCACCGGCACCGGCCGCACCAGTTCCACGGTGAGGCGCCCGAGCTGCCAGCCCGGTTCGCCCATGGCCTGCTCGGCCACATGCGCGAACAGGCCGCACGGGGCGCCGCCGTGCTGCGCGCGCGGATCCCATGGGCCGCGCGAAAGCACGCTGGGGTGCCAGGCATCGCCCCGGCGCGTGAACACCGCCGAGAGTTCGTCCATCAGAAGGTGAAGCGCATGCCGCCGATCCACTGCGTGAGATCGTTGTCGGTGGTGCTGGTGACGCCCGTCGGAATCGAGAAGGACGCCCGGCCCAGGCCCGCGCCTTCCTGGTTGCGGAAATACGTGAGGCCCGTGTAGAGCGTGGTGCGCTTGGACAGCGAGTATTCGTAGCCGACGCCCAGCCCTTCGGTGCGCGCGTTGTCGATGTAGCGCGGCTTGTTTACCACGTATTGGATCTTCACCAGGCTCACGCCCAGCCGGTAGTCGGCGCCCAGCCACCAGCCGCTGCCGTCCTGGTTGGCGGGGGTGCGATCGTCCACGTCCAGGTAGGCGCCCTTGAGCCGCAGGCTGCCGAAGCTGTAGGTGCCGCCAACGATCCAGCTGCGCCGGTGCGCGTCGGGCGTCACGCTGCCGCCCTTGTCGTCCAGCATGGCGGCCGAGATGGCGACCGGCCCCTGCGCATAGCGCACGTAGGCGTCGGCCACGCGGTTGCCGCCGGTGTCGTTGGCCACTTCGCCGAAGCCGCCCTGCACGCCGAAGCGGAAGCCCGCCCACACGGGGGACTCGTAGCGCACCGAATTGTTCAGCCGCGCCGGGCCGCCGTTGCCGGTGGCGCTGTCGGACGAGCCGCGCACCGGCTCGTAGCCGCCGAAGCCGCCCACCACCGCGCTGCTGGGGCCGTTGGACAGGTTGGACCACACGCTGAATTCGTCGGACAGGCGGTACAGGCTGGAGTACTGGCGCCCCAGCATCACGCGGCCGAAGGGCTCGTAGCCCCAGCCCACGTAGGCCTGGCGGCCGAAGATGGCGTTCTGGCCGTAGGTGCCCTCGTCCATGTTCAGGCCGGTTTCGAGCACGAAGTCGGCATCGAGGCCGCCGCCGAGGTTCTCGCGGCCCCGGAAGCCCAGGCGCGAGCCCGACAGGCCGCCCGACTGCAGGCGCGAAATGCGTCCGCCGCCGCCCCAGATGCCTTCGGCATACATGTCGGCCACGCCGTAGAGGGTGAGTGTGTCCTGGGCCTGCGCGAGGCCCGCCGCGGCGCAAAGGCCGAGCCCTGCCAAAGAGTTGCGGAGCGAAAACAGTGGGTGCATGTGTGGCACTTCTTGTGGTTGCTTGGCACGGATTACACGCGGACGGGCGCTTCTAGGCAAGGCCCGCTCACAACTGTTGTATGCCGTTCCACGACTGTTGCCAGTCATGAGCGCTTACACCTTACATTACCCGTTCCAACAAATTCGAGCGACAAAGACTCGAGGAGGGTCAGTGATGAATACAGCGCCTCGGCCATGGTCGAAGGTTCCGGAAAGCAGCCGGCAACAACAAGGTGGAATGCGTCGCGCGGCGGGATGCCTGGCACTGGCGGCACTGGCAGCCTCGGTGTTCATGTCGGGGTGTTCGAAACAGGAAGCAGCGCCCACCGGCCCGCGCACAGCGGCGGTCTCGGCGCTGACGGTCAAGGGCCAGACGGTGCCGGTCGCCTTCCAGTTCGTCGGCCAGACCGAGAGCTCGCAGCAGGTCGAGATCCGGGCCCGGGTCAACGGCTTTCTTGAAAAGCGCGTCTATACCGAAGGCAGCTTCGTCAAGCCGGGACAGGTGCTGTTCCTGATGGACAAGAAGCCCTTCGAGGCCGACCTGCAGGCGGCCAAGGGCGAGCTGGCGCAGCAGCAGGCGCGGCTGACCACCGCGCGCGCCAACCTGAACCGGGTCAAGCCGCTGGTGGCCGACAACGCCCTGGCCGCCAAGGACCTGGACGACGCCACGGGCCAGGAACAGGCCGCCGCGGCCGCGGTGGAAGCCGCCAAGGCCAAGGTGGCGGAATCGACCCTGAACCTGGGCTACACCACCATCAATTCGCCGCTGGCCGGCCTGAGCTCCTTTGCCAAGGTGCAGGACGGCGCATACATCAATGCCACCAACAACCTGCTGACCTACGTGGCGCGGCTGGATCCGATGCGGGTGAATTTCAGCCTGTCGGAAAACGAGAGTCTTCGACTGCGCGACGAAGTGAAGAAAGGCCTGCTGCTGGCCGCGCCCCGCGACGACTACGAAGTGGAACTGGTGCTGGCCGACGGCTCGGTGTTCCCGGCGCGTGGGCGCATCACCTTCGCGGATGCATCCTTCAGCCAGGAGACCGGCACCTTCCTGCTGCGCGCCGAACTGCCCAACCCGCAGGGAACCCTGCGCCCCGGCCAGTTCGTGCGGGTCAACGTGATCGGCTTCTCCAGGCCCAGCGCCATCATCGTGCCCCAGCGTGCCGTGCAGCAAGGCCCGCGCGGCGCCTTCGTCTGGACGGTGGACAAGGACAACAAGGCGCAGCAGCGCC
Organism: Variovorax soli NBRC 106424; assembly: GCF_001591385.1. Taxonomy (GTDB): domain Bacteria; phylum Pseudomonadota; class Gammaproteobacteria; order Burkholderiales; family Burkholderiaceae_C; genus Variovorax; species Variovorax soli. The sequence goes on from NZ_BCUU01000158.1 coordinate 7,907, forward strand.
CCGTGGTGGCCGGCGACTGGATGGGCGACCAATGGCTGGTGAGCGAAGGCCTGAAGGACGGCGACCGGGTGGTCGTGGACGGCTTCCTGCGCCTGGCGCCGGGCGCGCCGGTGCAGGCCAAGGATGTGCCGGCCGAGCCGCTGCCCAAGCGCGAGGCGCCTGCGCAGGGCGCGGCTGCCAAGCAGCAGGGAACTGCC
>NZ_BCUU01000159.1 GCF_001591385.1 Variovorax soli NBRC 106424
CCGGGGCGTGCCCGCGCTCGCCGCGCTGGTCTTCGGGCTGGGCGCGGCGCCTTTCGCCCTGGCGCAGACCGCCACGCTCGCGGCGGGCTCCACCGGCCGCACCTACGTCAATCCGAACGGCGCCACCATCGTGGACATTGCCGGTGCCAACGGCGCCGGCCTCTCGCACAACCGCTACACGCAGTTCAACGTCGACGCCAAGGGGCTGGTGCTCAACAACACCACCAGCAGCAGCGGCGCGATGTTCCAGCAGTCGCAGCTGGCGGGCCAGGTCAAGTCCAACGACTACTCCGCGCGCGCGGCCAGCGTGATCCTCAACGAGGTGGTCTCCAGCAACCGCAGCCAGCTGGCCGGCTTTGCCGAAGTGCTGGGCAGCAAGGCCGACGTGGTGCTGGTCAACCCCTACGGCATCACCTGCGGCGGCTGCGGCTTCATCAACACCGACCGTGTCACGCTCAGCACCGGCCTGCCCAACTTCAATGCCAACGGCGGCCTGGCGGGGTTCACCGTCAACCAGGGCGACATCCTCATCACCGGCAACGGCCTGAACGGCACGGCGCAGCAGATCCTGGACCTGGTGAGCCGCTCGGTGCGCATCGACGGCAACATCAACGCACAGGACCTGGGGGTGTTCGCCGGCGCGCAGCAGTGGCGCTACGACACGCGCGGGGTCACCGGAGCCGCTGCGCCACAGGGCAGCGCGCCGGTCTACGCCATCGACAGCTCGGCCCTGGGCGGCATGTACGCCAACCGCATCCGCCTGGTGTCCACCGACGCCGGCGTGGGCGTGCGCATGCTGGGCAACGCGGCCGCCAACGGGCAGGACTTCTCGCTCAGCGCAGCCGGGCGCATCGAGCTGAACAACGCCATCTCGGCGCAGCGCGACATCCTGCTGGCCAGCACCAGCAACGACGCTGCCGTCCTCGCACTGACGGACGCCGCGCTGACGTCGGGGCGCGACACGAAGCTCGACGCACGCCAGGGCGGGCTGGCCATGCAGCGCACGCGCGTCATTGCCGGCGGCGCCTTGGGCGTGAACACCGCAGGCAACGCAAGCTTCGATGCATCGACGCTGGCAGCCGGCTCGATGAGCATCGCCAGCCAGGGTGCGCTGAACCTGGGCAACAGCGGCGTGCAGGCCAGCGGCGACATCCGCCTGGCATCGGGCGGTGCCACCACGGTCGGCGCCGGCGGCGCGCAGGCCGTGCAGAGCACCGGCGGGCGCATCGACATCGAGGCGGCCGGCGGGCTTGTCAACGACGGCGCCATCAGCGCCGACGCGGGCGCGGTCGGCATCCGTGCCGGCCAGCAGCTGGCCAACAACGGCACGATCAACGCTGGCACCGACCTGCGCCTGGCGGACGCGAAAGGCGGCGCGACCCAGGCCATCGACAACAGGGGCACGCTGATCGCGGGGCAGGGCGTGGACGTGCGTGGCGCGGCCGTGGTCAACAGCGGCTGGATGCAGGCGGGCACCGACGCCGCTGTGGCGGCCGACTCGCTCAACAACGGCGGCAACATCGTCGCGCTGGGCGGCAATGTGCAGCTGCGAGTCGATGGCACGCTGACCAACACCGGCAAGGTGCAGGCGGCGAAGGACATCGCGCTGTCGGCGCGCAGCGGCGCGCAGGCCGTGCGCCTGGACAACCGCAGCGAGATGCGCGCGCTTGGCGCCATGCAGCTGGCCGCCGCCACGGTGGACAACGGCGGCGTTCTGGTGTCGGGCACCTCCACCCGCATCGACAGCAAGACGCTGACCAACCAGGGTGATGTCTACACCGACGGGGCACTCAAGCTGAACGCCGATGTGCTGGACAACCATGCCAAGCTGCTGAGCGCGGGCTCGCTCGAGGTGCAGGCGGGAACCATCACCAACCGCCAGGACGCCCGGATCGAGGCGGCCAGCGCAAGCCAGGTGCAGGCCGACAGCGTGGTCAACGAGGGCGCGTGGCTTCTTTCGCAGCAAGGCGGCGCGCGCGACAGCATGGCGGTGACCGGCGTGCTGGACAACCGTGGCACGCTGCAATCGGGTGGTGCCGCCACATTGCAGGCGGCCCAGGTGAAGAACAGTGGCGTGCTGACGGGCACGACGAACCTGTCAGTGCGCGGTGCCAGCATCGAGAACACCGGCACGCTGCAGTCGCTCGGCGCGATGAACCTGGCCGTGGGAAGCGGCGGCCTGACCAACACCAGCAATGGCGAGGAGGGCAGCGGCACGATCCTGGCGCAAGGCGACCTGGGCATCGAATCCGCACAAGGCGATGCCTACACCGCCAAACTGGGCGGCACGGTGCAAAGCGGCGGGCTGCTCAAGGTGTCGGGGCCCGGCGCCACCGCCATCGACCTGAGCGGCAATGCATCAGGCAGGACGGTCGACGTGGATGTGACACAGCTGTCCATCGGCGCCAGCTCGGCGCTCGCCAGCACAGGCAACCTCGACATCGCCGCCGACCAGCTCGAGCTGAAGGTGGAAGGCACCGGCTCCAGCGCCAGGACGGGCCGGGTGCTGGCCGCGACAGGCGGCACCGGCACCGGCAACATCACGCTCGGCGGCAACCTCGTGAACAACGGCCTGCTGTTCTCGGGCGCCGACCTGAACGTGCGCGCACCCAACATCACGGTGGGCGGCACCGGCGCCATCTCGGCGCTCGGAAGCCTGTTGGTGCACGCGAACGCCGGAACGCTCGACCTGACGGCCGGCGCGCCAACGGCCGGTGCGGGCAACCTGGTGAACAACGGCTTGCTGTTCGCCCGCAATGGCGACCTCGTGGCCAAGGCCAACGGCACGCTCACCAACAATGCCGACATCAACAGCACCGCCGCGAAGGACAGCGCCTACGGCATGAGGCTGACGGCCAACACGCTGGTCAACAACAACGTCATCAACGGCAGCAACGACATCCGCATCGTGGCGGCCACGCTGCGCAACGAAGTGGAGGGCGGCGACACGCGCTACATCGAAAGAGGCCCCAATTCGCCGACGCGGGAGGTCGACTATCGCAATGACGGCAGGACCGCCGGCGAAAACACCGATGAAGCCTGGCTCTACGAGTACACCTACACCGAGACGCAGAAATACCGCAGCGCTTTGCCCAGCACGGTTCCGCAGATCACGGCGGGACGCAACATGACGCTTGCGTTCAACAAGGGCAGCAACCTGGCGGCGGTGATTTCGGCTGTCGGCACGCTGGACATGGTGGGCTTCTCCTACGACCCGGCCCAAACCGATGGGGCAGCGCAGGCCCAATGGGGCATCCAGGACGACATCGGCCACGGGTTCAGGCTTTCGGGCGGCAGCTTCGTCAACGACAACCTGGCGTTGAAGACGATCACCTATACGGTCAGATGGTCGGAGACCACCAAGTGGGTGGGGTGGAACACGGCCGGTGCCTCCACCTATTACGACCACCGCCTGTGCTCGAGGGGTGGGACCTGGGATTCCGTGTGCTTCGTCGACGGCTACCAGACCACTCCTGGCGCGCCGGCCACCACCCAGCCCGCGAACGCCGGGCTGTATGGCGCGGGGCTGAAGGGCACCGGCTTCACTCTGCGGAACAACGGCGCAAGCTGGTCTGCGGGCACGGACACCAACCTCACGGCCGCGCGGCGCGCTGCAGCGCCGGCGGACACCCGCGACGCCAGTTCCACAAGCGGGCAGAGCGGCCCGGCCGGCGCGCCGGGCGTCGGCACGACCGGCTCCGTCGGCTACACAGGCGGCAATGCCGGCAACGGCGTGAGCGGCACGTCCTTCGGGGGCATCAAGGTCACGCTGCCGAACAGCCCCAACAGCTACTACGTCCTGTCGTCCGACCCGAAGGCGCGCTACCTCGTCGAGACCAATCCGCTGTACCTGGGCGGTGGCAGCACGCTCGGTTCCGACTACCTCGCCAGGCTGCTGGGCTACAACCCCGACGAGCTGGCCATGCGCCTGGGCGACGCCAGCTACGAAGCCTGGCTGGTGAAGCAGCAGCTCATCGCGCAGACGGGCAACGCGGTGCTGGTGGGCTACCAGAGTGCCGATGGGCAGATGAAGAGCCTCATGGAGCACGCCGCCGGCGAGAGCACTTCGCTGGGCCTGGCCTATGGCAAGCCGCTCACGCCGGAGCAGCAGGCCGCGCTGAAGCAGGACATCGTCTGGATGGTGCAGACCGAGATCGAGGGCAAGACCGTGCTGGCGCCGGTGGTGTACCTGGCGCAAAGCACCAAGGCCAACATCAGCAAGGGCGCGGTGATTTCGGCGGAGAACGCCAACTTGAGCCTGGAGTCGATGACCAACACCGGCGGCACCATCGTCGGCACCAAGTCGCTGCTGATCGCATCGACCGGCGACATCAGCAACCTGTCGGGCCTGATCAAGGGCGGCAACGTCAGCCTCGGTTCCACCGAAGGCAGCATCGTCAACAAGACGCTGAGCGAGGGCGGCGGCGGAAGCAACTTCTACAGCACGCAGGTTGCCAGCACGGCGGGCATCCAATCGACCGGAAGCCTCGCGCTGGACGCGAAGAAGGACATCACGAACGTCGGCGCCAACGTGAGCGCAGGCGGCGATGCATCGCTCAAGGCCGGCAACAACATCACCTTCGACACCATCGAGAAGAAGGACACCCAGACCACCTACGGCAAGGAGGAGGTGAAGAACGGGAGCAGCTTCAGCACCACCACGACGACGACCACCAACCAGGTGAAGTCGGGTCTCACGGCGGGCGGCGACCTGAAGGCCAGCGCCGGCAACGACATCACGCTGGCCGGCACCGACACCAAGGTGAGCGGCAACGCCGACCTGAATGCCGGCAACAACCTGAACATCGTGGCGCGCGAGAACAGCAGCGTGACGCACAGCGAGAGCCATGCCGCCGGCTGGGGCATGAACGACTCGGTGTTCGGCAAGACAACCACGGCCACCGACTCGACCTCCATCCGCAATGTCGGCAGCAGCTTCGAGGTAGGCGGCAACGCCGGCCTGGGCGCGAGGAACGACGTGACGGTGCAGGGCTCCAATGTCAACGTCGCAGGCAACGGCACCATCAACGCCACCAACGTCAATGTGCTGGCCGGCCGCAACTACGACGAAACCACCAGCACCACCACCCGCAGCGGCGTGCTGCAGGTGGGCAGTGGCAGCGGCAAGTCGAGCGCCAGTGGGTCGAATTCGGATTCGAGCAGCGGGCGCGGCAGGGCGGCTGCTTCGGCCGATGCCTCGGCAGAGGCGAGCGGGCAGGGCTCGGGCGGCCTGGCCTTCAAGTCGACCACCACCACCGAGACGCAGACCACCGATCTTCAGCACGTGGGTTCCACGCTTACTTTCGGCAAGGACCTGGACGTGAAGGCGAGCCAGGACATGAACCTGCAGGGCTCCGCCGTGAATGCCCGCGGCCACGTGAACGTCGATGCGCGCAACGTGAACCTGCTGGCCGCGCAGGACGTGCACACCTCCACCACCACGGTCACCACCACCACCGTGGGCCTGATGGCCAGCTCCGACAACAAGGCCGGGGCGCAGGCCGGTGCCAGCGCCAATGCGGCGGGCGGCCAGGGCAACCCCGGGGCGGGCGCCAATGCGAGCGCGGGCGCGCAAGCCAGTTCGGAGAACAGGGTGGACGTGTTCCAGCGCCAGCAGGACACCACCGAGACGCTGGACGTCACCAACCGCGGCTCGGCCATCAACGCCGGCGGCCAGCTGAACGTGAAGGCGCGCGACACGCTCACGCTACAAGGCTCCGACATGAGTTCGGGCGGCAGCATGAACCTGAACGCCAACAACATGCGCTTCGAAGCCGTGCAGGATGTGCACGAGACGCGCACCAGCAGTGAACGCACCACGGCCGGCCTGTACGCCTCCGGCAATGCCGAGGTTTCGGCGCAGGGCGGCGGCAAGGTCGGCATGGGCGCGCAAGGCGGCGCGAGCGCGGGTGCATCGGCTTCGGGCGAAGTGGGCGTCTATGGCTCCAACACGCGAAGCAGCAGCGTCGAAGGTGCCACCACCGCGCGCACCTCGTCGCTCAAGTCGGGCGGCGACATCAGCCGCACGGCGGCCGACAACATCACCGACGTGGGCACCCGCATCGACGGCAGCGGCAACCTCAACCAGTCGGCCAGGAACATCGACAGCTTCGCGGCTGCCAACACCACTTACAGCAGCGCCGACAGCACCACGCACACCGCCAAGCTGGGGGCCTATGCCGAAGGCGCGGCCACGGCATCGGCCCAGGTACAGCCGGCGCCGGGCGTGCAGGGCAAGGGCAAGGGGGTGATGACAGGCAAGGGTGCCGGCGTGGGCGCGGGCGTGCGTGCCAGCTACGAGTACGAAGGATCGAGCGAGTCGGCCGGCAGCAGCCAGGCGGTGGTCTCCAGCATCCGCATGGGCGGCAGCGTCAACAGCCAGTCCGGCGGCAAGACGACGATGGAGGGCACGCAGATCGAGGCGGGCCGCGACGTGAACCTGTCTGCCTCGTCGCTCGACTACCGCGCCGCGGCCAACACCAGCAGCGCCGATTCGCAACGCAAGAGCGTCAACGCCACGGTGAGCGTGGACCTGGCCAACCAGGGCGGGTCCGTCGACGCGGGCTATGCCGGCGACAAGAGCAGCGACCGCAGCAGCACCGCCGTGGTGGGCGGCATCAAGGCCGGCGGCAACCTCAACCTGCAGACCCGCGGCGACATGCGCCTGGAGGGCACGAACCTGTCGGCGGGCCAGGGCGCCAGCATCGATGCGGGCGGCAAGCTGGATTTCGCGGCGGCCAGGAACACGGCCAGCGGCAGCAGCGAGAGCCTGGCCGTGGATGCCAGCGTGAGCGCCGGCCGGGGCGGCGGCTCGGGCAATGCGTCGGTCAATTCGGCCAAGAGCAACTACAGCCTCGACCAGGACGTGGCCGGCAGCGTGTCGGCCGGCAAGGGCCCGGTGAGCATCCGCAGCGGCGGTGATGCCAGCTTCACCGGCACCGCCATCGCCAGCAAGGAAGGCAATGTGTCCGTTGCCGCGGGTGGCGACGTGACGATGAAGGCGGCGCGCACCGTGGAACACCGCGAATCGACCCAGGTGGGCGTCTCGGCCAACGGGCTGGCCGACAACAACGCCAACGGCCAGAGCTTCAACGCCGCGAGCGGCGCCACCAGCCCTGGCGGCAGCGGCGGCAGCGGTGCCAAGACCAAGGTCGACCGCCGCGCGGGCGGCGCCGAACTGGGCGTGGGCACCGGCAAGGCCGACAGCGACACCGCCAGAGTGGGCTCGATCAGCAGCGGCAGCGGCACGGTCAGCATCTCTTCGGGCCGCAACACCTCGCTGGAAGGCACGCAGGTGGGCGCGGCCCAGGGCATCGCGGTCAACACGGGCGGGAGCTTCGAGAGAAAAGCTGCGGTGAGCACCAGCAGTTCCAGCAACAGCAACTTCTCGGCCATGGGCTCGGCCAACACGCAGACGCCGACGGGCAAGGCCGGGGCCGCCAAGGGCAGCAAGGCAGGAAGCACGCCGGCCGGACAGAACGGCGGCAATGCAGGTGGCACCGGCACCGGCACCGGTGCTGGCACGGCCGCTCCGGCCAGCGACGCCACGGGCCAGGCGGCGGCCAAGCCGAGCGCCAAGGACAAGGGTGTGCAACTGGGCGCTGCGCGCCAGCTTCCGGGCAGCGCAGCGCCGGTATCGAAGCCTGCTGGGGGCGCGACGCCGGCAGGCAGCGCAGCGGCAGGCAACGCAACGCCCAACGCAACGCCGGCAGCCAACGCAACGCCTGCGGCCGGCAATGCCACCGCCGGCGCGACCACACCTGCAAAGCGCGGCAACATCCAGCTCGGGTCGAATCGCGGCGCCGCCAGTGGCGCC
>NZ_BCUU01000160.1 GCF_001591385.1 Variovorax soli NBRC 106424
CGCGCGCAGGCGCTCGACAAAGGGCAGGGCGCCCTGCATGGCGGCAGGCGCGCCGCCGCTGGGCATGGCGGGCACCGGCGCGGCGGTGGTGGCGGCGCTCATTCGGCGAAGAAGCTCATGGCGTGGGTGGCGCCCGCGGGGCGGGCGGCCGCGCGGGTCGAGGAAAGTCGTCGTTCTGCAAGAGGGTTCATGCCAAGTCCAATGAGCCGGGTGCAGTCACCAGGCGGCTTGCTGTGTGCGATGGATTCTCGGCAGCGCCCCGGTCGATCCATTGGCCGAACAGCCGCGCTTTTTCCCCTCAGTTGCGCCCATGCGAAACAGGTGCCCGCCACTACGCTCGACAGACGCGGGCGCGCATCCGTGCGTTTCGCATCACCTTCAAATCAGACAGAGAAAGGTCTTCCCCATGTCCATTGCGGCCATCGAGTCCGTGCTGCAGCAGATGCGCGCCACGGCGCTCCAGACGGGCTTTGCCACCACCCACCGCGCGAGCGATGCGGCAGAAAGTTCTCAGGCCGGCGGCTTTGCCGGCGAGCTGCAGCGCACGCTCAGCCGCATCAGCGGCATGCAGCAGGAGGCCTACGGCAAGGCCGAGGCGTTCGAACTGGGCAAGCCCGGCGTCGCGCTCAACGACGTGATGGTCGACCTGCAGAAGGCCAACGTGGCGTTCCAGACCGGCCTGCAGGTGCGCAACCGGCTGGTGGCCGCCTACCAGGAAGTGATGAGCCTGCCTGCCTGATTGAAGAGAGTGCTGATTGCTCCGGTTTGTCGGCTTGCGCGGATAGAAATTTTGAAAGACAGGCCTAAAGCTTTGAAGGCCCCTGCCGATAACCCAATCAACGATGGCTTGAGTCCCGCAGGCGGGAGGAAGGTCCAGCGTTACGGCCCCCGGCCGGAGTAACCAACCTTAGTCAACAGGAGTCGAGCATGGCGCAAGTCATCAACACCAACAGTCTCTCTCTGCTCACGCAGAACAACCTGAACAAGTCGCAGTCGGCCTTGAACACGGCAATCGAGCGTCTGTCGTCCGGCATGCGCATCAACAGCGCCAAGGACGACGCCGCCGGCCAGGCCATCGCCAACCGCTTCACGGCCAACATCAAGGGCCTGACGCAAGCCACCCGCAACGCCAACGACGGCATCTCGATCGCCCAGACGACCGAAGGCGCACTGACCGAAGTCAACAACAACCTGCAGCGCATCCGCGAACTGTCGGTGCAGGCTGCCAACGGCACGAACTCGGCCAGCGACCTGGATTCGATCCAGGCTGAAATCTCGCAGCGCCTGGAAGAAATCAACCGCGTTTCCGAGCAGACGCAATTCAACGGCGTGAAGGTCCTGTCGGCCGACGCTGGCAAGCTGACCGTGCAAGTCGGCGCGAACGACGGCCAGACCATCGACATCGACCTGAAGGAAATCACCGCCAAGACGCTGGGCCTGGACGGCTTCAACGTGAACGGCAAGGGCGTTTCGCAGAACAGCAAGGCCACGGTCACCGACCTGCTGGCTGCTGGCGGCACGGCCGTGGGCAACGACTACACGGTCGTGACGACGCACGAAGCCGTGACGGCCGACCAGGCCTTCGCCAAGCTGAACACCGGCGACATCGTGACGCTGACGGATGGTGGCGGCACCGACATCGCCTACACGTACGACGCTGCCTCGAAGAGCTTCTCGTTCGACCAGACCGTTACCAGCGGCGCAAACGTCACGGCCGAAGCCGCGAAGCTGACGCCCGCAACGGGCACCGTGTCCGGCGTGTACGACAACGGCGGCACGGGTTCCACCGCCGCGTTCGAGGTGGATGCCCTTGGCAACGTCACCATCGGCGGCCAGAAGGCATACCTTGCCGCAACCGGTGAGCTGAGCACGAACGACCCGGGTTCGGGCGCGCAAGCGACGCTCGATGACGTGATGACCTGGGCTGCAAGCGCTGTTGGCAGCACCGTGACGGTGGGCGACGCCAAGTACACCGCCACTGCAGGTGGCGACCTGGTCTACAAGGACACCATTGCTGCCGATGCCCTGAAGGCCAGCTTTGCCGCAGCCCCTGCCGCCGACAATGCGACCATCCAGATGAAGAGCGGCCTGCTGACCGCCACCCTGGACTTCGCTGACGGCGAATCCACCGACACCTATGTCGACAGCGACGGCGAGTTCACGACGGTCCAGACCTACAGCACGGTCTACACCGTGGATCCCGACACCGGCGAAGCCACCGTGAAGAGCACCGATGCCGCCATCGCCGGCACCAAGTACGAAGACGAAGTCGGCGCAACTGCCTATGTGAACAGCGCTGGCCAACTGACGACCGACACGACCAGCAAGGGCGAGAAGACCGAAGACCCGCTCAAGGCCATCGACGCTGCCTTGGCCAAGGTCGACGAGCTGCGCGGTTCGCTGGGTGCGGTGCAGAACCGCTTCGACTCGGTGATCGCCAACCTGGGCACCACCATCACCAACCTGTCGTCGTCGCGTTCGCGCATCGAAGACGCCGACTACGCGGTGGAAGTGTCGAACATGACCCGCGCGCAGATCCTGCAACAGGCTGGTACCTCGGTGCTGGCCCAGGCCAACCAGACCACGCAAGGCGTGCTGTCCCTCCTGCGTTAATCGACGAACGAAGAAAGGAAACGGAACCGCCGGTATCCGCCCGAAAGGGCAGTGCCGGCGGCCGCAGGCGGCAACGCCTGCGCTGTGCCCTGGGGCCACGGCCGTGGCCGAGGCTCCAGAGCACAGCGAATCATCCAGTAGCCAAGGTGCACGAGGCAAGGCGCCCGCCTCGCCGATGAGCGAGCAGGCCTGAGCAGACGACCGCAGCCGACTTTCATACCGATATTTCGAGGACATCAAGAACATGGCGACTATCAGCAGCGTGGGCGTGGGCTCCAATCTCGACCTGAGCAGCCTGCTCAGCCAGCTCGAGAGCGCGGAGAGCGCGCCGCTGGCTGCGCTGGAGACCAAGGCCAAGAGCTACACCAGCAAGCTGTCGGCTTTTGGCCAGATCCAGAGCGCGCTGGAGTCGCTGCAGAGCGCGGCCAGGAAGCTGGGCGACCCGGCGCTGTTCCAGGCCGTGACCGGCACGCCCACCGTGAGCGGCATCCTGGCTGCCTCGTCGACCGACGCCAGTTCCGCCGGCAACTACAACATCACCGTCTCGCAACTGGCGCAATCGCAATCGCTGATTGCCAAAGGCCAGGCCACGTCCAGCACGGCCATCGGCAGCGGCAAGGTGACGATCGACTTCGGCACCATCAGCGGCGGCACGCTGGACCCGGCCACCGGCACCTACAGCGGCGCGGCCTTCAGCGCGGACATCAAACGCCCCTCGAAGTCGATCACCATCGACGCCACCAACAACACGCTGACCGGCATCCGCGATGCGATCAATGCCGCCGACGCGGGCGTGACGGCCAGCATCGTGAACGATGGCAGCGGCACGCCATACCGCCTGGTGCTGCTGTCCAAGGAAACGGGCGAAGCCTCGAGCATGCGCATCTCGGTCGACGGTGACGCGGCGCTGCAGAACCTGCTGGGCAACGACCCGGCGGGCACCCAGAACCTGAAGCAGACGCTGGCGGCGCAGAACGCCAGGCTCGACGTCAACGGCATTGCCGTCACCAGCGCGAGCAACACGGTCAAGGAAGCCATCCAGGGCACGACGCTGACGCTGGTGCAGACCGGCACCACCGGCCTGTCGATGAAGGCCAACACCGCCTCGATGAAGACCGCCATCAGCGACTTCGTCAAGGCCTACAACGCCTTGCAAGGCACGGCCAAGAGCCTCACCACTTACGACGCGGATACCCAGACGGGCGCTGCGCTGGTGGGCGACTCGACACTGCGCAACCTGATGAACCGGGTGCGCGAAGTGCTCACCACGCCGCAGGCCAGCGGCACCAACGAAGTGAAGGTGCTCAACGAGATCGGCGTGAGCTTCCAGAAGGACGGCACGCTGCTGGTGGACAGCACCAAGCTGGACAAGGCGCTGGAAAGCAACCTGGCGGGCGTGTCGAAGCTGTTTGCCAGCGCCACCGGCAGCACCTCGGGCTACGGCAAGCAGCTGGATTCGCTGGTCGATTCGCTCACCAAGACCGGCGGCAGCCTGAGGGTGGCGTCCGACGGCGTGACCGAGACCATCAAGGAGCTCGACGAGCAGTACGACGCCATGCAGACCCGCGTCGACGCCACCATGGCGCGCTACCGCGCGCAATTCACCCAGCTGGACGTACTGATGAGCAGCATGAACAGCACGCTGACCTACCTGTCGCAGCAGTTCGAGGCGATGAACGCGACGGCCAGCGCGAACAAGTAACCCGAGAGGCTCCACGATGTACACCCCCCACACCTACCGCACCGGCGCCGGCGCCTATGCGCGGGTCGGCGTCGAATCCAGCGCCATGAGCGCCTCGCCGCACCAGCTGATCGTGATGCTGTTCGACGGCGCCAAGACCGCCATCGGCATGGCGCGCCACCACATGGCCAGCGGCGACGTGCAGGCCAAGGGCAACGCCATCACCAAGGCCATCAACATCGTGGACAACGGACTGCGCGCCAGCCTGGATGTGCAGGCCGCGGGGCCGGAGGGTGCAAGCCTCGTGGCCAACCTCACGGCGCTGTATGTCTACATCGCGCAGCGCCTCTTGCAGGCGAACCTGCGCAACGACCCGGCCGCGCTCGACGAGGCCGAGGGCCTGCTCGACAACATCGCCTCCGCCTGGCGGGAAATCGGCGCCGAGCGCGCGCCGAAGGCCGAACAGTAGAGAGAAAAAGGGAAAGAACCATGTCCGTCAACAGCGAAGTCGTGCATTGCTACGAGCGGCTCGCCACCCTCACCGCGCAGATGCTGGCGCTGTCGCGCCAGGAAGAGTGGGGCGAGCTGCCCGGCCTCGAAACCCTGTGTGCGGCGCTGGTCCAGCGCCTGAAGGAGATCGAGCCCGAGACGGAGCTGAACAGCGAGCAGCGCGACACGGTGCGCAATTCGCTCATCAGCGTGCGCCGCGACCAGGAAGAAGTCATCCGCCTGGTCAAGCCGCAGCTGCGCCAACTGCTCACCGGCATTGCCAGCCTGCAGACGCAGGCGAGCCTGGGCAAGGCCTACGGAGGCTCGCATTGAGCCTGCACCTGTCGTGACCGGGCCGCTTGCCAAGGCCGACGCGCTGCTGTCGGCGCGGCTGGCGCCGTGGGTGGAACTCTCCGCGCGCCAGGCACCCGCCGGTGCCGAAGAAGCGGCGCCGCCGGTTGCCAGAGCACCCCGTGTCGACAATGACCTGCTGCTGCCTGCCCGCGCCAACCTGCAACTGCACGCCAGCGTGCAATCGCGCGCCGCATTGCCGATCAGGGCGGCGCGTCCCGATGCAGGTGGCACAGGCATTGCGCTGTCCTCGGCGGCGCGGGCCATCTTTGCGCTGGCATCCGGCATGCCCGCGGGACAGGCAACTGCGGTGCGCGGCAGCGGCCCGCTGTGGCCTGCGCAGCGGCAGGCGCCGGCCGCGCAAGCACTTGCATCGGCCTTGTCGCGCCAGCTCTCGGAGTCCGGCCTTTTCTATGAGTCGCACCTGGCGGAGTTCGCCGGCGGGGCACGCAGCCTTGCGCAGATGCAGCGCGAGCCGCAGGCCGGCCTTGCGCGTGGCAGGGCGGTGCAAGAGACCGAGCCGGACGGCCCGCAGCCGCGCCAGCCATCCGGTGTGTTGCCCATGGCGGCGGCGCCGGCGTCCGCCGGCGCCATGCCCGCGGCCTCAGCGTCGACCGTGGCTGCACTGATGCCCGCGTTGCCGTTGCAACGGGCGCCTCAGCAGGCCGGCCAGGAGTCTGTGACCGCCGTAGGGCAGACCAAACCGGAGCCCGCCGCGATGCAGGGCGCCCCTGCAGTTTCAGTGGATAGCGCGCTCTCGCGGCACGAACACGTGGCCACGGCCGCACACGCGCAGTCCGCCGCAGCGGCCGACTCGGCGATGCCAGCCGATGCACTGCCTGCTGCTGCGTCCGCAGTCGTTCATCCGCAGGCCGCGGCGCTGGTTCACCAGCAACTGGACTTGCTGGCGGGCGCAATGTTCCGCTGGGGCGGCGAGGCCTGGCCCGGCGCGCCGATGGAATGGACCGTACAGGAAGAGGGCGGGCGCCGGCATACGGATGAGGACGAAGACCACAGTCCGGTTCAATGGGCGACCACGCTGACGCTGGACTTGCCGCGACTGGGCGCCGTGAAGGTGGCCCTGAAGCTCGACGGCCAGAACGTGCACGCACGACTGGCGGCGAACGACGAACCGACAACGGACAGGCTGCGCGCCGGCGTCGAGAACCTGACCCGCCGCATGTCGCAAGCCGGGCTCGAATTGCAGAGCCTCGCGCTCGGCCCGGAAGAGGCAGCGCCATGAGTGCCGCGGCGTCCGATCGGTCCCGCGCGGTTGCCTTGTCCTGCCGGGACGAGGGGCGCGCACCCGTGGTCGTGGCCAAGGGCTATGGCGTGATGGCGGAATCGATCATGCGCGCCGCGCGCGAGCACGGCCTGTATGTGCATGCCTCGCCGGAGCTGGTCCGCCTGCTGATGCAGGTGCAGCTCGACCGCCAGATTCCGCCGCCGCTTTATGTGGCGGTGGCCGAAGTCCTGGCCTGGCTCTGGGAAATCGAGCAGGAAGATTTGTCGGGCGCAGTCGCGGATTGATGAAAGTAATCCATCCCCATTACACGTCCTACAAATGGGAAAAAGGGGCAATTTAAATACGTAGCCCGAAGGTGTTCATATTACTTTTCATAGACGGAACGAGGGTGGAATTATTTCGCACATTCCCGGGCTGGCTGGCAGTTTGTGATTTTCGTCACCAATCTGTCGTCCGGGAAATTGAAACACTGTGATACATTTATTTGTATAGCAGTTAATCTGTGATTGGAGTGCGGTGTGGATTCGTATAGTGATTCGGTTGCCTTGAATGAAGAAATTGCGCGGGAAATCAGCGAAATAAATCTCGCCTATATCCTGCTCGCTCAGAAAATGGTGAAACAGGACAAGGCGGCTTCCATGATTCGCCTGGGTATCGGCAGCAAATTGGCAGACATGCTGGCGAACATGACAATTACCCAGATCATCAAGTTGTCCAATTCCAAATTCCTTATCTTCAGCCCGCGCCTGAATGAAGAGGCTTCAATTCACGCGGTTGGAAATGACGAAAAAGATCCGGCACTGCAGCGCGCCCACATGTCCATTTTGATGGCCGGCAATCATCTTGCCGCCAAGAACTGAGATTTATCGAAATGAGCCAGAAAAGCGTATTGGCCGAAGTCCGGCAGGTCCAATTGGCGGTGGAACTCATCGGCCTGGGCGCGCGCCTGCAATTCCTGGAGGCGGAAGTCGGCCTGAGCCGCGAGCGGCTGATTCGCCTTTACAAGGAAATCAAGGGCGCGTCGCCGCCGAAAGGGCTGCTGCCTTTTTCTACCGACTGGTACATGACCTGGCTGGCCAATATCCACTCGTCGATGTTCTACAACATCTACCGCTTCATGCGCAGCCACGACGACGGCGGCGAGCTGCAGGCGCTCATCAAGAGCTACCGCATCTACCTGGAGCAGGCCGACCTGCCCGAGGGCAGCACGGTGCTGGACTTCACGCGCGCCTACACCATGGTCCGCTTCTTCGACAGCGGCATGCTGCAGCTGAGCAGCTGCACGCGCTGCGCCGGCGAGTTTGTGGCGCATGCCTACGACGACAAGCACGACTACGTGTGCGTGCTGTGCCGCCCGCCTTCGCGCGCAGGCAAGGTGCGCAGCGACAAGCCGGCGCACGCGCGCCGCGC
>NZ_BCUU01000161.1 GCF_001591385.1 Variovorax soli NBRC 106424
GGCCTCGCGCGGCGCTTCGGTGCCGGGCTGCGCAACGCGCTGGACATCGCCTGGCAGCTGCGGCCCGACAGCCATGCCTGGCTGTCGCTGCCCGACGTGTTCGAGCAGAAGCTGGAGCTGCCCGCGCTGGCCGAGAGCGCGGGCGAGCTCATGTGGTCGGCCAACCGCCTGCTGTCGGCGCTGCAGATCTGGCTGCGCATGCGCCAGCGCGGCGTGCGCGCCTTCGAGCTGCAATGGACGCTCGACCTGCGGCGCGTCAACGGCGTGGACCTGCCGCGCACCGAGCAGGTGGTGGTGCGCACCGCCCAGCCGGTGCAGGACATGGCGCACCTGCGCCGCCTGCTGTCCGAAAAGCTCGCCCTCACCACGCTGGGCGCGCCGGCCAGCTGGATCCGGCTGCGCTCGCTGGAAACCGACCCCCTGGCCGGCGCCAGCGCCAGCTTTTTGCCCGAGGACAACCGCAAGGGCGACAAGCTGCACGAGATGGTGGAGCGGCTCAGCGCACGGCTGGGCCCGCAGCAGGTGCTGGTGCCCGCAACGCGCGCCGACCACCGGCCCGAGCAGGCGCAGGACTGGCAGCCGGCGCTGCGCGGCGGCAGCTTCACGGCGATTGCGCCGTCGAAGATGCAGGACGCCGCCGTATCCGCGCCGGGCAGAAAGCCCAGGGGCGCGGCCGCCTTGCCCGACCGCCAGCCCGACGCCCTGTACCCCGGCTGGCTGCTGCGCGAGCCGGTGCTGCTGGCCATGGAGGGCGAGCGGCCTTGCTACCACGGGCCGCTGCGCAAGCTGGTCGGCCCGCAGCGGGTGGAGGCCGGCTGGTGGAGCCACGGCGGACAAGAAGATGGCGAGGGCGGCCACTTGGCGGTGCGCGACTACTACATTGCCGAGAGCCCCGAGGCCGGGCTGGTGTGGATCTACCGCGAGCGTTCGGCCGCCAGCTTTGCCACCGGCGAGGTGCGCTGGTACCTGCAGGGGCTGTATGCCTGACTCCAGCGCCAAGCAGCGCCAGCCCGTGGCGGTGCAACCCTTGCCCCACCGCGCCGGCCTGCCGGGCGGCCTGCCCGACTATGCCGAGCTGCACTGCCTGAGCCATTTCAGCTTCCAGCGCGGCGCCTCCACGCCCGAAGACCTGGTGCAGCGCGCCTACCAACTCGGCTATTCGGCGCTGGCCATCACCGACGAATGCTCGGTGGCCGGCATCGTGCGCGCCCACGTGGCCCTGCGCGACCTGCCGGGCCAGCTCGCTGCGTATGAAAAAGAGCATCCGCAGGAGCCGCCCATTCCGCGCAACCCCGGCTTCCGGCTGCTGTACGGCAGCGAGTTCGACTTCGGCCGCTTCAAGCTGGTGGTGATCGCCAACGACACCGAGGGCTGGGGGAACCTGTGCGAGTTCATCACCGCCGCCCGCAATACCGAGCTGCCCAAGGGCGACTACCGCGTGAGCTGGGAAGGCAGCGACGTGGCCTCGCTGCAGCATTGCCAGGTGCTGCTGGTGCCGCATCGCCGGCCGGGCGAGGGCGTCGACACCGCTGCGCTGCAGAAGGACCTGGCGGCCGCCCGCGCGCTGTACGGCGGCAACCTGTGGCTGGCGGTGGAGCTGTTCAACGAACTCGACGACGACCTGCACCTGATGAACCTGGTGCAGGCCGGCGAGCAGGCGGGCGTGCCGCTGGTGGCCGCCGGCGACGTGCACATGCATGCCCGCTCGGTCAAGCCGCTGCACGACGTGCTCACGGCCGTGCGCCAGGGCAAGACCGTGGCCGAATGCGGCTTCGCCCTGCAGTCCAATGCCGAGCGCCACCTGCGACAGCGCATGCGGCTGGCCGAGATCTACCTGCCGGACATGCTGGCCAACACGCTGGTGGTGGCGGATCGCTGCCGCTTCGATCCCGAGGTGATCCGGGAGAACTACAAGTACCCGCTGGAAACCGTCGGCGCGCAGGAGTCGCCTTCGCAAGCCCTGGCGCGCAAGACCTGGGAAGGCGCGCAGGAGCGCTATCCCGGCGGCATTCCGGACAAGGTGCGGCTGCAGATCGAGAAGGAACTCGCGCTCATCCACGAGCTGGAGTACGAGATGTTCTTCCTCACGGTGGACGACATCGTGCGCTTCGCGCGCTCGCAGAACATCCTGTGCCAAGGCCGGGGTTCGTCGGCCAACTCGGCCGTGTGCTTCTGCCTGGGCATCACCGCCATCGACCCCGACAAGGGCACGCTGCTCTTCGAGCGTTTTCTCAGCCGCCATCGCAAGGAGCCGCCCGACATCGACGTCGACTTCGAGCACCAGCGGCGCGAGGAAGTCATCCAGTACATCTACAAAAAATACGGACGCGAGCGCGCCGCCATTGCCGCCGTGGTCATCTGCTACCGCGCGCGCAGCGCCCTGCGCGACGTGGGCAAGGCCATGGGCGTGGATGAACGGCTGGTGGACGAATTCGCCAAGGACCACTACTGGTTCGACGACGTGGTCTCCGGCGACCAGCTGCGCACCGCGGCCGAACGCGCGGGCGTGCAAGAGGACGAATTCAAGCTGGTGCAATGGATCGAGATGACGCAGCGCCTGCGGGGCTTTCCGCGCCACCTCAGCCAGCACGTGGGCGGCTTCGTGCTGACGCATACCAAGCTCACGCGGCTGGTGCCGGTGGAAAAGGCGTCCATGAAAGACCGCTCGGTCATCCAGTGGGAAAAGGACGACCTGGAAGCCATCGGCATGCTCAAGGTGGACGTGCTGGCCCTGGGCATGCTCAGCGCCATCCGGCGCGGGCTCGAGCTGATGAACCACTGGCGCGGCACCGCGCTGCAGATGTACCAGGTGCCCAACGACGACCCGAAGGTGTTCGACATGATCTGCGAGGCCGACACCATCGGCGTGTTCCAGATCGAGAGCCGCGCGCAGATGTCGATGCTGCCGCGCCTGAAGCCCCGCTGCTACGAAGACCTGGTGATCGAGGTGGCGATCGTGCGGCCCGGCCCCATCCAGGGCGGCATGGTGCATCCCTATCTCAAGGCGCGCGAGCGCATCGCCAACGGGCTTGAAATCCATTACGAGAAGGATGAGCTGCGCTGCGCGCTGGAACGCACGCTGGGCGTGCCGATCTTCCAGGAACAGGTGATGCAGATCGCCATGATCGCGGCCCGCTTCAGCGCCGACGAGGCCGACCAGCTGCGCCGCGCCATGGCCGCCTGGAAGCGCAAGGGCGGGCTCGACAAGTTCCACGACAAGCTGGTGCAGGGCATGGTCGCCAACGGCTACAAGGCGTCGTTCGCCGAGGCCATCTTCAAGCAGGTGATGGGCTTCGGCGACTACGGCTTTCCCGAAAGCCATGCCGCCAGCTTCGCGCTCCTGGTCACGGTGAGCAGCTGGCTCAAGCACTACGAGCCGGCCTGCTTCCTGGCGGCGCTGCTCGATGCGCAGCCCATGGGTTTCTACAGCCCCTCGCAGCTGGTGCAGGACGCGCGGCGCCACGGCGTGGAAGTGCGGCCGGTGGATGTGAACCACAGCCGCATCGAGACCACGCTCGAAGCACGCGCCGGCGATGCGCCGCGCATGCCGCCCGGTACCAGCGCGCGCTATGCCGATCGGCTGGGCCGCGAGAACCAGCCGGCGGTGCGGCTCGGCCTGAACCGCGTCGGGAGCCTGAGCGATGCGGGCGCCCAGCGCATCGTCGAGGCGCGCGCCCAGGGGCCGTTTGCCAGCACCGAAGACCTGGCCCTGCGCGCCGAGCTGGACACGCGCGACATGGGCGCGCTGGCCGCGGCCGATGCGCTGGCCTCGCTCTCGGGCCATCGGCGCCAGCAGGTGTGGGATGCCACCGCGCAGCGTCGCGCGCCGGCCCTGCTCAAGGGCGTGCCCATCGACGAGGCGCCGCTGGCGCTGCCGGCGGCGAGCGAGGGCGAGGAGATCGTGGGCGACTACGGCTCGCTGGGCCTGACCTTGCGCAGCCATCCGCTGGCGCTGCTGCGCCCGCGCCTGGCGCGCATGCGGCTGTCCAATGCCGCGCAACTGCACGACCTGCCCAGCGGCCAGTCGGTGCGCGCCTGCGGCATCGTCATGGGCCGCCAGCGCCCCGGCACCGCCAACGGCACCATCTTCGTCACGCTGGAGGACGAGACCGGCAACGTCAACGTCATCGTCTGGCAGAGTGTGGCGCAGGCGTGGCGCGAGCCGCTGCTCAAGGCCAAGCTATTGGCGGTGCAGGGCACCTGGCAGCGCGACACCGACAGCGGCGGCCAGGTGCGCCACGTGGTGGCCACCGGCTTCAAGGACCTCACGCCGCTGCTCGGCCGGCTGGCCGAGAGCAGCAGGAGCCGGGACTTCCATTGAGCGCTTGGCCGATGCCTGCAACTTCAAGCCCCATCGACACGCCGTTCGTACTGCGGCATGTAGTTGGCCACCAGCGTTCTCACCAGTTCGGCCTGAAGCGCATCCTTCGAACTCTTGAGCGGGTCACGATTCGGCATCGTTGCCAGCGTTTGCTTGACGGCAGCAAAGTCCAGCGGATGCATCGTGTGCATCATCGCCATGTCGCCCGCGGTAGAGACCACCATCTGGTCGAATCGCGGCGCGTTGAGAATCCGTTCAGCCGTCGACGCCTGGGCTGCCCAGATGTCATCTTCGGAGTCGCTCAATCCCAATGGATGCGGATCGTCGTCCTTGGCGACGCGGCGAATCACATCGACCTCGAAGCCGGTGCTGTTGCGTGCGGTTTCCATCTGGTCGCCCAGCCGTTCGAAGGACTTGTCGCGATTCGTAGACTTTGCGCGTTTGATCGGATTCGGGTCCCAGGGATTTTTGAGCACCCTTGGGACTCGTTCGAATGAGGTAGCGGGCACCAGCGACTTCCCGCCAAACCATGCCGCCACGCACCTGGTCCTGCAGTTTCCTGACCCGCCGAAACTCCTTGAAGACGGCTTCCGCGTCGATGTACTTTGAAAACCTAATGAAATCAACAACTTCAATGTATCTCACCGGTCTTCACGAATCGCTTTGAAAATGATTAAAAATCAACAGGTTAAGGGATCAAAGCCTCACTGCGAGCTTCTCGCGCGATGACCGACATCCCTTTCACCCGCCACCACGCCCGCCGCCTGCGCGAGATGTACCGAAGCGCCGGCTGGCCCTGCTGCGACGGCATCGAGGTCGAACTGCTGGCGGCCGGCCTGCTGGAGCGCGTGCGTTCGGGCCAGGGACACGAAACCCTGCGCGTCACCGACGCCGGCATTGCCCGAATTGCCGACACCCTGGGCAGCAACCGTGCGGTGATGACGGCGCATGAGGCGCTGGTGGAGCAGGTGGCGCGCGAGATGACCCGGGCCGGGCGCATCGCCTGGCGCGGCCTCATGCTGCGCGCCCGCGTGCCGGGCGGCGCCGACGGCGAGGCGCCGCGCTGGTGCATGGCCAAGCCCGATGTCTTTTCCATCCGCAACACCAGCGTGGAGGCCTATGCGCATCCCATCGTCCACGAGATCAAGGTGCGCCGCGCCGACTTGTTGTCGGACCTGAAGAAGCCCGACAAGCGCGCCGCTTATCTCGACCTGGGCGGCGAATGCTGGTACGTGCTGGGCTGCGACGCGCGCGGCCGCCCGATCGCGCGGGCCGACGAAATCCCGGCCGAATGCGGCGTGCTCGTGGCCTGCGAAGGGCGGCTGACAGTGGAGCGCGCCGCCCAGCACCGCGAGCTGGAGCGCCTGCCGTTCCAGGTGTGGATGTCCTTGGCCAAGGCGCAGCCGGTGCCGGGTTTCGATGACGACGTGCAGGGCCTGCTCAGCGGAGAGAGCTAGGGCGAAAAGATGGCGGGTTAGGACCAATGACAAATGGACACATTGGCCGAAAGTAATGACAATGGGTTACATCATGTCTCAAGACCGCAACCCTTATTACGACTCCGCACGCCACAAGGTCGACAAGTCCGAATTCGCCTCGCTGCGCATGGACCTCCCGCCCGCCCGACAGCGTTCATCGGGTGGCGCCACCGGCCTCGTCAAGATCGTGGTCTGGGTGGTGGCGCTGGTGGTCATTGCCGCCATCGCCAAGCGCTTCCTGTTCACGTAATTGCCCTCTATGCTCCGGCCGATGACAAGACTCATCGGCATTTCCGGATCCCTGCGCCACGCATCCTTCAACACCGCGCTGCTCAACGCCGCCATCGAACTGGCGCCGGCCGGCTGCGAACTGGTGGCGGGCACCATTCGCGGCATTCCGCTGTACGACGGCGACGTCGAGGCGGCGGAAGGCATTCCGCCGGCGGTGGCCACGCTCAAGGACCAGATCGCCCAGGCCGACGGCCTGGTGCTGTTCACGCCTGAGTACAACAACGGCATTCCCGGCGTGTTCAAGAACGCCATCGACTGGCTCAGCCGGCCGCCCAGCGACAGCGCGCGCGTGTTCGGCGGCAAGCCGGTGGCCGTGTGCGGTGCCTCGCCCGGCGGCTTCGGCACCATCCTCAGCCAGGCCGCCTGGCTGCCGGTGCTGCGCACCCTGCAGGCCGATTTCTGGTCGGGCGGGCGCCTGATGGTGGCGCGTGCCAACACCTTGATGGATGCCGAAGGGCGCCTGGCCGACGAGGCCACGCGCACGCGCCTGGCGGCCTTCATTGCCGACTTCGCGGCTTTTGTCCGGTCGCGGGCGGGCTCGGCTCGGGCGTAGGCGCCGGCAGCATCCCTTTCATCCGCTGGTTGAGCGAGAACATCACCGAGGCCTGCCGGCCGGTGCTCGCGCACCAGAGGGCCGCGCGGCGGGCGATGGTGGCTTCGTCGCTCGGCTCGAAGCGCGGCGGCTGGCCTTCGGCGCGGACTTCGTCGAAGCTTTCCAGCAGCCCACGCCAGGCGGCGGGGGGGAGGGCGCGGGCGATCTCGCGCAGGTACTCGGCGGTGCGCTCTTCGCTCAGGCGGCCGGTGCCCAGGCCGTCCTGCACCAGCCAGATCACACCGCTGGCGCGGTGCATGTTCAGCAGCATGCGGGCGAACTCCCTGGGCGTGCTGGCGCCCGAGAAGAACGCGCTGGCATAGACCGGCGCCGCGTCCATGCCCGGCGCCAGCGAGGCGATGCCGCCCGTCATGGCCGACAGGAAGGTGCGCAGCATGCGCTGGCGGCCGGGGCTGCGCCAGTTGAGGTCGTCGATTTCCTGCGGCAGGTACCAGCCTTCCACTTCCAGCGGCGGCGGACGCTGCACGATCTGGCGGGCCTGGGCGAGCGAACGGGTGCGCGTGGCCGCCAGGTGCGCGCGCAAGGCCGAGTCCGACTGCTGCAGCGCACCGTAGTAATCCTCGGCCATGTGCAGGCCGGCCACCAGCTTCAGGCCGGTGCCGCGCCAATGCTGCAGCCCGCTCGCCAGCCAGCCCATCTGCTGCTGCCGCGGCCAGAACTCGTAGCTGCCGTAGCTGGACCATTGCAGCAGCACGTGCGTGTAGTTCTGGCGCACGAGTTCGCGCCCCAGCGCCTGCCAGCCTGCTTCGTCAAGTTCGCCGTGGCGCGCCCAGGGCTGCCAGATGATGCCGCGCTGCGAGGGCAGGGCGCATCGAGCCGGCGCCGAGCCGGGCGGCTGGGCAGCACGGGCGCCGAG
>NZ_BCUU01000162.1 GCF_001591385.1 Variovorax soli NBRC 106424
GCGCCCTGTCGTGGGCGCGGGCGAGCAGCGCGGCAAGGCCGTCCACATCCGCCGGCTGAAGTCGGCCGGCCGCCAGCCGCTCGCTGAACAGCGCGCCGTCGGCAAACCGCCGCATGCACACGGCGTATTCCAGCACCGGTCCGTCGCCATCGATCTGCGGGCCCGAGGCGCTGTGCGTGATGCGCGCAACGCCCAGGTAGAGCGAAGGCGCCATCGACCGGTTCACCCGCACTTCTTCGGCGCACAGCCGCTTGCGCCGGGCCAGCGTGGAGTAGTCCAGGAACGGCAGCCGCACCGGCTTCTTCACCTTGTAGGCGAAGCCGGCCGTCAGCAGGATCCACGAGATGTGGGTCTCGACAATTCTTGCGCCAAGGTGCCGCGCCAGTGCGCGCACCAGCAGTCCGGAAACGTCCCGCTCGTCTTCTCTCATCGAACGATCAATACCGGAACACTGCAGTTCGCCAGCACCTTTGTCGCCACCGAGCCGAGCACCAGGTTGCCGAGCGCGCCATGGCCGTGCGAGCCCATGATCACCAGGTCGAATCCGCCCTTGGCCGCCGCCGCGGCGATCTCCTTGTCGGCCGGCCCCGCGCGATGGGCGAACGAGGCCTCGATGCCGCTTTCGGCCAGCAGGGCCCGCACGGGGTCGAGCACCTTGCGGGCTTCGTCCTCGTAGTAGCCGTGCAGCGTGGCCGAACTCACGAAGGATGCCGCATGCGGCGGCACCGGCAGCACCGCATGGAAGACCGCGTAGGTGCTGCCCGGTCCCCCGAGCGCTTCCTTGTGGGTAGCGAGGTAGGACAGCATGCGCCGGGTGTATTCGCTGCCATCGACGGCAAGAAGAATCTTCATTCTGTGGTTCCTTTTTTTCAGATGGTTGTCATGTCCAGGCAGTCGCCGCGCCCGCGACTCAGCGCAGCACAAGCACCGGCAATGCCGAATGCGTCAGCACATGCTGCGTCTCGCTGCCCAGCAGCAGGCGCTTGATCCCCTTGCGGCCGTGGGACGCCATGACGATCAGGTCGCACTTGTGCTTCTTGGCCGCCAGCAAGAGCGCCTGCGCCACCAGGTCGCCGCTGATGGCCGCGGTCCTGGTTCTCACGCCCTCGGCGTTGGCCCGCTCGGCGACGCCGTCGAGCAGGTCCTGGGCCTCGTGCGACCACCGGCTTTCGATGGCGCCGATCTCTTCGGCCGAGAAGGCCACCGCGCCTTCGAAGTAGCTCAGGGGGTAGCGCGGCACGACATTCACGACCAGCAGTTCCGCCTGGTGCGTGCGCGCCATGCCGATGGCGCATTTCACGGCCTTTCTCGACAGGGTGCTGCCATCGGTGGCGACCAGGATCTTCTTGAACATGAGGTTTGCTGCACAGGGCTCGACTGCATGCCAGCTTAGGCGCCGCCGCGTCGGCGGCCTTGATGCAGATCAAGGCCCGGTTCGGCCGGCCGTGGAGACTGCGTGCATGCCACATCGCGCAGGCATGGCGGCACCACCGCCGCGCCGTCGCCTTCAGGAAGAACCCACTTGAACCGCAAGCTCGTCATCGCCGTGTCGCTGGCCGTGTGCCTGCCGGCCACGGCGGCCATCGCCTGGTGGTGGTGGCCGGTTCGGGTGCTGACCGCCGCGCCGACGCGCGGCGCGGCCATCGACGCCGTGTACGCCACCGGTACGGTGGAACCCACGGTTCAGATGCCCGTCGCCCCGAGAAGCGGCGGACGCCTGCAGGCCATCGCCGCCGACGAAGGCCAGCGCGTGCAGCGCGGCCAGGTGCTGGCGCGCGTGGAATCGAGGGACCTTGACCAGACCGTGGAAGAGATGCGCGCCCGCGAGCAGCTCGCCCAGGCGCAGTTCGAGCGCACGCGGCAGCTGTTGCAGCAGCACTTCATCTCCTCGGCGGAGTTCGATCGCGCCCGCGCCGAGCTGCGCGCCGCGCAGGCGGCCACGCGTCGTGCGCAGGCCCTGAACGACTACAACCAGCTCGTGGCGCCGGCCGATGGCGTGGTCCTGCGGCGCGACGGCGAAGCGGGCCAGTTCGTGCCTTCGGGGCAGGCGGTCTTCACCCTGGCCTGCTGCGCACCGCTGCGGGTGTCGGCGGAAGTCGATGAAGAGGACATCGCCCGCGTGGCCCTGGGTCAGGCGGTATCCATGCGCAGCGATGCCCTGCCCCAACGGATCTTCGAGGGCACGGTGTCCGACATCACCCCGAAGGGCGACCCCATTTCCCGCAGCTACCGCGTCCGAATCCGGCTGAACGATGCGCCGTCGGTGGATGGCGGCCCGATGCGCAGCGGCATGACGGTGGATGCCAACCTGATCGTCGCGCGCCGCGAGGCGGCATTGCTGGTGCCCAGCAGCGCCGTCAGGAACGGCCAGGTCTGGCTGCTGGCCAATGGGCGCCTGCACCGCAAACCCGTGACCGCCGGCGCCGCGGGCGCTGCCCAGACCGAGATCCGGTCGGGGCTGGCCGATGCGGACGTGATCGTGGTGTCGCCCGCGGACAACCTGCGCGAAGGGCAACGGGCGCGCGGGAAGCCGGCGGCCAGCAGCATCTCGCTCGGCTCGCCCCTGGCACAGCGCTGACGGCCATGACCATCACCCTGGACATTGCGCTGGCCCACCTCGTCACCCGCAGGCGGCAGACGCTGGTTTCCATCACCGGCGTCGTGCTCGGCGTGGCCTTCTTCCTGGGCGTGTCGGGGCTGATGCGCGGGTCCGAACACGATTTCCTCAAGCGCCTGGTCGACAACAGCCCGCACATCACGGTCTATGACGAGGTGCGGCAGGGGCGGCTCCAACCAGCCGCGTTGCAATGGCCGGATGCCGCTGTGCAAGTGCACAACGTGCGCCCGCTGCGCGAAACGCGCGGCATCCGCGGCTGGCGGGAAAAGCTCGACTTCATCGAAGCGCTGCCGGGCGTGCGCGCGGCGCCCGTGCTCGCCGATGCCGCGGTTCTCACCTTTGCCGGGCGACAGCAGGGGGTGACGCTGTCCGGCGTGGTGCCGCAGAAGATGAAGCACGTGACCACCATCGAGGAAAAGATGCAGGAGGGGTCGCTGGACGCCCTGGCGGCGGACCCGAACGGCATCATCATCGGCCGGGGCCTGGCCGACAAGTTCAGCCTGCGGGTGGGTGGCACGCTGGTCGTGCTGGCGGCCGACGGCAGCAGCCGGTCGCTGCGGGTGGTCGGCATCTTCCGTACCGGCAACGCGAGCTACGACGAGAACCAAGCCTTCGTCCTGCTCAAGCGCGCGCAGGCCTTGCTCGGGCGCGTGAACCGGGTCAACCGGGTGATCATGCAGCTGGAAGACCCGTATGCGGCACAGGCCGTGGCGCAGGCGATCGAAGCTGCCACGGGCTACAAGTCGGTGTCGTGGATCGAGGCCTCGGAAGATCTGCTGAGCCTGCTGCTGGTGCGCAACATCATCATGTTCAGCGTCGTCGCCGCCATCCTGGTGGTGGCCGGCTTCGGCATGTACAACACCATCTCGACCATCGTGATGGAGAAGACCCGCGACATCGCCATCATGAAGTCGATGGGTTTCCATCCGCGCGACCTCAGGCGCATCTTCCTGCTGGAGGGCGCCATCGTGGGATCGAGCGGCAGCCTGCTGGGCATTGTGCTCGGCCTGGGGCTCATGCGCCTGCTCGCCGAAGTCGAGATCCGTCCGCCGGGGGTGACGGAGATCGTGCACCTGCCCATCTTCTGGGGCGGCACCCAGTTTGCGCTGGCGGCCGCCTTCGCCATGCTGTCGTGCCTGGCCGCCTCGTACCTGCCCGCGCGGCGCGCGGGACGGCTGCGGCCGGTCGACATCCTCCGGGGCGCGACATGAACGCCCTCCCCGGCGCAGCAGGCCCCTTGATCCGCATGGAGCACGTCTCGCGCGTGCTGCACGGCGAGGTGCCGGTCACGCTGGTGGATGACGTCAGCCTTCAGATCGAGCGAGGCGAGTTCGTCTGCGTGATGGGGCCGTCCGGCTCGGGCAAGTCTTCGCTGCTGTACCTGCTGGGCCTGCTGGACGTGCCCAGCAGCGGCACCATCTGGGTGGACGGACAGGACACGACCGGCCTGGACGACGACGCGCTGGGCGATTTCCGCCTGTCGAGGCTGGGCTACGTCTTCCAGTTCCACTTCCTGCTGCAGGAGTTCAGCGTACTGGACAACGTGGCACTGCCGATCCGCAAGCTGGGCAGGCTCACGGACGAGGCGGCGCGGGCGCGGGCGAGCGATCTGCTCGACCAGTTCGGCCTCACCGGCCAGCATCACAAGCGCCCGAGCCAGCTCTCGGGCGGGCAACGCCAGCGGGTCGCCATTGCGCGCGCCATGGCCAACGAGCCGCTGGTGATCCTGGCCGACGAACCCACCGGAAACCTGGACTCGGTCGCCAGCGCCAACGTGCGCGACATGCTGCGCCAGCTCACGCGCGAGACGAACAGGAGCGTGGTGGCGGTGACGCATGACGCGTCCTTCGCCTCGGTGGCGGATCGCCGCATCGGCATCGTCGACGGCCGCATCGACATGAGCTGGCGGCCGGACGGTCTCGCGTGAAGATGCTGGCGCCGCTTCTGGCGCACAGACCGTTTACGCGCCGTTTCCCAACGTTGCGCTGCATTGAACGGGGTGGCACAGACGGCGAATAGATTGCATGTCATGGAGTCAATGCAACTGGAGGATGACATGAACACCTCGCCTGCTGCCGCTTCCTTCGAACTGCGCTTCGATTCGCTCTACGCCAATCGCCGCTCCTACAGCTTTCCCTGCGACGCGTGCGGCCTGGTGGACATGGATTCGCTCAGCGAGCGCAGCCGCCTCAACTACCTGTATGCGCGTGCCATGATCGGCGTGGAAGTCGCCTGGCCGGACGTCCGGCTGAGCGCCCTGCACTGAACAGCGGACCGCCGGGCAATGGCCGCGATCAACCGGCCGCCTCCTCGATGCGCACCATCGGCATCTGCGTGCGCATGAAGCCCAGTGCATAGTCCAGCGCGCCGCGGCCTTGCGCGTGCAGCGTGAGCAGCGGCTGCCCGACCTGCACCCGGTCGCCAATCTGCGCATGCAGGCTGGCGCCCGCGGCCGCATCGCGCGGCGCGCCGGCCAGCTTGGCGGCCCGTGCGAGCAGGCGGGTATCGATCGAGACCACCACGCCGCTGGCATGCGCGGCCACCACATGCGTCTGCGCTGCCTTGGGCGGCACCCGCATGCCGCCCTGCGCCTCGCAGATGTCGATGAACCTGGCCAGCGCGCGCCCATCGTCGAGCACCTGGCGTGCCAGCGCCTGGCCCGCGCTCTGCGCCGCCTTGCCGGCCATCTCCAGGATCAGGCCCGCGAGCCGCAGCGCGCGCTCGCGCAGGTCGGCCGGGGCGCCCGGTGCGCGCTCGAGCACCGACATCACATCCATGGCTTCGAGCGCCGGTCCGATGCCGCGCCCCACCGGCGCGGCGCCATCGGTGAAGACCGTCTGCACCCGCAGCCCGAGCTCGGCCCCGACGGTCGTGAGGCTCCTGGACAGCGCGACTGCGGCATCGATGCTGCGCACCTTCGTCAAGGGACCGACCGGCAGGTCGATCAGCACGCCCTGCGAGCCCACCGCCACCTTCTTCGACAGGACCGAGGCGACCAGCAGCCCTTCGCTGTCCAGGCCCAGCGGCCGCTCCACGCGGATGAGGATGTCGTCGGCCGGACTGACGCCGGTGTTGCCGCCCCAGACGATGCAGGCCTGCTCGCGCTCCACCACCCTGCGCATCGCGGCCAGGCCCAGGTCGACCGGCGCCAGGACTTCCATGACGTCGGCGGTCCCGGCGGCCGAGGTGATGGCGCGCGAAGAAGTCTTGGGCATGGTCACGCCAAGTGCGGCCACGATCGGGACCACCACCAGGGTCGTGCGGCTGCCGGGAAGCCCGCCGATGCAGTGTTTGTCCATGACGGGCGAGCGGTCCCACACCAGCCGTTCGCCCACGTCGACCATCGCACGCGTCAGCGCCACCGTCTCGGCGTGGTCCACCGCCTTGCCCGCGCACAGCGTGATGAGCGATGCAAGCTGGATGTCCGGCACCCGCCCATGGCTCACGTCCTCCATCAGGCTGCGCAGCGCCTCGTAGCCGAAGGGCTGGCCGTGCACCTTGGCGCGCAGATGGGTCGTCGACTCGAGCAGCGGGGGGTGGCGCACTTCCACCAGGTCGCCCTCCTGCGCGCCCAGAAGGGACCACGCGACGTCGGACAGCGCCACTTCGTGCGTGTGCAGCCATTCGCCGCTGACGTGGTTCAGGATCGCCAGAAGGTGGCGTGCGCCGCAGATCAGCTCCACCTGGGCCTGCGCCTCGAACCCCTCCGCACGGCAGACGGGGCAGTCGCTGCGCAGGTAGACCACCGGCTGCTGGTAGGTGTCGATGCGGGCGCGCCGCGCCATCAGGCGATCGTTGCTCATCGTGCCCTCAAGTCCAGGCGCCGCCAGCGAGTGGGCATGACGGTGGCCGCCTTGTACGGCGCGCGCTCATTTCCTATTGCCTGGCGGGACAGGTACTGGCGCAGGCGGAATATCCGTCACGGCATGCGCGCAGGACCCCGGCGCCGCTACTGAGTCGGGGTGTCATGGCCGTTTCTCTTCTGGCGCGCAGGCTTCAAGGGCGCCAGTGAATCGAGGACCTTGCGGAAGTTCGCATCGCTGAGCTTCTGAAGGGAATGCAGCCCCGCTCTCAGGAGCTCGCTCTTCCTGGCGGGCCGGGCCAGCTCGGCTGCACGCTTCTTGAAGGCGGCGATCAGTTCATAGTCCGCCTTCGGCATCTTCAGGCTGACCCGCACGACGCGTGCCTTTGCCTTCTTGGCAGGCACGGTCGGCTGCTGCGCGGGCTCGGAGATCGCCGGGGCGGCTTGCGAGGCGGAAGTCTTTTGCATGTCTCACTCCTTTATCGAGGGCCTGTGGTTGCCATCCGATTCTGGAATCCGCCGTGCCGAGCTCGTTTGATGTGCATCAAATGCGGCCGGTCCGGCGCATTGCAGACCCGCCAGCGTCCACACCGATCGGCTGGCACCTCCGCCCGGCAGGCCACCGCTTGCGATAGCGCAAAGGTCCCGCAGGCCGCCGATAGCAAGCTCGCAGCTCGATCCCATTCGGAGGTCCTATGCGAGCAATGAACCTGATTGCATGGCTGGCCATCGCATCGGGCGCGGCGCCGGTCGCAGCCGCCGCAGCTGCCAAGGAGCCGTTGGCCCCCGCGTC
>NZ_BCUU01000163.1 GCF_001591385.1 Variovorax soli NBRC 106424
CGTCCACGCCCACCACCGCGCTCAGGGCGCGCACCGCCGGATCGGCCAGCACCACCTGCGCCACCGACTGCTGCAGTTGCGCCATGCGTGCGTACGACACGTCCTGCGCCGCCTCCACCCGCACCCGCAGCTGGCCGGTGTCCTGCGTGGGAAACAGGCCCTTGGGAATCACCACGTACAGCAGCGCCGTGAGCACCAGCGTGGCAACGGCCACCACCAGCGTCATGCCCTGGTGGCGCAGCACCCATTGCAGCTGCCGGTCGTAGCCGTGGATGACCCTGTCAAAAAAGCCCTGCACCGCCACGGCCGCGCGGCCCTGCCCCGCCACCTCTTCATGGCGCAGCCAGCGCGCCGACATCATCGGCACCAGCGTGAGCGAGACCACGGCGGAGATCAGGATGGTGATGGCCAGCGTGACCGCGAACTCGCGGAACAGGCGCCCCACCACGTCTTCCATGAACAAAAGCGGAATGAGCACCGCCACCAGCGACACCGTGAGCGAGATGATGGTGAAGCCGATCTGCGTGGCACCCTTGACGGCCGCGGCAAAGGGTTTCTCGCCCTCTTCGATGTAGCGGGCGATGTTCTCGATCATCACGATCGCGTCGTCCACCACGAAGCCGGTGGCGATGGTCAGCGCCATCAGGCTCAGGTTGTTGAGCGAATAGCCCAGCAGGTACATGAGCCCGCAGGTGCCGATGAGCGAGATGGGCACCGCGATGCTGGCGATGATGGTGGCGCGCAGGCTGTGCAGGAAAAAGAAGATCACCAGCACCACCAGCGCCACCGCCAGCGCCAGCTCGATCTGCACATGCTCGACCGAGGCGCGGATGCCCTGCGTGCGGTCGGACAGCACTTCGAGCTTGAGCGAGCCGGGCAGTGAGGCCGCCAAATCGGGCAGGCGGGTGCGGATCGCGTCGACGGTCGAGATCACGTTGGCCCCTGGCTGCCGTTGCACGTTGATGATCACGGCTGGATGAAGTTGAGCCCCCACGCTCGGCGCTGACGCGTCCTCGCTGCCCCCCGAGGGGGCGCGCGCCGCCTTGGGGCGGCCCGGCGCCGGCGCGGCATCCGCCCGATCTTTCAGAGCAGCCCAGGCCCCCAGTTGCGTGTTCTCCGCGCCCTCCACCACCTTGGCCACGTCGCGCATGCGCACCGGCGCGCCGTTCTTCCAGGCCACGATGAGGTTCTGGTAGTCGGCCGCCGTCAGCAGCTGGTCGTTGGCGTTGATGGTGTAGGAGCGCTGCGGCCCGTCGAAGCTGCCCTTGGCGCTGTTGGCATTGGCCGCGCTGATGGCGTTGCGCAGGGTGTCGATGCCGATGCCCACCGAGGCCAGTGCGTTGGTGTCGGCCTGGATGCGCACTGCCGGCCGCTGTCCGCCGGCCAGCGTGACCAGGCCCACGCCGTTCACCTGGCTGATCTTCTGCGCCAGGCGCGTGTTCACCAGGTTCTGCACCTCGGTCAGCGGCAGCGTGTCGGAGCGCACCGCCAGCGTGAGGATCGGGGCATCGGCCGGATTGACCTTGGCGTAGACGGGCGGGGCCGGAAGGTCCGCCGGAAGAAACGATCCGCCAGCGTTGATGGCCGCCTGCACCTGCTGCTCCGCCACATCCAGGGTCTGGTCGAGGTCGAACTGCAGCGTGACGATGGACACGCCCGCGGCGCTCACCGAGCTCATGCGGTTCAGGCCCGACATCTGGCCGAACTGGCGCTCCAGCGGCGCGCTTACCGTGCGGCTCATCACCTCGGGGCTGGCACCGGGATACAGCGTCTGCACCTGGATGGTGGGGTAGTCCACCTGCGGCAGTGCCGCCAGGGGCAGCAGCCGAAAGCCCACCAGGCCGGCCAGCACGATGGCCAGCATGAGCAGCCCGGTCGCCACCGGGCGCTGGATGAAGGGACGCGAAGGACTCACCACCGCTCCTCAGGGCGGGCCGCCGCCGTCGGGACCGCGCCGGCGCCGCTGGCTCATCTGCTGCCAGCGCTCCAGGGCCTCGGGGTCGCCCTTGTCGATGGCCGCCAGGAAGGCCTGGCGCTGCGCCAGCTTCTCCGGGTCGCCACCGGCGGAATCGAGGATGCGCTGGCGCTGCTCCGCATTGGGTGGGCTCACCTTGCGGGGCGCTTCGCCGGGCGCATTGGCGGCCACGCCGCCGGGCGGCGGCGCATCGCCCTGCAGCGCGACGGTGGTGCCGTCGTCCAGGCGGTCGCCGCCTTCGGTCACCACCTTCTCGCCTTCCTTCAGGCCTTCGGTGATCTGCACCCAGTCCACCGTGGTCTCGCCGCGCTTGATGGCGCGCATGCGCGCCTTCTTGTCCTCGCCCACCACGAACACGTAAGGGCCCTTGGGGCCGTTGCGCACCGCGGTCACCGGCACCACCAGCGCGTCGATGGTGCGCAGGGTCATGCGCACGTTGACGAACTGGCTCGGGAACAGGGTGAACTGCGCATTCTCGAAACGCGCCTTGGCCTTGACGGTGCCGGTGCTCACGTCCACCACGTTGTCCAGCGTGGAAAAACGTCCGCTGTCCAGCGCGTCGCTGCGCGTGCGGTCCAGCGCCGACACGGCCATGGCGCCGCCCTCGCGCAGCTGCCGCATGATCTCCGGCACCCGGTCCTGCGGCACCGAGAACTGCACGTCGATGGGCGTGATCTGCGTGATCACGGCCAGGCCGGTGGTGGCGTTGGCCGTCACGTTGTTGCCGGCATCGACGGTGCGCAGGCCGATGCGGCCGTCGATGGGCGAGGTGATGCGCGTGAAGTCGAGGTTGAGCTGCGCGCTGGCCACGCTGGCGCGGTCGGTGATGACGGCGCCTTCCAGCTGGCTCACCAGCGCAGCCTGGGTGTCCACTTCCTGCCGGGCGATCGAGTCCTGCCCGAGCAGGGTCTTGTAGCGCTGCAGCGTGACGCGTGCCGCCTGCAGCTGCGCCTCGTCGCGCTTGAGCGTGCCCTGCGCCTGCGCCAGCGCCTGTTCGTAGGGGCGCGGGTCGATGCGGGCGAGCAGTTGCCCCTTCTTCACGCGCTGGCCTTCGGTGAACAGCACCTCGGTCAGCACGCCGCCCACCTGGGGCTTGAGCGTCACGGTGGCCAGGGGCGTGACGGTGCCCAGCGCGTCGAGGGTGATCGGCAGCTGCCTGTGCTGCGCCTGGGCATGACCCACCGTGATCGTCGGCGCCCCGCCGGCACCGAAGCCGCCGCCCGGCCCCCGGCCGGCTGCGGGACGCTTGACCAGGTACCAGCTGCCGCCCACCAGGGCGGCGATCACCAGCAGCGCGATGGCCGTTCCCCATCCGCGGTGTCGGCGCCAGGTGGCGTGGGCACCGGCGGCTTCGGGGTTTGCTTGAGGATCGTCGGAAGGCGCGGACGGCGTCTTTGGCATGGAGGGGTCTGGGCGAGTTTTTCTGGGCGGGCACGGGCCGGCGGCCCCGGATGGTTTGGGCCCTCCCAAGTAGAGCCAAGCATCGTAGCTGCGATGGCCTACGGCACGTAAAGAAGCGGTAAAGCGCGCCCTGGCCCCCATCTCCGGCAGTGCAAGTGCCGCAGCCCAGGCCCTGCCGGCCCTACTTGGTGCTGGCCACGAACAGCTGTCCGGTTGCGTAGGACAGCCAGATCCTGCGATTTCCGAGGAAATCCAGGCCGAGCAACCCGTCGTAGGGAGCGACCTGGAGTTCGGAGAACGAGATCTGGACGTTGCCGTAGCTGCTGCGCCCGATGTCGACCCGCCCGAAGCGCTTGGCGTAGTTCATCGCCTGCGTGCCGGTCGAGCTCATGCTGCGTTTGGGCGTGGATTGCGCCTTCAGCTGCTCAAGGTCCAGTTCAAGCTTCTCCACGGCCGCCTTCATCGAAACCGTGGTGCGATTGGAGCCGGTGTCCAGGGCCAGCTCCAGGGTCTTGGTGTCCATCACGACCGGCACCGAAACCAAGCCCTTGGAAGAGCGTTTGAGCGGCACGGTGTTGTAGGGGCTCGTCCAGGGGCGCAGCGGGTGGTCGGACTGGTCGCATCCTTCGACGCGATAGAGCCTGAGCTGGCCGGCGGGGAAGTCCAGTTCCACATCGAAGCCAGACAAGAGATCGGCCCCCAGGGTGCCCATGCTGAGCGGACTGCCGTCCACCAGCACCGGATCAACGGCAAGGCTCTTCCTGAACCGGACCACGCCCCCGAATTCGATCCTGGGGGCGGTCACGTCTTCGGTGATCCGTCCCAACGATCCGTCCGTTCCGATGCAGCGGCCTCGCCGGCCATTGCCCTTGAGCCCCAACTGGGACGACGCCACGGCGTGGATCTTGGTGTGGACGGCGCCCGTGTCGATCAGGAACGGCAACGGGGCCTGTCCGTTGATCGAGACGGGCGTCTCGTACAAGGCGCGTGATTTCGTGAGCGGCGCCTGTCCGGCCAGCTCGACCGTGCAGGCGTCGGCAAGGCCGAGGCCTGCCAGCCATGCGGCGGCGCCCGCAAGCCGGCGCGCGCAGCCCCTCCATCCCGGCCGCCGTCCGCGGGCAGCACCGGCTGTGCTCGTTCTCATGTTCTCTCTCCCTGTTGCGAGCGTTGTTGTGCGGGGAATCATGGCACACCGCCCGCCCCGCGGTTTGTGCAGTTCGCGCCGCCGGGCTGCATTTCGTCGCATCCCGGTGGCCCCGCCAGGGCCCCGCCGGCACAGTCCATTCAACCCAAGCGACAACCCAACCCGACGGAGAACACCACCATGCAGATGAGCCCCGTGATTGCGATCCACCTCAGCGCCGCCGTGTCGGCGCTGGTTCTGGGCCCGGTGGTGATCTGGGCGCGCCGTGGCCGCGAGCAGCACCCGCGCCTGCACCGCGCTCTGGGCTATGCCTGGGTGACGCTGATGGTGGCGGCCGCCGTCTCGGCCTTGTGGATCCGCGACTTCAGGCTGCCCAACGTGGGCGGCTACACACCCATCCACCTGCTGGTGCCCGGCACCTTCGCCGGACTGGCCCTGGCCTTCTGGCGGCTGTCGCGCCGCAACATTGCGGGCCACCGCCGCGCCATGCAGCTGACCTACCTCGCCGGCTGCATCGTGGCAGGCAGCTTCGCGCTGCTGCCCAGCCGCTACCTGGGCCAGCTGATCTGGGGCCAGTGGTTCGGCCTGCTGGGCTGAGCCCCGGACCACCGGTTCATCGAACTTCAAACCGCTTCCAACACCAGCCAAGGATTTCTCATCATGCTGCTGATCCAGATCCTCCAGCACACGCCCACCTGGGTGTTCGGCCTGTTCGCGGGGCTGCTCGCCCTGGGCGGGCGCCAGATGTTCGCCACGCAGGCCGGCCTGCCGCGCCTGGCGGTCATGCCGCTGGCCATGGCGGGGCTGTCGGCCTACGGGGTGGTGTCCGCCTTCGGCAGCGCACCCGCCGACGTGGCCGCGTGGGCCCTGGCCGCCGCCGCCGCGCTGGCGCTGGTGCTGCGCAGCCCGCTGCCCCAAGGCGTGCGCTTCGACAAGGGCGAAATGCGCTTCACGCTGCCCGGCACGCCGGTGCCCCTCCTGCTGACGATGGGCATCTTCTTCACCAAGTACGCCGTGGGCGTGCTGCTGGCCATGCACCCCGAGATGGCCCGCCAGGCCGGCTTCGCCCTGGCCATGAGCGCGCTGTACGGCGCCTTCGCCGGCCTCTTCCTCGGCCGCTCGCTGCGCCTGTGGAAGCTGGCGCTGCGCGCTGCTCCCGTTTCGCAAATGGCCGCCTCGCCAGCCAAGTAAACCGAACCCACCATCGACACACAGGAGAATCATCATGACCCGACAGGACCGCTCCCTCGAACAATTGGCCGTGCGGCGCGCCCGCGCCAAGGCCGGCTGGTGGATGCATGCCACCGTCTTCCTCATCGTCAACGCCGGCATGGCCGCGCTCTCCATGGCTTCGGGCCGGCACTGGGCCATCTATCCCTTCCTCGGCTGGGGCTTGGGACTGGCCATCCACTGGGCCGTGGTCTGGATGCTGGCGCCCGGCGGCAACTTCATGGCGCAGCTCGTGGCGCGCGAGCGTGCCAAGCTGCAGGCGCGCGATCCGTGGTGATGGCCGGACCGGTGATGGGCTTCATCCCGCAGAATCGGTTCCCATGAAGATCGACTGGCGCGACGTCCTCCGCCACGGCCTGCTGGTCGTGGCGTTCTGCTTTGCCATCGCGGCGGTCATCAACTCCATCTGGCCCAACAAGAGCTATCTGCAGCACCTGGGCTACTCGATGTGCATCGGCCTGCTGATCTGGCTGGTGATCGAGTTCGGCCGCTATCCGCTTCGCCGGCCGACAGACCCCGGCGGCTGGCCCCACGGCTGGCGCGGCGGCGCGCTGACGGTGGCAGGCATCGTGGTGGGCTACTACGCGGGCTCGGCGCTGGGCGACTGGCTCATCGGCGGCGGCAGCGGCGCCATCAGCTCCGGCGAAGTGCAGCACGACCAGCGGGTTTCGCTGGCCATCACCGTGCTGGCGGGCGTGCTGGGCAGCTACTGGTTCTATTCGCGCGGGCACAACTCGGCACTGGCGGCCCGCGTGTCCGCGGCCGAGCGCGATGCTTCCGAAGCGCGCCTCAAGCTGCTGGAGACGCAGCTGGAGCCGCACATGCTGTTCAACACGCTGGCCAACCTGCGCGTGCTCATCGCGGTCGATCCGCCCCGCGCCATCGCCATGCTGGACCGGCTCAACAACTACCTGCGGGCCACGCTGTCGGGCTCGCGCGCATTGACCCATCCGCTGTCGGCCGAGTTCGAGCGCCTGGGCGACTACCTGGCGCTCATGGCGGTGCGCATGGGCGAGCGGCTTCGCTTCAGCCTGGACCTGCCGCCGGAACTCGCCGGCCAGCAGGTGCCGCCGCTGATCCTGCAGCCGCTGGTGGAAAACAGCATCCGCCACGGGCTGGAGCCCAAGGTGGAAGGCGGCGAGATCGTCGTGCGCGCACGGCTCAGCGACGACGGCACGTCGATGCTCGTCGAGGCGAGCGACACCGGCGTCGGCATCGACGCGGCCGCCGCGCAGGCGGCTGCCGACGACCCCGGCGGCAGCTTCGGCCTGGGCC
>NZ_BCUU01000164.1 GCF_001591385.1 Variovorax soli NBRC 106424
ATGGCCCCAGCGCGGCGCGGGCTGGGCCAGCGCCTCCAGCCTTCGCATGAGCGCGAAGTAGTCGAAGGCCCAGGGCGAGGCCTCGCGCTCGCGCAGGTAGGCCGCCACCCGCTCGCGCGGGCCGGCCGCCGCGGCAGCGGGCGCTGGCACGGGCGAAGCGGCGTCCTGCATCGCCTGCTGCACGGCTACAGGATCGGGCGTGTCCCGCACAGCGGCCTCCAGCGCATGACTTCGCCGCGCCCGGCGATGGTGAGCACGGTCTCGACAAAGTGGTTCACTTCCACATGCCGCGCCAGGTAGCGCGCCAGCACCGCCCCGAACAGGAACGCGCTGTGGCCGTGGAAGGCGGTGCGCTCGAGCTCCAGCGTCACCTCCAATCCGCGGCCGAAGGCGATGGGCCCGGGCAGCGGCAGGCGCCGCGTGACGGGCTTGCTGCCCACCGACAGCAGGCCACGCACCTGCGCCTGGCGCACCTCGTCGCCGTGCATGGCATAGAGCGTGAGCATCTCGCGCAGGGCGGCCGCGCCCTGCTGCGCACCGCTGTCGGCCAGCGAGAGGTAGTTGAGCGCGAGGTGGTCCACCACCCGCCAGCCCAGCCCCTGGCTCACCACCGGCGACACCGGCCGCGACGGCCCGCGCACCATGCGCACCTTCTGCACCGGGGCCGAATCGATGCAGTCGAAATCATTGCCCTGGCCCGTCGGCAGCAGCAGCGGCAGGTCGCGGTTGGTCACCAGCGCGGTCACCGCCAGCTGCCGCAGCGAGGCCGGATACGGCGCCTCGCGCGGGTCGACGATCTGCATGTACAGCTCCGAGCCGATGTGGCTGCTGCGGTGCCCTTCGGTCTTCTGCCGCTGCGACTGCATGCGCGGCTCGCGGCTGGTCGTGTAGTAGGCCGGGTGCCCGTGGCGGCTGCCGTGGAAGGCGGCGTAGAAAGGCAAAAACACCTGCTCCGACACATCGCTCTCGCCCGGGCTGCCGTGGCCGACGACCTCGGTGACGGTGTGCACCTCGAAGTCCTGCGGCCGCGTTCGGTCGGCCAGCAGGTGGAACTGGCTCGCGCCCTCGCTCACCGCCACGCGGTCCAGCCGCTTGGAAAACAGGTTGATGGCCGGCACGCAATGCAGCTGCACGTTGTCGGCGCTCACCAGTTTTTCGAGCGCCGCATCGCCGCGCGAGAACAGCACCACGATCTCCACGTCCGGCACGTTCATCGTGGCCAGCACCTTCTGCAGATCGTTGATGCGCACGAACTGGAAGCGCTGCGCAAAGGCAAAGTACTCCTGCACCAGCCGGTGGCCCGAGAAGCCGGTGGCGGTCACGGGCAGCAGCGCCTCGTCATCCTCGAATCCCAAGGGCTGCACGCTGTCGGCCGGCAGTTGCCTGACTGCGCCTGCACCGCCTGCCGTGGGTTGGCCATTGGCGCCCAGCGGCTGCACCAGCACGCCCACGGGCTTGGCCAGCAGGCATTCGTAGAGCTGCCAGGCCACGTCGTCGGCGCCGCCCAGGTGCAGCACCAGTTCATCCATCGGCAGCTGGCTGAAGTTGAGCCCCGCACCCACATGCAGCGCAATGCGCAGGCCGCCGCGGATGTCGCGCGCTTGCGGGTGCTGGTTCAGCGGCAGGTCCGGCGCGTAGGTGAAGTACTGCGCGCGCCGGACCTGCAGCGGCCACAGGCGCAGCGCGCGCGAGGTGCGGAACTCGCAATGCGTGTTCTGCCCCACCGCATGGCGCGCACGCAGGCCGCTGCCGCGCGGCATGGCGGGGCCGTTGGCCAACCCGTCGTCGTCGGGGTCCACGCCCATCTGCACCACCGTCATCGAGGGCGTGGGTGCCAGGAAATGCGGATAGACGATGTCCAGCAGGTGGCCGGTGAAGCGCGGGTATTCGGCGTCGAGCTTGAGGCCCACGCGGGCCGAGAGGAAGGCGGTGGCCTCGATCAGCCGCTCCACATACGGGTCGGCCACCTCGGGGCCATCCAGGCCCAGGCGCTGCGCGATCTTCGGAAAGGCCTGCGCGAACTCCACGCTGCTTTCGCGGAAGTAGCGAAGCTCCTGTTCATACAGATTCAGCAGGCGCGGGTCCACGGCTCAAGACCCTTCTTCAACTTCGATCCGTCCCTCTTCGAGGTCGATGCGGCTGCGCATCAGGAACTCGAGCGGCACCGGCTGGGCCCACAGCATGCCGCGGATCACGAGGCCGATGCGGTTGTGCGATTCAAGAGCCGAGCCTTCCATGACGAGTTCAACTTCGAGGGTGCGAGGCAGGATGCGCGGCTCGAACTGCACGATCGCGTTCTTCAAAGCCTGTTCCATGCTGACACGCTGCACCGACGAGGTGAACTGGCCGGACAGCATAGGCAATCCGTAGTTCAGGACCGAGCGCGCCGCATGCGGATGGCGGTGCTCGTCGATCTCCGCGGGGCCGAGCGCCGTCGCATTGAAGAGCCAGCTCAGGTCGCGCAACACGGCCTGCCGCAGCGCCTGCCGCGTGAGCACGCGCTGATCGTCGCTCTCGCGCTTTTCGCTCGGTGCGAAATCGGTCAGGCGATCGAGCAACGATGGCTGCAGCCGCTCCTGCGCGCTGAGTTCAGCCACCGTTGTCTCCCGTGCCGCCGGTCGCTGCAGCGCCGGCCTCGATGTCGGCTTGCTGCTGCTCGAAGTCGATCTCGCGCACGTCCAGCATCGCGTGCTCCCCGCCCGCTTCCTCGATATTGCTGCTCCACATGCGCTGGCCCCAGCCGGCCCACACCTCGGGCCGCAGCTCGCGCCATTCGGTCTTGCGCGCCAGGCGCAGCGCGCCGTCCTCGCAGGCTTCGCTCCCCGGGTAGCGCGTGGGCACCAGCGCCAGGGTTTCGCCACCGTTCTCGAACTGCAAGTGTGCGGGCAGCCACACGCAATCGCGCAGGTCCTCGGGCTCCTCGAACTTGATCTGCGCCAGCCGTTCGAAGGGCACCCAGTAGTAGCGGCCATTGACGAAGGCCTCGAGCACCGGGCCAATGCGCATGTCGGCGTCGGCGAGCCAGTCGAAGGGCTTGCCGTCCAGCGTGCCGGGCGTGGCCGGCGCGGCGTCGAAGGCACGCGCACGCAGGTCCTCGGCCATCGCGTCGTCGCCCGCGCCCTGGCGCAGCAGCGACTCGAGCAGCAGCGCCAGCCACTCGCCCGGCTGGCCGAAGATCATCGGCGTGCGCTTGCCGGCAAACACTTCGGCGCGCAGCCCTTCGCAGCGGATGGCCTCGCCATACACCTGCTTCATCGGAATGGCCAGCGCATCGAGCTCCGCGGCCACCGTGAGCTGGTTGAGCGCCCGCTCCCACTGGCCAAGCACGCACAGCAGCTGCGCCATGAACACGCGCAGCTTGCTGTCGGCCGGCCTGGCCTTGATCTCGTCGGTGAGCGCCTTGAGCGCGCCGGCCGGATCGGCCGCCTGTAGAAGTTCTGCGGAGCGGGTCATCGCGAGCCTTTCGGGAGGAAGCGGTGCAAGGGCCGCAGCAGCTTAGTCCGCTGGCCCTCGTGGCGCATCTACCGACCGGCGTATGCCGCGCAGCATCCAATCGGCCCTGCTGGCGTGGACGCGATGGCCAATGGCCTCAGGCAGTTGCTGCGATTACCCCTGCGGCACCGTCCCGTACCGGGCGGCGCCCGGCGGCGTCCGGCCTGCTTCGCACAACCTTGATCAGCGCCGCAAGCTCCTGGTCCGCCAGGCCCGCCTTCTCCGCACGCTGGAACA
This sequence comes from Variovorax soli NBRC 106424, assembly GCF_001591385.1. GTDB lineage: Bacteria > Pseudomonadota > Gammaproteobacteria > Burkholderiales > Burkholderiaceae_C > Variovorax > Variovorax soli. The sequence continues at coordinate 3,730 of NZ_BCUU01000164.1, forward strand.
GGCCGTCGAGAAACGCCGGAATCTCGGCGTTGATCCCGGAGGCCTGCGAGCTTTGCAGAATGCGCCGCGTCGCCTCGATCGAGATGCGCATCGGGCTTTCGGAAATGGTGAAATCTCCGCTCTGGATGACCGCGCCCTCATGCTTGAAGAAGCTGCCGAAGGTCGGCGAGATGTCGGCCACCAGCTTTCCGAACACGCCGACGTCGAGCCCCTGTGTTTCGGCGATCAGCGCGCCGTGAATGAAGCCGGCCGTGGCGCCGTACACGTACGAAAGTGTCGCCAGGTCCATGGTTGCCGCCGCTTCGATCTTCTTGCCGAGAAACGCGATATTGCCGGCCAGGTCCTTCAGCGTCTCCTGCACCGAGGCATAGACCGCCGGGTCGCCCGACAGCAGCACCGGCGTATCGGCCTGTCCCATCTGGCTCGGCGCGGCCTGGATCGCGCCGTCGAGATAGCCGGCGCCCTGCCTGCTTGCCCAGGCCAGTGCGTCCCGGGCTTCCTGCGGGCTGCCGGTCGTCCACTGGACCAGGACTTTTCCGGCCAGCGCCTGCGCGACGCCGGGCATTCGAAGGATGTCATTCGCAGCGGTGTAGTCGTACACGCACATCACGATCAGGTCGCTGGAACGCACCGCATCCGCCGCGGTCGCAGCCAGGGTCGCACCCGACGCGACGAGCGCGTCCGCCTTTGCGGCGCTGCGATTCCAGACCGTGACGCGGCGCCCGCGCTGCAGGAACAGGCGGGCAATCGTGAAACCCATGGAGCCGAGGCCGAGAACAGTGACTGAGTTCATGAGCAGAAGTACCAGTTGTTGAGGAAGGGCCTCATCGTGAAACTCAGCTCTCCAACGGTCAAGTACCTACAATAATGTCAGGTATCCACCAATTGGTAAGTAATGAAGAGAGACGCATGACCAAGCGACCCATCAACTGCGGGGTCGGCCCCGCCTTCGAAGTGATCGGGGGAAAGTGGAAAGCCGTCATCCTCTGGGAGATCCACGACGCTCCCAGGCGCTTTGGCGAGCTTCGCCGCCTCATTCCCGGCGTGAGCGAGAAGATGCTCATTCAGCAGCTGCGAGAGCTCGAGGCGGACGGCCTCGTCGACCGGCACGTGTTTCACGAGGTGCCGCCCCGGGTCGAATACAGCGTCACCGCGCTCGGCAAGAGCCTGAACAAGGCCATGGGCCCGCTTGCAGACTGGGGCGAGGCGTATCAACGCTCGCGTACCGCTGCCGGATCGGCGGCGTCGTCGTCGAACAAGAAGAAGAAGGCTTGATACGCAACTGCGCGCGCCCGGCCCGGGCACGCGGCCCGCGCTAGGCAGCCAGCGGCCCGGCCTGGATCACCTGCCCCGCATGCACGAAGTTGCCTGCGCCCAGATGGTGGATGGTCTGCAGCGCGCGGTTGTCGTCGCGGAAGGACCAGCGCCCACGCTGGAACACGCGCTCGTCCGCCGCGGCCGACACCACTTCGCCGAAGCAGGTGTCGTAGGCGTCCTCGGTGTGCGCCTCGGGAATCCAGCGGCATTCCATCCAGGCGGCGCAACCGGCCTCCAGCACCGGCAGGCCCAGCACCGGGCCGGCCGCGGCATCGATGCGGTAGTGCGCGAACTTGTCGCCCTCGCGGCCCGTGCCGGAGCCCACGGCATAGGTCAGATCAACCAGCGCCGCACCGGGAATGCAGATGCCGAAGGCGCCGCTGTCCTTCACCAGCTCGCGCGTGAAGGTCTTCTTGTCGATGACGATGGCAATGCGCGGCGGCGTGAACTCCACCGGCATCGACCACGCGGCGGAGTGGCTCGGCTGATATTGCAGACTAAAGGGGTTTACCAAGATTGCGGTTTGCAGGCCGAGTACCGGCTCGCTACACTGAGATTAACCTGGACATTAATGGATACATGCAAATGAGCTTGCAAACGTCGGACATCGTTCCCATCAGCGAGGCGCGGGCAAGACTGACCGAACTCGCGGAGGACGTGGTGGGCAAGGGCTCGGAAAAGGTGTTGACCAAGAATGGCGCCAGTTATGTCGCCCTGGTTGACGCACGCCGCCTGGACTACTACCACGCACTGGAGGCGGAGCACGTCAACCTGGTACTGGCCGAAGACGCGATCACGGGCTTGAAGGAAGCCCTGGCCGGCCGATTCGTCTCTGACGAGGAACTAGACCAGGCACTGGGCGCCAAGAACAACACGCGATGAGCATCCCGGTGAATGCGCGCGTCCGGGCAGTCCCCAACTTCCTGGACTGTCTGCACTCGGCCCGTCGCTTCATGGAAGAGCAGGATCAGGCGACCGCTCGGTCACGCTTCGCGAGGCTGCAAGCCGAGTTGGCCAAGGCTCGGTCACTGCTGTCCTTTTCGCCCTCGAGTGGCCGGCCAGCCCGATTTCTCGATGCCAGATCAGGCTGGGGCAGGTTTCAGGCAGAGACTGCGATGCAGCTTGCAGAGGAGCTGGGTATGCCCGAGTTGCGCGAACTTGTCCTGGCCCGCCATGTCGTGCTGTATGCCCATTCGCAACAAGAGGTTGTGCTGCTTTCTTTGCGTCACGAACGCCAGCTTGCCTACCGAATGACGTCGTAGGCAGTTCCCGCTGATCTACGTATTGGTCAACGCACAAGTCCGCACCGCCCCCCGCAACCCGCTTTGCTGCTGCGGCGCCGACTTCAGCTCCAGCTTGCGCGGCATGAAGTAGATGATCTCGCAGGGCCGGCGCGGGGTGCCGCCGGTGAGCATGCAGTGGGTGGTGATGCGCGCGCCCTCCAGCACCAGCTCCAGCGTAGGCTGCTGGTCCTTCGAGCTGTCGCCGCCGGCCTTGAACACCGACACCTGCACCTTCAGGTCGTTCTCCTGGTTCTTCAGCAGGCTGGCGATCGATGCCGTGGCCGCATCGCACTCGCGCACCACGATCAGCGAGCTCAGGCGCACCTGCCCCTTGCTTGCGCCCGGCGGCGTCTGCACCTCGGCCAGGTACGAGTAGCCCGCGATCTGCATGCGCTGCTTGCCGTCCTCGAAGCCGCGCTTGGATTCGCCCTCCACCGCGTTGCCCTTGCTCTCGATCAGCATCAGGAAGTCGTTGCTCGATTCGCCCGACATGTGGTCGAGCAGGCGCAGCGCCTCGTCGGGGTCCAGGGTTCCGTCCAGTCTCCAGCTCATGTCCACTGCTCCTACTACGGTTGCTCGGTTGTTCATCTGCCGCCGGGCCAGGCCACCAGCGCGCTGTAGACCTGCCGCTGCTGCGGCGGCTGCAGCGCGCCGCGCACGCGCACGTCGGCCAG
>NZ_BCUU01000165.1 GCF_001591385.1 Variovorax soli NBRC 106424
GGGGGGGGGCCATCTGCGTCATGGAAAGGCCGCCGTGCCCCCACCCCGGCCCTCCCCCAGCGGGGGAGGGAGAAATTCAAGTCAATCTTTCTTGCCGATACCCAGGTAGGTGTCGATGATCCGGCGGTCATTCAGCAGGTCGCGGGCGGCGCCGTTCAAGGCCACCTGGCCCATCTCCAGCACGTAGCCGCGGTCGGCCACCTGCAGCGCGGCGCGCGCGTTCTGCTCCACCAGCAGCACCGACACGCCGTGCTTGCGCAGCGAGGACACCACCTGCAGCACCTCGCGCACGATCAGCGGCGCCAGACCCAGCGAGGGTTCGTCCAGCATCAGCAGGCGCGGGCGCGCCATGAGCGCGCGGCCGATGGCCAGCATCTGCCGCTCGCCGCCCGACAGCGTGGAAGCCAGCTGCGCATGCCGCTCGCGCAGGCGCGGGAAGATCTGGAAGACCTCTTCCATGCGCGCCTTCTGGTCGCGCTGGCCCTTGCGCCAGCGGTAGAAGCCGCCCAGCAGCAGGTTGTCTTCGACCGACATCTCGCCGAAAAGCTCGCGCCGCTCGGGCACCAGGGCGACGCCGCGCGCCACCATGGCCTCGACGCTGGGGCGGGAGACGCGCTCGCCGCCCAGCAGCAGCTGCCCATTGGAAGGCAGCAGGCCCATGGCCGCGCACAGCAGCGTGGTCTTGCCGGCGCCGTTGGGGCCGATGACGGTGACGATCTCGCCTTCGCGCACTTCGAGGGCGACGCTGTGCAGCGCCTCGACGGCGCGGTACGAGACGCAGAAATCCTTCAGCTGCAGAAGAGGTGCAGTAACAGTGCCCCCACGCTCGCCCACTGCGTGTGGTTCGCTGCCCCCCGAGGGGGCGCGAGCTTGTTCGGGGCGGCCCAGCACTGCGCTCATGCCGCCACCTCCAGCGGTTCATCCACACCACCCAGGTATGCATCCAGCACCTTCGGGTCGGCCTGCACCTCGGCCGGCTTGCCGTGCGAGATCACGGTGCCGAACTCCAGCACGGTGATGCGGTCGGCCAGGTTCATGACGAATTCCATGTCGTGTTCCACCACCAGGATGCCCAGGCCCTCGGCCCGCAGTTGCGAAAGCAGTTCGGCCAGGGCGCGCTTTTCGAGATGGCGCAGGCCGGCGGCCGGTTCGTCCAGCAGCAGCACCGCGGGCTGGCTGGCCAGGGCGCGCGCGATCTCGACAATGCGCTGCTGGCCCAGGGCCAGCGAGGCGGAGGGCGAATCCGCATGCGCGGCCAGGCCGCAGCGCTCGATCTGCCTGCGCGCCTCGGCCTGCAGCGCCGCTTCTTCGGCGCGGTCCAGCCGCAGCATGGAAGCCAGCCAGCCGCGCTTGGCGCGCAGGTGCGCGCCCAGCGCCACGTTGTCGACCACGCTGCGCGTGCCCAGCAACCGCACATGCTGGAAGGTGCGGCCCAGGCCCAGCGCGGCAAAGGCGCGCGCGGGCTGGGTCTGCATGGGCTGGTCCATCAGGCGCACCTCGCCTTCGGTGGGGTCGTCCACGCCGGAGATCATGTTGAAGAAGGTGCTCTTGCCAGCGCCGTTGGGGCCGATCAGCGCATGGATCTCGCCGGCCTTGACCGTCATGCTCACCGCGTTGTTGGCCACCAGGCCGCCGAAGCGCTTGGTGACGCGCTCGGCCTGCAGCAGCACCGTGCCCTTGGGCGGCAGCGTGCGCCGGGCCAGCTCCGCCACATGGCTGGGGGCCTTGGCCTTCTCAGGCTTGAGCAATCGCTGGCCGAAGCGCTCCAGCGCCGGCCAGATGCCGTCGGCAAAGCGCTGCAGCACCAGCAGCATCAAGAGGCCGAACACGATCACCTCGAAATTGCCGCTCGAACCCAGCAGCGCGGGCAGCACGTCCTGCAGCTTTTCCTTCAGCAGCGTAATGAGCGCCGCGCCCAGCACCGCGCCCCACAGGTGGCCCGCGCCGCCCACCACCGCCATGAAGAGGTATTCGATGCCGATGTTGAGGTTGAAGGGAGTGGGATTCACGAAGCGCTGCATGTGGGCATAAAGCCAGCCCGACAGCGCCGCCAGCAGCGCGGCCAGCACGAAGAGCTTGACGCGGTGGCGCGCGGTGTCCACGCCCATCGACTCGGCCATGAGGCGGCCGCTCTTGAGCGCGCGAATGGCCCGCCCCTCGCGCGAATCGAGCAGGTTGTGCAGCAGCCACATGGCCACCAGCAGCACGGCCCAGATCAGCACGCCCAGTTGCCGCGGCGACGCCAGCGAATAGCCCGCCACCACCAGCGCAGGCACGCCGGTGATGCCGGTCTGCCCGCCCAGGAACTCCATGTTGCCGAACAGGAAGTACAGCGACAGGCCCCAGGCGATGGTGCACAGCGGCAGGTAGTGGCCCTGCAGCTTGACGGTGATGGCGCCGAGGAACCAGGCCAGCGCGAAGGTGATCGCCAGGCCCAGCGCCAGGCCGAGCCAAGGCACGATGGCGCTGCCGCCCAGCGGCCCGAGCCAGGCCGCAGCCGTGGGCGAGGTGCACAGCCACGCCGTGGCGTAGGCACCCATGCCGACGAAGGCCGCCTGGCCGAAGGAGGTCATGCCGCCCACGCCGGTGAGCATGCACAGGCCGACCGCCACCAGCGCGTACAGGCCGATGTAGCTGATCACCACCACGGTGAACTCGGGCAGGAAGCCCCACGAGATGGCCAGCGCCAGCACCGCCGCCAGCGTGAGGCCGCGGCGCGTGAAGAAGCCGCGTGGTGCTTCGATGTTGCGGGTCGGGGACGAAGTCTTTTCCATGACCGAACTCATTCTTCGTCCTCGACGTGGCGGCTATGCAGCGAACGCCACCACAGCACGGGAATGATCAATGTGAACACCAGCACTTCCTTGTACGCGCTGGCCCAGAAGGAGGAGAACGATTCCAGCTGGCCCACCAGCAGCGCGCCGCCCAGCGCGAGCGGATAGCTGGCCAGCCCGCCCACGATGGCCGCCACGAAGCCCTTGAGGCCGATCAGGAAGCCGGTGTCGTAATAGATGGTGGTGAGCGGCGCGATGAGCAGCCCCGACACCGCGCCGATGAGCGCCGCCAGCGCAAAGCTCACGTCGCCCGACAGCTCGGTGGGCACGCCCATCAGGCGCGCACCCACGCGGTTCATGGCCGTGGCGCGCAGCGCCTTGCCCACCATGGAGCGGCCGAAGAACTGGAACATGGCGATCACCAGCACCAGCGTCACCATGATGACCACGATGGACTGCCCCGTGATCTGCAGCCCGCCCACGTCGAAGCTCGCTTCCGAGAAGGCCGGCGTGCGCGAACCCTCGGCACCGAAGAACAGAAGGCCCAGGCCCACCATCACGCCGTGCAGCGCCACCGACACGATGAGCAGCGACAGCACCGTGGCCTGCGCCATCGGCCGGTACGCCAGCCGATAGATCAGCGGGCCGAGCGGCGTGATGAGCACCAGCGTACCGATGGCCTGCGCCGCCAGGCCCGTGGGCTTCCACAGCAGCAGCATCGCGCAGGCGGCCAGGGGCACGGCCACGCACCACAGCAAGGCCGAGCTCCAGTCCACCGGCGCGCCGCGCTTGTAGCGCCAGGCCTCCACGGCAAGTACCGCGACCGCCAGCGCCAGCAGCAGCCACAGCGTGGGCGGCGTCTTGCCGGCCTGCAGCATCGCCATCGAGAGCGCGCCGAAGGCGACGAATTCGCCCTGGGGAATGAAGATGACGCGGGTGACCGAGAACACCAGCACCAGGGCCAGTGCCATCAGCGCATACACCGCGCCGTTCACGAGGCCGTCCTGCGCGAGCAGCAGGGCGATCTGTCCGTCCATGGAGGTTCCAGCTAGTTAGAAGACGAAATGGGCGAGTTGTCGGGGTGGATCAGGGCTGGAATTTCCAGGTGCCGTTTTCGATCTTGACCATCACGCGGGCGCGCTGGTCCAGGCCGAGGTGGTCGGTGGGCGACATGGTGAAGATGCCGTGCGCACCGGGCAGCTCGTGGATCTTTTCGAGCGCGTCGCGCAGCGCGGCGCGGAACTCGGGCGTGCCCGGCTGCGCCGTCTTCAGCGCCACCGGCACGGCAGCCGCCATCAGCAGGCCGGCATCCCAGGCGTGCGCGCCGAAGGTGGACACGCTGCCCTTGCCATGCGCGGCCTCATAAGCTGCGATGTAGGTCTGTGCGCTCTTGCGCACCGGGTTGGACTGCGGCAGCTGCTCCGCCACCAGCACCGGGCCGGCGGGCAGGAAGGTGCCTTCCACGTCCTTGCCGCCCACGCGCAGGAAGTCGGCGTTGGCCACGCCGTGCGTCTGGTACATCTTGCCGGTGTAGCCGCGCTCCTTGAGCGTCTTCTGCGGCAGCGCAGCCGGCGTGCCCGAGCCGGCCACCAGGATCGCGTCGGGCTTGGCCGACATGAGCTTGAGCACCTGGCCGGTGACGGAGGTGTCGGTGCGGCCGAAGCGCTCGTTGGCGATGATCTTCAGCCCCTTGAGGCCGGCGGCCTTGCTGAACTCCTGGTACCAGCCTTCGCCGTACGCGTCGGAAAAGCCGATGAAGCCCACCGTCTTCACGCCGGTCTTGCCCATGTGCTCGGCAATGGCCAGCGACATCATGATGTCGTTCTGCGGCGTCTTGAACACCCACTTGCGCTTGTCATCCATGGGCTCGACGATGCGCGAGCTGGCGGCCATGGAGATCATCGGCACCTTGGCCTCGGACGCCACGTCGATCATGGCCAGCGACGCCGGCGTGACGGTGGAGCCCAGCACCACGTCCACCTTGCTGTCGGCGATCAGCTTGCGCGTGTTGGACACGGCCGCAGTGGTGTCGGACGCATCGTCGAGCACCACGTAGTTGATCTTCTGCCCGGCAATGGTCTTGGGCATGAGGGCGATGGTGTTCTTCTCGGGAATGCCCAGCGACGCGGCAGGGCCGGTGGCCGACAGCGTCACGCCGACGTTGATGTCCGCGTGTGCCAGGGCGGCCAGCGACAGCAGGCTGGCCAGCGCGAGGATCTTCTTCTTGAACGACATCATTCTCTTGTCTCCAGGGTTGTTGAATGAACGAATGAATGAAAGAAATTCGGGTTGCTAGTGGACTGTCTTCGGAGCATCACCGTCATCGGGATGTTCCCCACGCGCTCCCAGGGGAAAACGCCTAGCGCTCGTCGAACGAGAGCACCACCCGCTCGGTCAGCGGATGCGCCTGGCAGGTGAGCACGAAGCCGGCGGCCACCTCCTTCTTGTCGAGCGCGAAGTTGCGTTCCATGCGCACCTCGCCCTCCACCACCTTGGCGCGGCAGGTGCCGCACACGCCCGAGGTGCACGAGTACGGCACTTCCATGCCGGCCGCCGATGCGGCGTCCAGGATGCTGGGCTGCTGCCGGGTGAAGGGAATCTCGCGCGACAGGCCGTCGCGGATGATGGTGATGCGCGCCGTCTCGGCATCGCCCGGCTTGGATTCGTGCACCACCGCGCCCACCGCACCGCCCGCGCCCGCGGCGGGCAGCGCCACGCCGAAGCGCTCGATGTGGATGCGCTCTTCCGGCACGCCGGCGGCCAGCAGCGCCGCCTCGGCCTCGTCGTTCATCTGGAAGGGGCCGCACACGTACACATGGTCGATGTCCGCCGCCGGCACCACGCTGCCCAGGAACTCGCTGATCTTCTCGCGGTTCATCACGCCGTGGTTGATGGGCGCGTCGGTGTGCTCGTCGGAGAACACGTGCTGCAGCGACAGCCGCGTCATGTAGCGGTTCTTCAGGTCCTCGATCTCTTCCTTGAACATCGTGGACTGCAGCAGCCGGTTGCCGTAGATGAGGGTGAAGCGGCTCCTGGGCTCGCGCGCCAGCACCGTCTTCATGATCGACAGGATGGGCGTGATGCCGCTGCCGCCGGCAATGCCCACATGGTGGCGCTTGGCCTGGGGCTCCAGCGGCACGAAGAAGCGGCCCTGCGGCGCCATCACGCTGACCGTGTCGCCGACCTTCAGGTGCTCGTTGATCCAGTTGGAGAACACGCCGCCGCGCACCTTGCGCACGCCCACGCGCAGTTCGCCGTCGTCGACGCCGGCGCAGATGGAATAGGAGCGGCGCAGGTCCTGGCCGTCGATCTCGGTGCGCAGGGTGAGGTACTGGCCCTGGGTGAAGCCGAAGACTTCGCGCAGCTCGGGCGGCACGTCGAAGGAGACGACGACCGCTTCTTGCGTGTCGGGCTCGATGGCGCGCACGCGAAGAGGATGAAACATGACGCTCATGGCTGTGGCGCTCAGATGGGTTTGAAGTGTTCGAAGGGTTCGCGGCAGGCCAGGCAGCGGTACAGCGCCTTGCAGGCCGTGGCGCCGAAGGCCGACAGGCGCTCGGTCTGCTCGCTGCCGCAGCGCGGGCAGTTCGGGGCGCTGGCGTCGATGCGGCGGCCGAAGAAGCGCACGGGCTGCACCTGCTGCTCGCGCGGCACCGCACCGGGCGGGGCGATGCCGTACTCGGCCAGCTTGCGGCGGCCTTCGGCACTGATCCAGTCGGTGGTCCAGGCCGGCGCGCGGCGCAGCGTGGCGCGCGCGGGGCCGAGGCCTGCGGATTCGATGGCCGCCAGCACGTCGCGCTCGATCACCTCGGTGGCGGGGCAGCCGGAGTACGTGGGCGTGAGCACCACCTCCAGCCCATCGGCATGCTCGATCACCTCGCGCACGATGCCCAGGTCGCACACCGACAGGGCCGGAACCTCCGGGTCGAGCACCGTTTGCAGCACGGCCCACGCGCGTTCGATTCTTCCTCCTTCCCCCTCTGGGGGAAGGCCGGGATGGGGGCTCTCCGAACTCGACGCCAACGCCGGTGCAAGCGCCCCT
>NZ_BCUU01000166.1 GCF_001591385.1 Variovorax soli NBRC 106424
CCGCCCGCAGCGGGTGCGCCGCCACCACCCGCAGCCGGTGCACCACCGCCTGCACCAGGCGCACCGCCGCCGGCACCCGGCGCACCACCACCGGCCTGCTGGGCGGGATCGGCGCCCGGCTGCTGCTGGTTGCCCGGTGCGCTCTTGTTGATCTCGTCCTGCATCGTCTTGATCAGGTCCTGCATCATGTTCATCATCTGCTGCATCATCTGCTGGACGAACTGCAGTCGTTGCGCCGGCGTGCTGGCCGACGTGTTCGCATTGCTTTGCAGCGTGCCGCTCAAGGCGGAAGACTGGACTCCGTTGATCATCATGTTGCGCTCCTCTGTGGACTACCAAAATTGGCAAATCCATTGTGGGAGGCACCATCTTTTGCGATGGCCATGCGAGGCGAAGCGACGGGACCGAACCCGAAGGCGCGCGCCAGGTCTCAGCAGCGCACGGTGGCCTGACGCTTCCTATTGCTTGATGGCGATGTCCGGATCTTCCGGTGCACGTGCGCTGATGCCGTTGCGCCGCGCGCTCAAATCGGGCGCCAGCGCCTCGCGCCCGTCGAACACGAAGCAGTCGCCGCTGTAGTGGGCGCCGCCCACTTCCTCGAAGTACTTGAGGATTCCGCCTTCGAGCTGCAGCACGTCGGGCAGGCCCTGCTCGTGCATCAGGATGGCGGCTTTCTCGCAGCGGATGCCGCCGGTGCAGAAGCTCACCACGCGCTTGTCCTTGAGCTCGTCCAGGTGCGCCTGCAGCGCGCCGGGGAATTCGGTGAACTTGGTGATGCGCCAGTCGATGGCGTTGTCGAAGGTGCCGTAGTCCACCTCGAAGGCATTGCGCGTGTCGAGCATCACCACCGGCTTGCCGTCGTCGTCGTGCCCCTGGTCGAGCCAGCGCTTGAGGGTGCGCGGCTCCACGCCCGGTGCGCGGCCAGCCGCCGGCTGGATGGCCGGATGGTCCATGCGGATGATCTCGCGCTTGAGCTTGACCAGCATGCGCCGGAACGGCTGGGTGAGCGACCAGCTCTCCTTGACTTCCAGGTCGGCAAAGCGCGGGTCGGCGCGCAGCATGGCGAGGAATTCGCCGATGGCCTCGGGCGCGCCGGCCACGAAAAGATTGATGCCTTCGCCGGCCAGCAGCACGGTGCCGCGCAGGTCCAGTTCGAGGGCCTTGTGGAGGATGCGCTCGCGCAGTTCGTGGCCGTCCTCGATGGCGACGAACTTATAGGCAGCAATGTTCAGAACTTCGATCACAGGGGCGGCATTTTAGGTGGCCGGCCGAAGGCGTCCGACGCCGACAGTCCACAATCGCGGGCCTGGCGTGGACCGGAAGCGGCCACTCCATTCGAAAAAGGAAGGAAAAATCCAAGATGAAGACAAATGGCCTTGCGTCGCTGCTCGCGCTCTCGGCATGCCTGACCGGCCTGTGCTCGACCGCCCACGCCGAAGATTCCGCTGAAGAGCTGGCCAAGAAGCTGTCCAACCCGGTGGCCTCGCTGATCTCGGTGCCGCTGCAATACAACTACGACTCGCGCTACGGTGCCGGGCGCGACGGACACCGCTCCCTGCTCAACATCCAGCCGGTCATTCCGGTATCGATCTCGCAGGACTGGAACCTCATCAGCCGGACCATCCTGCCCGTCGTCGAGCAGAACACCCCCGGCGTGAACGCTAGCGGCATCGGCGACATCACCCAGAGCTTCTTCTTCTCGCCCAAGGCGCCGACTGCGGGCGGCCTGATCTGGGGCGTGGGCCTGGCCTTTCTGCTGCCCACCGGTTCCGACGATTCGCTGAGCGCGCGCAAATGGGGCGCCGGCCCGACCGTGGTCCTGCTCAAGCAGGACGGCGCGTGGACCTATGGCGCCCTGGCCAACCACATCTGGGGCGGCGGCGGCGATGCCGACCGGCCCTCGGTCAGCAGCACCTTCCTGCAGCCGTTCCTGTCGTACACGACCAGGACTGCCACGTCCTTTGTGCTGAACAGCGAATCCTCCTACGACTGGAAGAGCAAGCAGTGGTCGGTGCCGCTCAACGCCATGGTCAACCAGATCGTGAAGGCGGGCGGACAGACGCTGAGCGTGGGCGGCGGCGTGCGCTACTGGGCGGACGGGCCCGACAGCGGCCCGCACGGATGGGGATTTCGCGCGCAGGTGACCTTCCTGTTCCCCAAGTGAGGCCCGGCGCCGCAGTCGCCGCATTGGTCCGTTAGCCACCTGGGGGCCGGGCAGGGGCTGCTGGGTCTTTTCCTACAATCGACCCATGTTCGTCCACCTGCGCCTGCACACCGAGTTTTCCGTCGTCGACGGCACCAACCGAATCGATGAAATCGTCAAGGCGGCCGCCGCCGACAAGCAGCCGGCCATGGCGATCACCGACCTGAACAACCTGTTCGGCGGCGTCAAGTTCTACAAGGAGGCGCGCGGCAAGGGGGTCAAGCCCGTCCTGGGCGCCGAAGTCTTCGTCGAGGGCCTGGGCCAGGAGCCAGGCGTGCTTTGCCGCATGCTGCTGCTGGTGCAGGACAAGCAGGGCTATCTCAACCTGTCCGAACTGCTGGCCCGCGCCTGGACCCAGAACGTGGGCCGGGGGCAGACCCAGGCCGCCGTCAAGATGGAATGGGTGCGCGAGCTCAATGGCGGCCTCATCCTGCTGTCGGGCGCGCAGGCCGGGCCGCTGGGCCAGCCGCTGCTGCAAGGGGGCCCGCACGGGGAGGCGCGCGCCGCCGAAGTTGCGCTGGAACTGGCGGGCATCTTCACGCACCGCTTCTATATCGAGCTGCAGCGCGCGGGCCGGCCCGAGGACGAGCCCCATGTGACGGCCGCCGTGCAACTGGCGGCGCGGCTCAATCTGCCGGTGGTGGCCACGCACCCGATCCAGTTCGCCACGCGCGACGATTACGAATCGCACGAGGCGCGCGTGTGCATTGCCGAGGGCGAGATCCTGGGCAACCAGCGGCGGGTGCGCAAGTTCACGCCCGAGCAGTACTTCAAGTCTGCCGCCGAGATGGAAGCGCTGTTCGCCGATGTGCCCAGCGCCATTGCCAACTCGGTGGAAATCGCCAAGCGCTGCAACCTGACGCTGGTGCTGGGCAAGCCGCGCCTGCCCGACTTCCCCACGCCGCTGGAAGACGGCGTGCCCATGCCCATCGACAAGTACTTCCGCATCCTGTCCTTCGAGGGCCTGGAGGAGCGCCTGGCGCACCTCTACCCCGACGTGGCGCAGCGCGACAAGGAGCGGCCGCGCTACGTGGAGCGCCTGGAGTTCGAGATCGGCACCATTTTGAAGATGGGCTTTCCGGGCTACTTCCTCATCGTGGGCGACTTCATCAACTGGGCCAAGAACAACGGCTGCCCGGTGGGCCCGGGCCGGGGCTCGGGCGCGGGCTCGCTGGTGGCCTATGCGCTGAAGATCACCGACCTCGACCCGCTGCAATACAACCTGCTGTTCGAGCGCTTCCTGAACCCCGAGCGGGTGTCGATGCCCGACTTCGACATCGACTTCTGCCAGGGCAACCGCGACCGCGTCATCGACTACGTCAAGGACAAGTACGGCCGCGACGCGGTGAGCCAGATCGCCACCTTCGGCACCATGGCCGCGCGCGCCGCCATCCGCGACGTGGGCCGCGTGATGGACATGAGCTACACCTTCTGCGACGGCATCAGCAAGCTCATTCCCAACAAGCCGGGCAAGCCGGTCACGATCCAGTACCCGCCGGCGGAGCTGTCGGAGGCCGACAAGGAGAAGTACGCCATTGCCGCCGAGCCCGAACTGGCCCGGCGCATCGAGCGCGAGGAAGAGGTCAAGTCCCTTGTCGAGATGGCGCAGAAGCTCGAGGGCATGACCCGCAACATCGGCATGCACGCCGGCGGCGTGCTCATCGCGCCGGGCAAGCTCACCGACTTCTGCCCGCTGTACCAGCAGCCCGGCAGCGACTCGGCCGTGAGCCAGTACGACAAGGACGATGTGGAGGCCATCGGCCTGGTGAAGTTCGACTTCCTGGGCCTGGCCACGCTCACCATCCTGGAGATTGCCCGCGAGTTCATCATGAAGCGGCACAAGGGCCAGGAGAACTTCGCGTACGAGAACATTCCGCTGACCGACGCGTCGACTTACCGGCTGTTTTCCGAAGGCAAGACGGAGGCCGTGTTCCAGTTCGAATCGCGCGGCATGCAGGGCATGCTGAAAGACGCGCGGCCCACGCGACTGGAAGACCTGATCGCCCTGAACGCGCTGTACCGCCCGGGCCCGATGGACCTGATCCCCAGCTTCGTGGCGCGCAAGCACGGGCGCGAGGACGTGGAGTATCCGCACCCGGCGGTGGCCGACATGCTCAGCGAGACCTACGGGATCATGGTCTACCAGGAGCAGGTGATGCAGACCGCGCAGATCCTGGGCGGCTACTCGCTGGGCGGCGCCGACCTGCTGCGCCGCGCCATGGGCAAGAAGAAGGCCGAGGAAATGGCCGAGCACCGCACCAAGTTCCGTGCGGGTGCGCTGGCCACCCACGGCATCCCCGAGGCGAAGGCCGACGAGATCTTCGACCTGATGGAGAAGTTCGCGGGCTATGGCTTCAACAAGTCGCACGCCGCTGCCTACTCCCTGCTGGCCTATCACACGGGCTGGCTCAAGGTGCACTACACGGCCGAGTTCTACTGCGCCAACATGACGGTGGAAATGGACAACACCGACAAGCTGAAGGTGCTGTTCGAGGACGCGACCAAGAACTTCGGCATGACCTTCGAGCCGCCGGACGTGAACCGCGGCAACTACCGCTTCGAGCCGGTGACCGACAAGGTCATCCGCTACGGCCTGGGCGCGGTGAAGGGCACCGGCCAGCTGGCCATCGAGGCCATCGTGCGGGCGCGCGAGGAGGGCGGGGCGTTCAGCAGCCTGTACGACTTCTGCGTGCGGGTGGATCGCCAGCGCATCAACAAGCGCACGGTGGAAGCGCTCATCAAGGCCGGCGCCTTCGATTCGCTGCAGCAGAACCGCGCGGCGCTGGTCGCGTCGCTGGACCGCGCCTTCGAGTTTGCCAACGCGACGGCGGCCAATGCGGCGCAGGCAGACATCTTCGGCGACGGCGAGCACGGCAGCGCGACGCAGGAGCCGGAACTGGTGGCGGCCACGCCGTGGGGCGTGAAGGAGCGGCTGACGCTGGAGAAGACGGCGGTGGGCTTCTTCCTGTCGGGCCATCTGTTCGACGAGGTGGCGCACGAGGTGCGGCGCTTCTGCAAGCGCCAGATCGACGACCTGATCGACAGCCGCGAGCAGCAGGTGATCGCCGGCATCGTGAGCGACCTGCGCGTGATCAACGGCAACCGCGGGCGGGTGGGCATCTTCAAGCTGGACGACAAGTCGGGCACCATCGAGGCGACGGCGGACGAGGCGCTGCTCAATGCGCATCGCAACACCTTGAAGGATGACGAGCTCATCATCGTGAGCGGCCGGCTGCAGCCGGGCCGGGGCGGCTTCGAGGCGCGCTTCATCGTGCAGCAGATCTGGGACCTGGCGACGGCGCGCTGCCGCTTCGGCAAGTACCTGCGCGTGGCGGTGAACGGCAAGGCGCCCGACATCGCCCGGTTGACGCGCGAGTTCCCGCCGCGCACGGAGCAGACCGAGCATGGGGACTTGCGGCAGGGGCTGGCGGTCCGGCTGTCCTTGCAGCGTTCGGGGGCGCAGGTGGAATTGCAGCTGGGTGAGGCGGCCAAGTTCTTCCCCACGGATGCGGCGCTGGCCAGCTGGATGGCGCAGGCGGAGTCTGGGAACGCGGCGGTCGTTTACGACTAAGTCGTTGATGCGTTGATGCGTTGATGCGTTGATGCGTTGATGCGTTCGCGCGGGGCGGGCGCGGCAGGCCCTTGGGGCCGGGGGCGCCTGCTGTGGCGGTCAGCGCTTCGCGCTGACTCCGCTCCGGTGCTCGCGGCGGGGCTTGCGCCGAAGAACTCCCTGCGCGAGCTGCGCTCGCTCCGGTCAAACAGCTTCGGCGAGTCAGAAACGGTAGCGTTTGTGTGTCCTTCGGCACACAAACGCTAAGCCCCGCCGCTGCGCGCCTCGCCGCCACAGAAGGCGCCCCCGCACAGGGACACACAGCCCTTGGCCCCACCACCAAACACAAAAAATCAGTCCTTCGGGCGCAGCGAAATCACCATGGGCGTGTAGATGCGCCCATCGGTATCGCGAGGCAGCTTGTCCGTCTTGCGCAGTGCCCGCTCTGCGGCCTCGTCCCAGCCGGGCACGCCGCTGGACTTGCGCAGCTTCACGCCGACGATCGTTCCGTCCGGTGCCAGGTTGACTTCGAAGTCGGCCGAAGGATTGCCGGCCACCGTGTCGGCGTCCGGATAGGTCACGTTGGGGCGTACCGCCGCACGAACGCGCCCGGCGTAGTTGCCTGACGGACCCGACGAGCGCGCTGCGGTTCCGGTCGAGTCTGCAGCGCCCGTGCCGGCCATGGCCTGCATGCGCTTGAGGTTGTCCGCGCGGTCCTTTGCCGCCTGCGCAGCTGCAGCCTGCTTGGCGGCCTCTTCCTTCTTCTTCTGCTCGGCCAGCTTCTTCTGCTGCTCTTCCTTCTTGCGCTCGAGCTCTTCCTGCTTCTTGGACTCGAGCTCCTTGCGCTGCTGCTCTTCCTTCTTTTTCTGAAGTTCGGCCAGCTGCTTCTGCTTTTCGCGTTCCTTGCGCTGCTCTTCCAACTCGCGTTCGCGCTTGGCCTCGAGCTCCTGCTTGCGCTTTTCCTGCTCCAGGTTGATGTCGGGCGCCTTGGGCGGCGGTGGCGCGGGCGGCGTCACGGCCTGGGGCGGCGGCGGTGGTGGAGGAGGCGGGGGCGGCGGTGCAGG
>NZ_BCUU01000167.1 GCF_001591385.1 Variovorax soli NBRC 106424
CCGGGCCGATGCCCCGGCGCCGGAGCCGGCGCGCGAACTGGCCACCCTCGTGGTGGTGGCACCCACGCCGCTGCCGGGCATCGACGTGCCGCGCGACCAGGTGCCCGCCAACGTGCAGACGGCCACCGACGCCGACCTGGAGCGGCTGCATTCGCCCGACCTGTCCAATTACCTGTGGCGCGCCGTCGGCGGCGTGACGGTCAACGAGACCCAGGGCAACCCGTTCCAGCCGGACGTCCACTACCGGGGCTTCTCCGCATCGCCCCTGCTGGGCACGCCGCAGGGCCTGTCGGTGTACATGGACGGCGTGCGCCTGAACCAGCCCTTCGGCGATGTGGTGAGCTGGGACCTGATTCCGCGCTCGGCGCTGTCGACCGTGGCCCTGATGCCGGGCAGCAACCCGCTGTTCGGCCTGAACACGCTGGGCGGCGCCTTGGCCATCCAGACCAAGGACGGGCTGCGCGATGCCGGCACCTCGGTGCAGCTGATGGGCGGCCCCTGGGGCCGCGCGGCTGCCGAATTCGAGACCGGCGGCAGCGACAAGGCCAGCGGCTGGAACTGGTTCGTGAGCGGCAACCGCCTGCATGAGCACGGCTGGCGCGTGGATTCGCCGTCCGACCTTCGGCAGCTGTTCGCCAAGGTCGGCCGCGTGACGGGCGACGGCAGCATCTCGCTCACGGCGGCCCTGGCCGACAACGACCTCACCGGCAACGGCACGCAGGAACTGGGCGCGCTGGGGCGCGACTGGCACAGCGTGCGCACCATTCCCGACACCACGCGCAACCAGGCGGCCTTCCTCAACCTGTCGCTCATGCAGGCGCTGAACGCGGACTGGACGCTCAGCGGCAACGCCTACTACCGCAACATCAAGACCCGCACCTTCAACGGCGACGTCAACGACGAGTCGATGAGCGAGTCGGTGTACCAGCCCACGGCGAGCGAACGTGCGGCACTGGCCGCCGCGGGCTACACCGGCTACCCGGCCAGCGGCGCCAATGCCTCGAACACGCCCTTTCCGAAGTGGCGCTGCATTGCCAACGCCTTGCTCAACACCGAGCCGAACGAGAAGTGCAACGGCCTGCTCAACCGGACCGAGACGCAGCAGCAGAACTACGGCCTGGCCGCGCAGCTGTCCACGCAAGCCAGGACGGGCCAGCTCGAGCACCTGCTCGTGCTCGGCGCGGCCTACGACGCCAGCCGCATCCGCTTCGGCCAGGGCACGCAGTTCGGCTACATCAACCCCGACCGCACCGTCACGCCGGTAAGCGGACCGGGCGCCTTCGCCGACGGCACGCAGGATTCGGAGGACGCCTTCGACGCGCGGGTGGACCTGCGCAGCCGATCGCGCACCGCCAGCCTGTTCGCCACCGACACCATCGCGCTGGACACACGCACGCACCTCACGCTCTCGGCCCGCTACAACCGCACCACCGTCGACAACAGCGACCAGCTCACCCCCGGCGGCGGCGCCGGTTCGCTGGACGGGCACTACACCTTCGGCCGCCTCAACCCTGCAGTCGGCCTGACCTTCGCGCCCAGCGAGGCCGTCACGCTGTATGCCGGCGCCAACCAGGGCAGCCGCGCGCCGACGGCCATCGAGCTGGGCTGCGCCGACCCGGCCAGCCCGTGCAAGCTGCCCAACGCCTTTGCCGGCGATCCGCCGCTCAGGCAGGTGGTCACGACCACCTTCGAGGCCGGCCTGCGCGGCGTGCTGCAGCCGGACATCGCCTGGAACGTGGGCGTCTTCCGCTCCGACAACCGCGACGACCTGCTGTTCGTGGCGGACGACTCCAGCGGCTTCGGCTACTTCAGGAACTTCGGCAGGACGCGCCGGCAGGGGCTGGAGCTGGGCCTGAGCGCCAAGCCTGCCCGCGGCCTGACCGTAGGCGGCAATTTCATGCTGCTGGATGCGACCTACCGCAGCGCGGAAACGCTCGGCGGGGCCGGCAACAGCAGCAACGACCAGGCGCTGGCGGGCTTTCCGGGCACCGACGGCAACATCCACATCCGCCCGGGCGACCGCATCCCGATGCTGCCGTCGCAGGTGCTCAAGCTGTTCGCCGACTATGAGCCCCATGCGCAGTGGCGCATCGGCATGGACATGCTGGCCTCCAGCGGCGCCAGGCTGCGCGGCAACGAGAACGGGCAGCATGCCCCCGACGGCGTGTACTACACCGGGCCCGGCCGGAGCGCCGGCTACGCGGTCTTCAACCTCGGGGTCGACTACAAGCCGCGCCCGGGCCTGAAGTTCTTCGTGCAGGTGTCCAACCTGTTCGACACGCGCTACGCCACCGGCGGGCAACTGGCGGCCAACGGCTTCACCGACAGCGGCGCCTACATCGCGCGCGGGCTGCCGCAGAACGCCAACGGCGACTACCCGGTGAGCCGGGCCAGCCTGATGTCGCCGGGTGCGCCGCGCGCGGCCTGGGTGGGCCTGCGCTACACCTTCGACCACTGAGCCGCGCCGCTTCGCCCGGCATCAGGCCCGCTCGATCAGCAGGCCGGGCGTGGCCTCCCAGCGGCCGGCCTTGTCCACCCACAGCGCATCGACCTTCCAGCGGTAGGCGAGGGCGCGCGCCTGCGACGGCCCGGCCACGAAGAAGACCTTGGTCAAGGCATCGGCCACGGCGCCGCTGTCGGCCACCACGGTCACGGCCGAGAGCCCGGTGGGGGAATAGCCGGTGCGTGGATCCAGGATGTGGTGGTGAAGATGGTCGGCGCTGAAAGTCGCGAGGTTGTCGGCCGATGTCGCGACGCAGCGGCCGTCGGTCATCAGGCGTGCGATCAGCGCATCTTCGGCGCGCGGGTCGGCGATGCCGAGCGTCCATGGACGCGCCTCGCGGGTGGCGCCGAGGGGCGCAAACTCGCCGGCATCGAGCAGCGCATGCGCAATGCCATGCGAGGCGAGCACTGTGCGCACCCGGTCGGCCGCGTAGCCCTGGGCAATGCCATTGAGCGTCGCGGCCATGCCCGGCATGTCGAAGCGGATTCGCCGCGCCGAGACCTGCAGCGCGCGCCAGTCCACCTTGGCCCGCGCATCCCGGATCTCCCGGCGATCGGGCAGGCGGCCCTCGCGCTGCGCGTGCGCAAACACGCGCCACAGGGGCTGCACCGTGACATCGAAGGCGCCGTCGTGGTCGCGCGAGATGTTGTGGGCGATGTCCAGGATCTCCACCAGTTCGGCGGGCGGCGACATCAGCTCGCCGTCGCGGTTCAGGCGGGAGAGGGCGCTTGCGGGGTCGAACAGACTCATCTGGCTTTCGATCCGCCGCAGGGTGCGCACCGCGGCGTCGAGCGCGCGATCCAGCGTGCGGACGTCCTCATGCCCGGCCTGCAGCGACAGCGTGGTGCCGAAACCCAGCAGCGACCGATGGGCCCAGGTCAGTGACGCACTCGCCGGCGTCAGCTCGGCGAAACCGGCCAGCGCGCCCAGGCCCAGCCCGGCATGCAGGAACTGGCGCCGCTTCATCCCGTGCTCCCTGCCGGCGCGGGCAGTGCGCGGATCGGAATGACGCGGTCGCGCTGCCTGGCAATGAGCGGCGCGCAGCGCGCCGGGCTGTCGTGGATGGCCACGCAGTCCAGGCACTGGAAGCACTCCTCGTAGACGACGGTCCCGGCCGGCTGGATGGCCTGGTACTCGCAGCGGTGGCGGCAGGTCTGGCACGGGGTGCCGCATTCGGGGCGGCGCGCGATCCAGCGCAGCAGCCGCACGCGCCCCAGCACGGCGAGGCCCGCACCGAGCGGGCAGAGGTAGCGGCAGTAGCCCTTGTAGACAAAGGCGCCGGTCAGCAGGCAGGCCAGCGCCCAGGCCACGTAGGGCCATGAGCGCACGAAGCCCAGCGTGATCGCGGTCTTGAACGGCTCGACCTCCACCGCCCGGTCGCTCCACGCCGGCGACACCACCGCCAGGCCGACCATGACGGCAAGCACCGCGTACTTCACCCACTTGAGCTTCGCATCGAGGCTGCGGTGCAGCCGGATGCGGCGCACGCCCATCCCCCTTGCCAGATGCGCCACCAGTTCCTGCATGGCGCCGAAGGGGCAGAGCCAGCCGCAGAAGGTGCCGCGCCCCCACACGACCAGCGTCAGCGCAACGAAAGCCCACAGCGCCACCGTCATCGGGTCGTAGAGCAGGAATTCCAGCCCCCGCCCGGCCGCGGCGGCCTGCACCACGCCGGTGATGTTGACGATGGACAGCTGCCCTTGCGCGAACCAGCCGATGAACACGAGGGTGAAGACCAGGTAGCCCAGCCGGAAGCGCGCCAGGCGCGCCGGCGTGGCGACGATCCACTTCGGTCGGGCGAGCACGGCGGCGAGCAGCGCCAATGCGGCGGCCAGCACCGCGAGTTCCGCAGCGCGGGCCCGCCAGATGCCCTGCCAGCCCGTGATGTCCGCGGCGGGCATCGACACCTGGCTGGCCGGCAGCAGGTAGCGCAGCGTGAAGCTGCGCGCGATGCGCTCGGGATAGAGGACGCCCTTGTCCCGCGTCACCCGAAGCGCGAAATCCAGGCGCTGCGCCGGGTCGAGCCCGGCCGGGCCGATCACCCGGAAGACCTTGGCGTCGGCGCCGCGCAGGTTGTGCGGCAGCGCCAGCGGCTCGTCCAGATCGAGGTCGCGCAGCTCCAGCGGCAGTTCGTTCTGCTGGAGCGTCAGCCTGTCGGGCACCGCCCCGCGCACGAAGCGCTCGCCCACGAAGGTGTGCGGGCCGGCCGCGATCACCAGGAACGCATGGTCACCCTCGTCCAGGCGCCCCAGCAGGCGCTTCCAGCCCGCCTCGGACAACAGGTTGCGGCCCACCAGCGGGCTGTTGAGATACGCGATGTAGAGGTCGGTATCGCCGCCCGGCCCGTTGACGGGGCGCCCGACACCGCTGCCCGCGAAGGCCTGCTCTACCGCCGTGTGCGCGATGCGCTGGTGCTGGACCAGGCCGGCCTGGCGCAGGGCGTCCCAGTCCATGGGGGCGTAGGTGTCGCCCCTCACGCGCGCGACCTGGCCAGGGTCCTGGCCCGCGGCAAAGCCCAGCCGAGCCCGCGCCACGCGCAGCGCCGAAGACAGCAGGCTCTGGTTCAGGATGCGCACCGAGGCCGTGGCCTTGGCCACCCCGTCGATGTAGACGTTGGCGCTGGCACCGACGTCGCCGCGGTTGGCGTTGGTGCCGATCTTGATGTTGTGCCGCAGCGAGAGGCCCTGGTACTGGTCGGCAAAGCGCAGCAGCGGCCCTTCACCCAGCCCGTCGAGGAACACCGGCTCATGGTGCGAGAGCACGCGCACCTGCAGGAAGGTGCCCTTGGTGTCCAGTGCGACCAGCAGGTTGAAGGGCGTGCCGGAGAACCCGGGAATGGGTGCCAGGTCGATCGACTCGAAGACATAGCCGGCCAGCACCGTCGAGGTCGCCTCCTGCCGGAAGATGGGCCAGACCGGCAGTTGCGCATCGCGCTCGCCCACCACCAGCGGCGCGCCCAAAGCCTGCTGCACCGCGGCGCGCGTCATCACGCCGGCATGCGCGCAGGCGGCCAGGCACAGCAGCAGCAGTGCGGCGGCGATCCGGCACTTCCATGACCCCGGCATCCGGCTCATGCCACTCGTCTTCATGCCGGCGCCAGGCCCAGGCGCTCCACGGTGCGCTTCTCGGCTGCATAGGCCTCGCGCATGCTGCGTGCGTAGGCGGCGCTGTCGAGGTAGGCGACCTCCTGGTCGTACCGGGCGAGCTCTGCGATGTAGCGCGCGTCGAACAGCGCGCTGCGGAAAGCGTCGTGCAGCCGCCGCACGACCGCCTCGGGCAGGCCGCGGGGACCGGCCAGGCCGTAGGGCGACATGGCGACGATGTCATGGCCCAGCTCGCGCATCGTCGGCACGTCCGGCCAGCGCGCGGAACGGGTAGCACCGAAGGTGGCCAGCAGCCGCAGGCGCCCGGAGTCGACGTAAGGCGCGAAGCCGCTGGCATTGACGCCGGCCATCACCTGGCCGCCCGACAGGGCGATCATCTGCTCGGCCACGCCCTTGTAGGGCACATGGACGAAGCTGAGGCCATGCCGCGCGAACAGCGCGTCGAGCACCACATGCGGGGTGGTGCCGATGCCGTTGGTGGCGATGGTCACGCGCCCGGGCTGCGCGGCGGCTTGCGCCAGCAGGTCGGCCACGCTGTCCAGCGGACTGTCGACAGGCACCAGCAGGCCGAAGGTCACGCCGCTGACCTGCAGGATGGGGGTGGTGTCGCGGATCGGGTCCCATGCGACCTTGCGGGTGAACGGTGCGCGAAACACCGTCTGCGGCATCTGCGCCAGGGTGTAGCCATCGGGCAGCGCCTGCTGCAGCACCGGCATGGCCAGCGTGCCGCCCGCGCCGCCCCGGTTCTCGATGACGATGCGCTGGCCCAGATGCGCCTGCGCAAGCTCGGCCAGCAGGCGCAGCGTGAGGTCGGTCCCGCCACCGGCCGTCCACGGCACCCACAGGGACAGGGCGCGTTCCGGGAACGGTGCGGCTTCGCCGGCCCGCGCGGGCGTCCAT
>NZ_BCUU01000168.1 GCF_001591385.1 Variovorax soli NBRC 106424
GATTTTCGGCCACAACCACCATACGGTGCTTATAGCGAACCGCCTCGACGATGGCCGCCTCATCCAACGGCTTGATGGTCGGGCAATGCAGCACGGCGACGCCAATGTTGTCCTGGGCCAGGTCTTGCGCCGCCTCGAGCGCCCGCATCGTCAGGAGACCGCTGGAGATCACCAGCACGTCGGCGCCGTCGCGCAACATCTTGGCCTTGCCCAGTTCGAAGCGATAGCCCTCGATCTCGTCC
The DNA here is from genome assembly GCF_001591385.1 of Variovorax soli NBRC 106424. Taxonomy (GTDB): domain Bacteria; phylum Pseudomonadota; class Gammaproteobacteria; order Burkholderiales; family Burkholderiaceae_C; genus Variovorax; species Variovorax soli. The sequence continues at coordinate 243 of NZ_BCUU01000168.1, forward strand.
AGGACGAGTGGCACCTGCCCACGAAGCAGCCGCATGTAGACCGGCCCCTTGTGTTCTGCGATCTGCGGCACCGCCTGCTCGATGTCGAGCGCATCGCATGGATCGACGATGGTCAAGCCTGGGACCCCGCGCATCATTGCGATGTCTTCGATCGCCGCATGGCTCGGGCCATACCCCGTCGTCAGCCCCGGGAGCGCACAGCAGATCTTGACGTTGAGGTCTTCCTCGGCGATCACCTGGTGGATGAAGTCGAACGCACGACGTGTGCCGAACGCGGCGTAGGTCGTCGCGAAGGGGATCAGGCCCTCCTTGGCCATGCCGCCGGCGGCGCCCATGAGCAACTGCTCGGCCATCCCCATCTGGAAGAAGCGCTCCGGATACGCCTGAGCGAACAGATGCAGGTCCGTGTACTTGGCCAGGTCCGCGGTCAGGCCCACGACTTCGGGGCGGGTGGCGGCGTATTCCACGAGCGCCTTGCCGAACGGCGCGGCGTTGACCCTTTGTCCCTCAGAGGCGATCGAGGCGATCATCGCCGAGGTGGTCAGGCGGGGCTTCTTTTCTGCGACTGTGGTGCTCATGCCGGGGCTCCTTCGGGCTGAACGTAGGGTTGGGACTGGTCGAGGATTTCGAGGGCCTTGTGCCACTCCGGCGGATCGACGCGGATGAAGTGGTTCTTCTCCCGCTGCTCGAGGAAGGGCACGCCCTTGCCCATCAGCGTGTCGAAAACGATGACCCGCGGTTTGGGTTCCTTGAGCGCCCGGGCCGCGTCGAACGCCTCGACCACGGCGCCAAGATCATTGCCGTTCACACGCTGGACATGCCAGCCGAAGGCAGTCCACTTGTCGGCCAGGGGTTCGAACCCCAATACCCTGCCCGAGGGGCCGTCTGCCTGCTGGTTGTTCACGTCAACCAGGCAGATCAGGTTATCCAGCTTGTGGTGGGCGGCGGACATCGCCGCCTCCCAGGTCGAGCCTTCGTCGAGTTCTCCGTCAGACATCGAGTTGTAGACAAAGGCCGGATTTCTCTTCTGCTTCAGCCCGAGCGCCATGCCCACGCCGATGATCAGCCCCTGGCCGAGCGATCCACCCGAGATCTCCATGCCGGGGGTGTAGGTGGCCATGCCCGACATCGGCAGGCGGCTGTCGTCGCTCCCATAGGAATCGAGTTCGCTCTCCTGGATGATGCCGGCCTCGATGAGCGCGGCATAGTGCGCAATCGCATAGTGACCATGCGAGAGAAGGAAGCGGTCGCGCCCCTCCCACTCGGGCTCCTGCGGCCGCAGGTTCATCGCATGGCAGTAGGCCGTGGCAAGCACGTCGGCCCAGCCAAGGGCCTGGCCAATGTAGCCCTGGCCCTGAACTTCGCCCATGCGCAGCGCGAAGCGTCGGATTCGGTATGCGCGCTGGGCCAGCCTGGCGATCTGGTTGTTCGTGGTAGTCAAGAGTTGCTCCTGAAATGGTCAGATGAAGGGACTCACTTGAAGATGACAGCCGGCACGTACGAGACGAGGGCGAGGATGAGAAATGCGACGACGTAGAAGGGGCCCAGTTCGCGCACCGTCTGGCCGACCTTGACCTTGGCCAGGGCGCTGGTGATGAATAGCGTCGTGCCTACTGGCGGCGTGTACAGGCCGATCGCCAGGTTGACGGTCATCATGATCCCGAGCTGCGTCAGGTCCATGCCGATCGAGTTGGCCAGTGGCACGAACACCGGGGTCAGCAGCAGCACGGCGGCGGGCAGGTCGATGAACATGCCGCAGACGAGCATCAGCAGATTCATCAGGAGGATCACGCTCCATCCGCTCGACAGATGCGCCTGCGCCCAGGCGACGATGCCGTCGGGCATGCGGTCGAAGGTCAGCAGCCAGCCGATGGCTGCAGATGCCATGATGACGAGCAGAACAACGCCGGTGGCCAGTCCCGCGTGAACGATGGCGTCGTGCAGCCTCTTGAGGCCGAGATCCCGGTAGACGAGGGCCGAGACCAGGCCGGCGAACAGCGTGGAGAGCACCGCCACCTCGGTCGGCGTCGCAATCCCGAAGCGAAGCAGCACCACGATCAGCACCGGCAGCACCAGCGCAGGTGCGGCATAAACGAGCTGTTTGCGAAACGCTGCCCAATCGAGCGGCCGGGTCTCACGCGGGAAATTGCGGCGCCGGCCCACCCACCAGCACACCACCATGAACCCGGCGCACATCGCCAGCCCTGGCAGGATGCCCGCGACGAACAGCGACGCGATCGAGGTGTTGCTGACCAGCGCGAAGAGGATCATCGGAATCGACGGCGGGATCAGGATGTCGATGGTCGCGGCCGCAGCAAGCGTCGCGGCAGAGAACGCCGGCGGGTAGCCAAGGCGCTTCTGCCACGGGATCAGCAGAGAGCCGATCGCCGATGCATCGGCCACCGCCGAGCCCGAGACGCCGCCGAAGATCGTCGAGGACAGCACGCCGACCTGGCCCGGGCCTCCATGGAAGCGGCCAATGAGGGTGGACAGCACGCCAATCAGCGCCTCGCCGAGCTTGCCGCCCATCATCAGCGTGCCGGTGAGCATGAAGAAAGGAATTGCAATCAGCGGGAAGCTCTGGACCTGCGCGACCATCTGTTGCACGAGAAGGTCCAGGGGCACCTTGTCGGAGCTGGCTGCAGCGGCCAAGGCCGCGACCAGCAGCGCATGGGCGATCGGGATCGCGACCACCGCGGCGCCGAGGAAGACGAAGAGGATCAATACGGTCATGTCGTGCTCCTTGGACTCACCAATGGGCCTGCGGCACGTTGTCGCCGACGGGTGCAGGTTCCTCGCTCGTGTTCCATGCGCGCCAGGCCGAGAACAGGGCGAGCACCGCGAGCATTGCCATGCCGCCCATCACGCATCCGTAGGTGATCGATCCAGGCACCTGCAGGATCGGAGACTTCTCGTCGTGCACGATCTCGAGCATGCGGAACGTCGCGACGGTGAGCACCGCATAGAGCGCGACGACGCCCAGCCAGCCAAGGGTCGACAGCGCGCGGCGCGCCATGAACGGCAGCTTCTCCATCAGGAAGGTCGTCGTGATGTGCGCCCCGTGTTGGGCTGCAAGCACCACGCCTGCCATCACCAGCCAGGGGAACAGCAGTTCGGGAACCTCGTTGCCCCACTGCAGGCTGGATCCGGTGGCATATCTCAGGACGGTGTTCGCGCAAAGAATCACGAAGATCACCGACGTGCTCACCCACAGCACCGCCCGGCATATGCCGCCGACAGCGCGTTCAATCGCATTCATGATTTGTCTCCAGAGGAGGGCGCGTTATTGCGCCCGGATGACGCCATTACTGGGCCTGGGATGCGCCGACAACCTTCTTGACGTAGGGACCGATCGGGCCGCTCATCCACTTGTCGGTGACCGGTGCGGTTGCCTTCGCGAAAGCCACCTTGTCCACGGTGGTCACCTGCACGCCTTTGGCCTTGAGGTCGGCAAGCAGCTTGTCCTCCGACTCCTGCGAGAGCTTGCGTTGCAGGGCGGTGGCTTCGGCGGCGGCTTCCTGAACCGCCTTCTTGTCCGCGTCGGAGAGCTTGTCCCAGGACCGCTTGCTCATCAGGAACGGCGTCATCTGGAATTGATGATTCGTCAGTGCCAGGTTCTTCTGGACCTCGTAGAGCTTGCTGGCGTGAAAGTTCACCAGGGGGTTCTCCTGCCCATCGACCACGCCCTGCTGCAAGGCGACGTACAACTCGGCGAACTTGATCTGCTGCGCTTCGGCACCCAGCGCCTGCATGATCTCCACCAGCACGGTGTCCGGCGGGGTCCGCATCTTCAGCCCTTTCAGGTCTTCGACCTTGGCGATCGGACGCTTGCTGTTGGTCATCTGGCGGATTCCGTTGTCCCAGAAGCCGAGCGCGATCAGGCCCTTCTCTGCGGACTTGTCGGCCAGTTCCTTGCCGAGCGGCCCGTCGAGCAGCTTGAAGGCGGCGGCGGCATTCGAGAAAAGGAAGGGCATGCCGAAGGCGGCGTACTCGGGCACCGCATTGGCCACTGCGCCTTGCGAATTGGCGCTCATGTCCAGCGCGCCGGTGCGCAGCGCCGTCACCATTGCCGCGTCGTCACCCAGCTGCGCCGACGGTGCCACCTGGACCTCGATGCGTCCGCTGGTCTTGGCTTTGAGTATCTCGGCGAACTTGACGGACGCCTCGTGGCGTGGATTGCCTGGCGCGGCGCCGTGGCCGAGCGTCAGCTTGACGGCTTGCGCCTGGGCTGCGATAGGCAGAGCAGCCGCGGCGGCCATCGCGATCAAGGTACGAATGACGGTCTTGCGTTGCATGGTCTTGTCTCCTTTTTTGGTGGTTCAGTGGATCAACATGCCGCCATTCACGTCGAGCGTGATGCCGGTGCAGTAGGCGGACAGGTCGCTGGCCAGGAACACGCAGGCGCCGGCCACGTCGGACGCGGCGCCCAGGCGGGCCAGCGGGATCGACTCGGCGATCTCCTTCTTGCGCTCCGGGGTCAGCTTGCCCTGGGTGATGTCGGTCTCGATCAGCCCCGGGGTGATGCAGTTGACGCGGATGCCTTCGATCCCGAATTCGCGTGCCATGGCACGCGCCAGGCCGAGCACGCCAGCCTTGGCGGCGGAGTAGTGGGGGCCGCCGAAGATGCCGCCACCTCGCTGGGCAGAAACCGAGGAGATGCAAACGATTGAGCCCGACTGATGCTGGCGCATTGCGGGCAGCACCGCCTGCGACATGTAGAGCGTGCCGCGCAGGTTCACGTCGAGGATGCGGTCGTAGTCGGTGCCCGTGATCTCCAGCGTCTTGACCGGCTGGGTGATGCCGGCGTTGTTGATCAGGATGTCGATCCGGCCAAGTACCTTCAGCACTTCAGCAGCAGCAGCTTCGCAGGCAGCCTTCTCCGTCACGTCGGCCACCAGGCCAAGGTGACCGTCCCCCAGCCGTGCTGCGGCACCGGCCGGCTCGGCACGAGCCAGGTCGAGGATCGCCACCTTGGCGCCGTGAGCCGCCATCTGGCGTGCCGTCGCATAGCCGAGTCCGTTGAGCCCGGCCCCGCCGGTGATGACAGCAACCTTGTCCTTGAGCAGCATTTCGTCGATCTCCATGAAGAATTGAAAGTGGGCTTCGCAGGAGGCATCGACGAGCATGAAAGTCGATCAGGCGGCCCGGTTCACGTTGGGGTGGGCCGATGTCTCCGTTGATGGGCGCAATGGTCGGCGCCGAAGGAGATGACGACAAGCGATCATTCGTCAGGCTAAGATGACCGTTCGTCATGCTACGACCGGGTGAACCCTATGGCTTCATTGCCGCCTGTTGCCAATCTCCTCGCCTTCGAGGCGGTGGCGCGCCGCCGCAGCTTTGCGCTGGCCGCGACTGAACTTCACTTGACCGCTTCGGCCATCAGCCATCAGGTCGCACGACTGGAGGCCGATCTGGGGGTACGGCTCTTCGAGCGCAGCGCGCACGGCGTACGGCTCAGCAACGCGGGGGACCGCTACCTGGAACGCGTGGCGGGCGCCTTGTCCGCCATCTCGACGGCCACGGAGGACCTGCGCAAGGGCGTTGGCAACAGCCTGTATGTGCACTCGGCGCCCAGCATCGCGAGCCTGTGGCTGATGCCAAGGCTGCGCGGCTTCGCGCAGGCGCATCCGGACATCGCCCTCAACCTCTCCGCTGCGCACACGCCCAGTGATTTCGCGCTCGGGCAGGCGGATCTGGACATCCGGTATGGCGTGCCGCAGTGGGGGGATCTCGTCGTCGAGCCCTTGTTCGTCGAACGAATCGTGCCCCTGGCCAGCCCGGCCTTCATTCGTGAGCACCGGCTCAAGCGGATCGAGCAACTGTTCGACGTTCCGCTCATTCAGAGCAATGTCAGCGTGGTCCAGTGGTCCGATTGGCTAGAGCAATACTCCGACAGGCGTGCGCCAGAGCAGTTCGCTCTGCGATTCGACCGTGCGCAGATGTCGCTGGATGCCGCGACGCAAGGACTCGGCGTTGCCCTTGAGAGCGCCGTGAACGCAGGCCTGCATCTTTCAACCGGGAAACTCAAGCCGGTTTTTGGACTGGACAAAGCCGTTCGGGTCAAGGC
>NZ_BCUU01000169.1 GCF_001591385.1 Variovorax soli NBRC 106424
CCCGCGCCGCCGCGCAGCCGCACGTCCACCGCGCTGCCTTCCGGGGCATGGCGGATGGCGTTGTCGATGAGGTTGTCGAAGATGCTGCGCAGCTCGGCCGCGGGCACCGGCACCCGCACGCCGGCCGGCCCGTCGAAGCCGACGTCGATGCGGCGCCTGTCGGCCAGCGGCATGAACTGGCCCACGCTCTCGCGCAGCACCGCGGCCAGGTCGGTGTCTTCCGCCATGGCGCCGCCCGCGACGGCCGGCGGCGCGTCTTCGCGCGAGAGGCGAAGCAGCTGCTCGGTCAGGTGGGCGGCGCGCCGCACGCCGGCCTCGAGCTGCTCGAAGCGCTGCGCGGCCTCGCCCGGCGGTATGAGGCCGCGCAGGTTCTCCACCTGCAGCCCGATGGCGGTGATGGGCGTGCGCAGTTCGTGAGCCGCGTCCTGCACGAAGCGGCGCTGCGTGTCCAGCGCCCCGCGCAGGCGCGCCAGCAGGCTGTTGAAGGCTACCACCAGCGGGCCGATTTCCTCCGGCACGCGGGCCACGGGCAGCCCGGCCGGGTTGCGCTCGTCCTGCGCCGCCACGTCGCGGGCCACCTCGCGCAGCGAGCGCGAGCCGGCCGCCACGATCAGCCACAGCATCAAGAGCGACACTGGCAGCAGCAGCACGATGGGCAGGCTTTCGAGCAGCGCGCGGTGCGTGGCGCGCTGCTGACGGAACGAGGCGCTTTGCACCACCTGCACCCGCGGCCTGTCGGCCGGCTCCTGCTGCGCCGCATCCGCAGCCGCCCCGGTGTACACGCGCCATCGGTCGTCCCCCTCGGTGCGCCAATCGACGGTGGAAAAGCCGGGCTGGGTTTGCAGCGGCAGGCCGAGGGAGGGCCAGGAGCTGGCCAGCAGCGTGCGGCCGTCCGCGCTCCAGATCTGCACCACGAAAGCACCGGCGGCCAGCGCCTTCTGGCTGGCCAGCGGCTGCAACCGGTGCGCCTGCGCGCCTGCGGCATAGGAGTCGGCCACCAGGCGCATCTGCTCGTCCATGAAGATGCCGATCAGCCGGCCATAGGCCTGGTAGGAAAAGAGCCCGGTAAGCGCCATGGCCGCCAGGTGCAGCGCCACCAGCCACCACCAGAGCTGGCGGCGCAGCGAGTGCGGCCTGGCGCCACTCCCGCGGGTCACGCCGACATCACCCGCCATCCCAGGCCCCGCACGTTGCGGATGGCATCGGGGCCGAGCTTGCGGCGCATGCCGTGGATGAGCACGTCGATGGCATTGCTGGTCACTTCCTCGCCCCAGCCGTAGATGCGGTTCTCGAGCTGCTCGCGCGAGAGAATGGTGCCCGGCCGCTCCAGCAGCGCATGCAGCAGGGCGAACTCGCGGGCCGTGAGGGCCTCGCGCCGCCCGTCGACGAAGACCTCGCGCGTGCCCAGGTCGAGCTGCAGGGCGGCGGTGCCGATCACCGATTGCGCGCTGCCGTCGCGCCGGCGCACCACCGCGCGCATGCGCGCGAGCAGTTCGCGGAACTCGAAGGGCTTGCGCAGGTAGTCGTCGGCCCCCAGGTCCAGCCCCTGGATGCGGTCGTCCAACCCGCCGCGCGCGGTGAGCACGATCACCGGCGTGGTGTCGCCGCTCTGGCGTGCGCGGCGCAGCACCTCGGTGCCGTCCTGCACGGGCAGGCCCAGGTCGAGCAGCACGCAGGTGTAGTCGCCGTCCGCCATGGCGCTCTGGGCCAGCGGCCCGGTGCGCACCCAGTCGGCCGACCAGCCAGCGCCTTCGAGCGCCTGCACCAGGCTGCGGCCGATCATCTCGTCGTCTTCTGCCAGCAACACGCGCATTGTTCTTGTCCTTGCCAGAAATGAAGCCGGCATACGCGGCCGCCGCGCCAGCCTAGCGCCGATGACTTAGCCCACGATGAGCGCGCGGAGATTCGACGGGGGCCGCTCAGAAGCGCTCGTGCGGCGCCAGGTAGCGCCACTGCCCCTGCGGCAGGTGGCCCAGCATGACGCGCCCGATGCGGATGCGCTTGAGTCCGACCACCTTCAGGCCCACGAGTTCGCACATGCGGCGGATCTGGCGCTTCTTGCCCTCGGTGAGCACGAAGCGCAGCTGCTCGGGGTTCTGCCAGCTCACCTGCGCGCGCTTGAGCGGCTGCCCGTCCAGGCTCAGGCCGTGGCGCAGCCGCGCCAGCTGCTCGGGCGGAAAGGCGGCTTGCGGGTTGGTGCTGACCGGCCCGTAGGCCACGCGCACCAGGTACTCCTTCTCGACCTCGGAGTCTTCGCCGATGAGCTGGCGCGCCACCCGGCCGTCCTGCGTGAGCACCAGGAGGCCCACCGAGTCGATGTCCAGCCGCCCCGCCGGCGCCAGCCCGCGCAGTTGCGCCGGCGAAAAGCGCATGGGGCTGCCGTCGCCCTTCCAGTGGCTGCGCGGGCCGATCAGGCTGGCCGCGGGCTCGTGGCCGTCCTCGGCCTGGCCGCTGACGTAGCCCACCGGCTTGTGCAGGAGGATGGTGACCTGCTGGGCCTGCTGGCCGCGTGCCTTGGGATCGACCTCGATGCGGTCGGCCGGCAGCACCTTCACGCCCATGGCGGCCGGCTCGCCGTTCACTCGCACCCAGCCGCGCTCGATCCACTCGTCGGCCTCGCGGCGCGAGCACAGGCCGAGCTCGGCCATGCGTTTGTTGAGTCGGACGGGGTCGGTAGGGCTGGCGGACATGCCCCGATTTTCGCGCAAGGCCGCGGCCGGCCGGCCGCTCCCTAGACGCTCACGGCCGGCTCGCGCCAGAAGAACGCGATGCCTTCGCGGGCGCAAAGGGCCCGTGCTTCCAGCTCCGACAACTCGCTGACCGTGACGCCGTCTTCCAGTTCGGCGCGGGTTTGCAGATGCGGCATGGCCGTGGCTGGCGAAGTGGGTCTGCTGGGCTGGGCCGGCTTGGGTGCCGGCTCGATGCGGCGGGGCTGGAAGAAATTGCGCATGACAGGGTTCTGGGGGCGTCGGTTGCAGGTGGCCAGCGTGTTCAGGTCCGGGCGGATCGCTTCGGGCCCATCCAGGCGCACAGGCGGCGTGCCAGCACGTTCAACGGTTTCGGCTTTTTCTCGCTGGCGCGGCGCCTGGCCACCCATTCCAGCGCCTCGGCGACGCGCATGGCGTTTTCATCGCCGGCGCGCCCCTTGGCTTTCCACCTCAGGCTGATCAGGTGGATCTCGCCGGCGGTGAGCCGACGCACGGGCGGGGCCTCGTCGACCGGGGCCAGGCGGCTGGCTGCCAGTGCGCTGGCAGCGTTCCTGCCGACTTTGGCAAGGCGCGGGCTGAAGATCGGAGAGAGGCTTGGCGTGCTGGAGAACATGTAAGCCGATAGTACCCAGTCGAAGCCCTCGTCCTACTAGTCCAAACGGACTGGCCTTGCGACCAGGGGCGCCTGAAAACGCCAACTTGTTGGCACTCCCGCAGACTCGCTCACGCGGCTTCTTCGACAGGGAGGCGGCCCCGTCACCCTGCACCGGACTCAAGCCGCCCGCTTCACCACCGCAGGCTGGTCGGACGCCGCGAGCACGCCGATGAAGGTCGAGGCCTTGTCGACGAGCACCCGCACCGCCTCCTCCGTCTCGGCCAGCGTGCCTGCGACGGAGACCTGCAGCTTCATGACATGTTGCGCGGCGTAGGCGTAGTCGACATGCAGCACGTCGATGCCCCGCGCCGCATACAGGCCGAGGATGCGGCACAGCAGGCCGGCATCGCGCTCGACGAGATAGACCTGCTCGAGGCCGGGTTCTGTTCGGGAAGGGTTCGCAAGAGGGTTCATGGCTTCAATCCGGGTTCGTGCAACGGCCAGCCTGCGCAGGATGGCAACGGAGATTGCGCGTGGATCGAAGGGAGGCGAAGGAGATATCGCCAGTAGCGTCGACCCGGCTGACCGGGACGACGCGCACGTGCCCGGTCAGCGGGGAATTCGAATAATCGCGAGGACGGACGTGCGGGAAGGCATGTGGCGGAGTCTAGCAGCCGACTAAGCCACCAGCCGATACCCGACCGCCGTCTCGGTCAGCAGATGCCGCGGCTGCGCCGGATCGGCCTCGAGCTTTTGCCGCAGGTGCCCCATGTAGATGCGCAGGTAGTGGCTCTGGCCGGAATGCGCCGGGCCCCACACCTCACGCAGAAGTTGCCGCTGCGTCAGCACCCGGCCGGCGTTGTTCACCAGCACCAGCAGCAGCCGGTACTCGGTGGGCGTGAGGTGCACCTCGGCCCCCGAACGCCGCACGATGCGCGCGCTGCGGTCCACCTCCACGTCGCCAAAGCGGAACGAGGAAGATGACGCCGCCTCTTCGCCGCCCGCCGCGGCGCGCGGCCGCCGCAGGTTGGCACGCACGCGGGCCAGCAGCTCGCCGGTGCCGAAAGGCTTGGTGAGGTAGTCGTCCGCGCCGGCATCCAGCGCATCGATCTTGTCGGCCTCCTGCGCGCGTGCCGACAGCACGATGATGGGCACGCTGGACCAGCCCCGCACGTCGCGGATCAGGCCGACGCCATCGCCGTCGGGCAGGCCCAGGTCCAGCACGATCAGGTCCGGCTGGCGCGTGCCGGCCGCGGCCAGCCCGTCGCGCAGCGTGGCGGCTTCGTGCACCTGCCAGCCTTCATCCTCCAGCGCACCGCGCACGAAGCGGCGGATCTGCGGCTCGTCCTCGATGACGACGGCGGTGGGTTGGGAGTTGCTCATGGGGGCGATGCGGATTCGGCGGATTCGTCGGCCAGCGGCGGTTCGGGCGGCGGCGCGCGCCGCGGCAGGGTGACGGTGAATTCTGCACCGCCGCCCTCGGCCGCATCGACGCTCGCGGCGTGGATGTCGCCGCCGTGCGCGCCCACGATGGCCTTGCAGATGGCCAGCCCCAGCCCGACGCCGGGCGTGGCCGACTCCGCCTGGCCCCGGGTGAACTTGTCGAAGAGCTGGTGCTCGCGCCCCTTCAGCCGCGCCGGCAAGCCGGGGCCGTGGTCGCGCACCGCAATCTCCAGCGTGCTGTCCGTAACGCGAGCCGACACGACGATGGGCGGCGCGCCGTACTTGGCGGCGTTTTCCAGCAGGTTGACCAGCACGCGCTCGATGAGCACCGCGTCGAACTCCACCAGCGGCAGGTCCGGCGGCAGGCGGGTCTGCACGGCTACGCCGCCCAGCGCGGTGCGCGCGGCGCGGATGGCGGCGCCCACCGTTTCCTCCACGCTCTGCCACTCGCGCCGCAGGTTCACCGCGCCGCCGGCCGCGCCGCTCTCCAGCCGCGCCATGTCCAGCAGGTTGCCCACCAGGGCATTGAGTTCGTGCGCCTGCGCCACGATGGCCCGCGCCGCCCTGGCCTGCGGGCCTTCGGGCAGTTCGCGCAGGCTCTCGGCCAGGGCGATGAGTGCGGTGAGCGGCGTGCGCACGTCGTGCGAGATGGCGCCCAGCAGCGCGTTGCGAAGGCGCTCGGATTCGATCTCCACCACGGCGCGCTGCGCCACGTCCACATAGTGCACCCGCTCCAGCGCAATGGCGATCTGGCGGGCAAGCGTGTCCAGTTGCTGCGACTGCTCCGGAATGTGCAGCCAGCGCGCATGCGCCGGCTGCAGCGCCAGCACGCCGCGCACCCGCATGGGGGCCTTCAGCGGCACGTAGTGCCAGCTCTGCGCCGACAGGGTGGCCGTGGCGAGGCCGGCCGGCTGGCCGTGGCGGAACGCCCAGTCGGCCACGCCGGCATCGAAGCCGGGCGGCGGCGCCGCAGGCAGCAGCAGGCGGTCGCCTTCGTCGGTGGGCAGCACCAGCGCCGGGCCACCGAAATGCCCCTGCACCGCCGCCGCGCCCAGGCTCGCCACCTGCTCGGCCTGCAGCGCGGCCGACAGATCGCGCGTGAGCTCGAACAGCGAGCGCGCGCGCCGCTCGCGGCTGGCCGACACGCCGGCCGCAAAACGCAGGCCCGCGGTGAGCTGGCCGATGACCAGCCCCACCGCGCTCATCACCGCGAAGGTGACCAGGTACTGCCAGTCGCTCACGCTGAAGGACAGGCGCGGGTCGACGAAGAAGAAGTCGAAGGCCGCCACGTTGAGCAGCGCGCCGAAGGCCGCCGGCCCGCGGCCGAAACGCAACGCCACCCCCACCACGCCCAGCAAGTAGAGCATGACGATGTTCGCGCCCTCGAGCACATGCAGCAGCGGCATGGCCAGCAAGGTGATGAGCACGCTGGCCGCCGCCGCCCAGGCGTAGCCCGGCCAGCGGGCGCGCGGCGCCGCGGCAATGTCTTCCTCG
>NZ_BCUU01000170.1 GCF_001591385.1 Variovorax soli NBRC 106424
ACGCGAGGCCGCGCTGCAGGACGAAGGCGGCAAGGCGCTCGATGCCGCACTCCTGCGCCACGGCGCGCCGCCGCGCCCGGTGGTGCCGCAGCCCATCCGCTGGATGAAGCGCCCGCCCTCGCAAGTGCAGCAGCAGAAGCAGCAGCCGCACGCGGCCTCAAGGTAAACGCCGATGCAGGCGCGATACAGCTTATGAAAAATAACCAAATCCTGACCGTTCACCCAGTTCGCGAATCACAAGGAGACAAACGCATGAGCCAGCAGCACAACAACAATTCTTCGTCGCCTCGCGCCCTGCGTGCCGCGATGTTCGTGGCGGCAGCCGCGGCATTGGTGGCAGGCGCACCGGCCCACGCGCAGGACAAACCGGTCAACCTCAAGATGTCCAGCTGGGTGCCCGCGCAGCATCCCCTCAACCCCGCGCTGCAGGCCTGGGCCGACGACATCAAGAAAGCCTCGGGCGGCACCATCACCGCGCAGCTCTTTCCCTCGGAGCAGCTGGGCAAGGCCTTCGACCACTACGACATGGCGCGCGATGGCATTGCCGATGCGGCCTACATCAACCCCGGCTACCAGCCGGGCCGCTTTCCCATCATGGCGGGTGCCTCGCTGCCCTTCCTGTTCTCCAACGGCAAGAGCGGCTCGGCCGCCATCGACGCCTGGTACAAGCAGTACGCCGCCAAGGAAATGAAGGACGTGAAGGTCTGCTTCGCGTTCGTGCACGACCCCGGCACCTTCCATGCGCGCAAGAAGATCACCCTGCCCACCGACGTGAACGGCATGAAGATCCGCCCGGCCACCAGCACCATCGGCCAGATGGTCACCTCGCTCGGCGGCACCAACGTGCAGGCCTCGGCGCCGGCCGCACGCGACGCGCTGGAAAAGGGCGTGGCCGACGCCATCACCTTCCCGTGGGGCTCGATCATCCTGTTCGGCATCGACAAGGTGGTGAAGTACCACATGGACGCGCCGCTGTACGTCACGCCTTTCGTGTGGGCGCTCAACCTCGACAAGTACAACAGCATGTCGGCCGCGCAGAAGAAGGTCATCGACGACCACTGCACCAGCGAATGGGCCGAGAAGGTGGCCGGCCCCTGGGCCGAGTACGAGGCGGCCGGGCGCGGCAAGATCGCCGCCGAAGCCGGGCACGAGGTCTACAAGCTCACGCCCGAGCAGCTGGACGCCTGGCGCAAGGCCGTGGCCCCGGTGGAAGCCCAGTGGGCCGAGGGCGTGAAGAAGACCGGACAAGACCCGAAGGCCGTGCTCGACGGCCTGAAGGCATCGCTGGCCAAGTACAAGGCGGCGCTGTGACGCAGCAGCCGCAAGGCGCGCGCGAATCCGTCACCGACCGCATCATCAACACCATCGAGTGGCTCGCGGCCATCTCGGTGGGGCTGGTGGCGCTGAACATCTTCGTGTCGGTGGTGCTGCGCAAGTTCTTCAGCACCTCCATTCCCGATGCCTACGACTTCGGGCGCATGCTGCTGTCGATCCTCATCTTCTGGGGCATCGCGGCCACCAGCTACCGCGGCGGCCACATCACGGTGGACCTGGTGTGGAGCGCGGTGGGCCCCAAGGCCAAGCGCGCCATCGACGTGTTCGCCACGCTGATGCTGCTGGTGTTCGTGGTGATGCAGACGGCCATGCTGTTCGACAAGGTGCGGCTCACGCGCATCGACAACGTGCTCACCTACGACCTGAACCTGCCCACCTGGCCCTTCTATGCGGTGGCGTGGGCGGGCGACTTCTGCGCGGTGATCCTCATCACCGTGCGCACCTGGCGCCTGATCGTCGCGCCCGAGAAACTGCATGACCGCGGCTACGAGGAAGCCGGCCCGACCGAGGAAAAAAATTGAGCACCGATCTCGTGGCCGCACTCGGCTTTGTGGCGCTGTTCGCGCTGATGCTTCTTCGCGTGCCGGTGGGCATGGCCATGGGCCTGGTGGGCGTGGTGGGCTACAGCTACGTGGTGGGCGTGTGGCCCGCGCTCAAACTGGTGGGCCAGACCTCGCTGCGCACCGTGTCGGACTACACCTTCGGCGTGATTCCCATGTTCATGCTCATGGGGGCGCTGGTCACCGTCTCTGGCGTAAGCCGCGAACTCTTCAAGGCGGCCAACTCGATGATCGGCCACCTGCGCGGCGGCCTCGGCGTGGCCACGGTGCTGGCCTGCGGCGGCTTTGCCGCCATCAGCGGTTCGTCGGTGGCCACGGCCGCCACGTTTTCCAGCGTGGCCTATCCGGAGATGCGGCGCTTCAAGTACCCGCAGTCGTTTTCCACCGGCGTGATCGCGGCCGGCGGCACGCTGGGTGCCATGCTGCCGCCTTCCACCGTGCTGGCGGTGTACGCCATCCTCACCGAGCAGGACATCGGCAAGCTGTTCATGGCGGGCATCGTGCCGGGCCTGCTGGCCATCGCGATGTACGTGATCACCATCGCCATCATCGTGCGCGTGCGGCCCGACTGGCTGCCGCGCGGCGAGCTTCGAAGCTGGGCGGAGCGCTCGGCCGACCTGAAGAACGTGTGGGCGCCGGTGCTGCTGTTCGTGTTCGTGATCGGCGGGCTGTACGGCGGCTTCTTCACGCCCACCGAGGCCGGCGGCGTGGGCGCCAGCGGCGCCTTCCTGCTGGGCCTGGCGCGCAAGCGGCTGGACCGGGCCAAGATCCGCGAGGCGCTGCTCTCGGCCACGCGCACCGCGGCGGCGGTGTTCACGGTGCTGATCGGCGCGCTGCTGTTCGGCTACTTCCTGACCGTGACGCAGACGCCGCAGAAGATCACCGACTTTCTTGCGCACCTGGGCCTGGGGCGCTACGGCATCCTGCTGGTGCTCATGCTCATGTACCTGCTGCTGGGCTGCCTGATGGACGCGATGGCGATGATCATCCTCACCGTGCCGATCGTGTTCCCGGTGATCACCGCGCTCGGCTTCGACCCGATCTGGTTCGGCATTGTGATCGTGATGACGGTGGAACTGGGCCTGATCCATCCGCCGGTGGGCATGAACGTGTTCGTCATCAAGAGCGTGGTGCATGACGTGAGCTTCGCCACCATCTTCCGCGGCGTGGCGCCCTTCATCGTGACCGACCTGCTGCGCCTGGCCATCATCATCGCATTCCCGATGCTGGCGCTGTGGCTGCCCTCGCACATGTAGCCGAGCCAAAGACAATCCAGGCATGAGCAACAACAGCAAGACAGTCATCTACACCGTGCGGGTCGAGTTCGGCGACTGCGATCCGGCGGGCATCGTGTGGTTTCCGAATTTCTTCCGCTGGATCGACGCCGCTTCGCGCCACTTCTTTGCCGAGTGCGGCGTGCCGCGCTGGGAAGAAACGGCCAAGACCCTCGGCGTGATCGGCACGCCGCTGGTCAACACGCAAAGCCGATTTGTCGCCACCGCCAGCTACGGCGACACCCTGTCCATTGCCACGGAGGTTTCGGAGTGGCGCGACAAGAGCTTCGTGCAGCGCTACACCGTCACGCGCGGCGACACGCTCATCCTCGAATGCGAGGAGGTGCGCATCTTCGGCGGCAAACGGGAAGACGGAAGCTTGCGCGCACTGCCCATTCCGCAAGACATCGCGCGTTTGTGTGGTAGGCAATTGGCCTGACGCACCTTGGCGGTGCGGCGCGCTGCCGAAAACTGTCCCCCGAGAACGGGGACAAGCTTGTGGAAAACTTGTAGGCCGAATTCCAAAAGCCTTGTCGGACAAGGCCTGCCGCCAGATTGCCTTCTTTCGAGGCACTGGAGCAACTACAGGTTTGGATGCAGCGCGAGGTACTTCTTGACGAGCCCGCATTGGGCCGCCCAACCACCTTCCTCGGCCGCATAAGCTTCCTTGCGGCGCGCCGGCGGCAACCGGTCGAATCCGGATTCCGAGATGCGAAGCAGGGTCCCGCCCTCCGCGTCGGTGAGCACGAATTCGATGAGCGTCATGGGTTCGTCGCCGTAGTCGACACCTTCCTCGACCGCATACGGATGCCAGCGGAAGGAGACTTCTCCATCGGCCGGACTTCGACCACATGGAGTTCGAAGGGCTTGCCGGCATAGGGCTGCTGCTGGCGCGCGATGTCCGGGTCCACGCTGGTGGGCTCGATGGCCGCCGTCACCCGCGTGCCCGCCACGAAGGGGCCGCCGAAATCGGCGCCGAACCAGCTGCCGAAGTTTTCCGCCAGGCCGACGGCGCGCCACACGCGCTCGCGCGGCGCGGGCAGCAGCACGGCTTTTTTCGATGCGATCGGTGATCATGGGCATGTGCCTCCTTGCCAGGCCATCCTATTCCCCTGCCAACGGGCCGGTGGCTTGGGCCCCGCAACACACACTGCCGTCAGATGCTTCGCGCAAACGCATCGCGCAGGGCCGGCTGGCGGGCCAGCACCTCGTCGCTGGGCCCATGGTCGACGATGCGGCCGGCTTCCATCAGCAGCACCGAGTCGAATCGCTCCAGCAGGCTCAGGCGGTGCACCGAGGCGATGATGCAGGCATCGGCAAAGGCCTGCGACATGCGCTGCAGCACACGCGCCTCGGTGGCGGCATCCAGGGCGCTGGTGGGTTCGTCCAGCAGCAGCAGCGAGCTGCCGCGCGCCAGCAGCATGCCCCGCGCCAGGCACAGGCGCTGGCGCTGGCCGCCCGAGAGGTTGAAGCCGCCTTCCGACAGCGGCGTCTCGAGGTCTCCGTGCGTGGCCGCCAGCACCTCGTCGAAGGTGCTGGCATGCAGCACCTCGTGCAGCGTCTCGTCGTCACGCGGTTCGCCAAAGCTGAGGTTCTCGCGCACGCTGGCCTCGAAGATTTCGCTTTCCTGCGGAATGAGCGTCGCGATCTGGCGAAGGCGCGACCAGGGCATCGGTTCGCCGTCGAAATGCAGGGTGCCGCCGCCCGGCACGTACAGCCCCGCCAGCACGCGCAGCAGCGTGCTCTTGCCGCCGCCGCTGGGGCCCACCAGCGCCACGCGCTCTCCGCGGCGCAAAGTCAAGCCGATGCCGTGCAGGCCGCTGGGCACGCGCTCCGTGGTGTCGGCCGCGGCCGGGCCGCGCGGCCGGTAGCGCCAGGTGAGCTGGTCGATCTGCATGGATTGCCAGCCGAAGCCCGGGTCGATCTCTTCGGCCGCCGGCTCGGCTTCGCGAGACGGCGCGGTCCAGATCGGCTCGGCACTGCCGAAATCGGTGTGCATGCGCGCGAAGGACTGGAAGTTGGACGCCATGGAGCTCACCACGCCGGCCGTCTGCTGCGCGTACTGGTAGATCATGAAGACCGAGCCGAGCATGACCGCCTGGCCGGGCACGCGCGACTGCCAGACGTAGATCACCACCAGGCCCCAGGTGAGCGCCAGGCCCAGCAGGTCGACCACGAACCACTTGGCCTCGTTGAGCACCACCGTGCGCTTGAGCGGCACGAAGATGGCCGCCATGCGATTGCCCAGCAGCCGGCGCGAAGCCTGGGCCAGGCGCAGGCCGATCACCGTCGATGTGTTGGCCAGGAAGTCGAGCAAGGCGGCCACGTAGCGCCGGTCGGCATCGTTCTCCAAACGCGCGAGCCGCATCAGCGCGCGGTCGAAGCGCAGCACGATCAGGGCGATGACCACGTAGCCGACGACGGCCACGATGCCGCTCGTGCGCGACAGCAGGCTCAGCGCCACCAGCGGTCCGACAAAACTCACCAGGCTGCTCAGATAGATGAACTGGTTCTGCGCGAAGTCCGACAGCGCCCGGCTGGCCTGGTGCACCCGGTGCTGCAGTTCGCCCGAGTGATGCGTGTCGTGCCAGGCCAGCGGCGCGGACGACAGGCGCACATAGAGCCCGTCGGCCAGCCGCCCGCGCACGGCCAGCGCCACGTTGCGCTCCAGCACGCGCCCCGGCCCGTGCAGCAGCCACGACAGCAGGTACATGCCCGACAGCGCGGCGATCCAGCCGCCCGAGCCGCGGTAGTTGCCCGCCTGCAGCGAATTGATGGCCTGCCCCGCCAGCCACGGAACGGCCAGTCGCACCACCTGTGCGAGGCCGAGCAGCGACATCGCGCCCACCAGTTGCTGCCGCACGCCTTCGGCATGGCGCCACAAGGCGCCATAGAGCTCGCGGACCGCGGTGGTGGGCGCCGTGTTCATCGCTGTGCAGCGCGCTGCAGGAAGCCGAGCGCCGGCGCGAGCCACTGCGCCTCGCGCGGCAAC
>NZ_BCUU01000171.1 GCF_001591385.1 Variovorax soli NBRC 106424
CCGCCATGCGCGAGCGCGTGCAGCACGCCATCCGCGAGCGCCATGCGGAATCCGGGCTGACCGCGGCCGCCATCGCGGCGCAGCTCGGCCTGTCGGAACGCAGCCTGCACCGCTGCCTGGCCGAGGGCCAGCAGAGCTTTGCCGGCCTGCTGATGGACTGCCGCATGGCCGTGGCGCGCCGCCTGCTCAGCGAGCCGCGCTTCGACCGGCTGGGCATTGCCGAGATCGGCCGCCGCGTGGGCCTGGCCGATGCCTCGCATTTCGTGCGCCTGTGCAAGCGGCATCTGGGCGCGACGCCCGGTGCCCTGCGTCGTACGCGCTGACGCCAACCGCCACTGGCAGGCATCGGCCATCCGGCTGGCAGGCGGCGGCCATCCAGGCGGCATCGCGGAACCTAAAGTGCGCGCATCACACACGCAAACAGCAAGGAGACGACGATGACCGACACCTATGTCCTGGTTCATGGCGCCTGGCACACCGGCGCCGAGATGGAAGCCACCGCGCAGCACCTGCGCCAGGCTGGCCACACGGTGCACTGCCCGACGCTGGCCGGCAACCGCGAGGGCGACGACCGCAGCCGCACCGGCCTGCAGGACGCCATCGATTCGCTGGTCCAGTTCATCGAATCGAAAGACCTGCGCGAGGTGCGCCTGGTGGGCCACAGCTACGGTGGCATGGTCATTTCGGGCGCCGCGCAGCAAGTCGCCGCGCGCCTGAAGCGGCTGGTGTATGTCAACGCCTTCGTGCCGCTGCCTGGCCAGTGCCTCAACGACATGGTCCCGCCGCACTATGTGCAGCTCTTCGACGCGGTGGCCGCGGCGCAGAACAACGCCGTGATGCTGCCCTTCCCGATCTGGCGCGAGGCCTTCATCAACGACGCCGACCTGGCGCTGGCCACCTCGGCCTACGAGCGGCTCAATCCGCACCCGTACCGCACCTTCACCGACAAGATCGTGCTGGCGCAGCCGCTGGATGCGCTGCAGGTCGGCAAGTCCTATCTCAACTGCCAGCAGGACATCGCGCTGCCGCATGGCCTGCCCTGGCATCCGCGGCTGTCGGAGCGCCTGGGTCTGTTCCGCCTGGTCGAATGCCCGGGGAGCCACGAGATGTGGTTCTCCGACCCGGCGCGGCTGGCGCAGGCGATCATCGAAGCGGGCCGCGACTGAAACGACGGCTAAGGCGGCTAGGGCGCGGCCTCGAAGCGCAGCAGCTTCCCGTTGGGGCTGGCGTCGGTGAGCATGTAGAGCCACCCGTCCGGCCCCTGGCGCACGTCGCGGATGCGCTCGCCGCGCTCGGCCAGCAGCCGCTCGCGCGCCGTGACGACGTTGCCATTCAGCGTGAGCCGCCACAGTGCCGTCCCGGCCAGCGCGCCGGTGAAGAGGTTGCCTTTCCATTGCGGGATGGCGTCGGCGGTGTAGAAGGCCAGGCCGCTGGGCGCAATCGATGACTTGGCGCCGCCCGTCCAGGGCGAGCCGTCGATCTCTTCCCAATAGGTCGCGGGCTGCTCCATGCCGGCCTTCGCCGTGCCCTCGCCCACCTGCGTGGTGGTGCCGTACTCCTGGCCGTAGCTGATGATGGGCCAGCCGTAGTTGGCGCCGGGCATCACGCGGTTGATTTCGTCGCCGCCCTGCGGGCCGTGCTCGCTCACCCACAGCTCGCCGCTCGCGGGATGCAGCGCCGCGCCCTGGGGGTTGCGGTGGCCGTAGCTCCAGATGGAATCCTGGTGCGTGCCCGACATGGCCGGGAACGGATTGCCCGCCGACGGCGCGCCGTCCGTGGTGATCCGCATCACCTTGCCGTTGTCGCGCGTCTTGTCTTGCGCGAACCCGCGCTGCGAATCCACCAGGCGGTCGCCCAGGGCGACGAAAAGCTGGCCGCTGCGATCGAACACCAGGCGCGATCCGAAGTGGCCGGTGCTGTCCACCTTGGGCTGCTGGCGGAAGATCACGACCAGGTTGCTCAGGGTGCGCGCGTCGGGGTCGAGTTCCGCCCGCGCCACGGCCGTGCCGTTGGAGGTGGCGGTGCCTTCCGCAAAGCTCACGTAGATGCGCCGATTGGTGGCAAAGGCCGGGTCCACCGCCACGTCGAGCAGGCCGCCCTGGCCTGCGACCAGCACTGCGGGCACGCCGCTCACGGTGTCGCCGCCGGCCGGCGCCGAGCCGTCCGCCTGGCGCAGCCGCAGCTTGCCGCCACGCTCGGTGATGAGCATGCGCCGGTCCGGCAGGAAAGCGAGGGCCCAGGGGTTGCTCAGGCCGGTGATGACTTCGGTGAGCTTGAGGGAGACGGGGGCTGGCGGGGGCGTTGCCCCGTCACCGGACGGCGGCGGGGTGCCGGCCACCGTGCTGCCCTGGCCGGCGGATGAGGATGCAGCCGGCGGGCTGCTGCCGCCGCCACCGCCGCACTGGACCAGCGCTGCCGCCAGCGCCATCCACAAAGGCAATTGCCACGTCGCACGTCGCATGCTGCACCTCGGTCCGGGAGTTGCCAGACCGACCAGTATGCGCCGGGCCGCCGTGGCGCGATGTCAGCCGGCTCTTACTTGAGCGCCTTGAAGCGCACGCGGTGCGGCTTGGCGCCCTCTTCGCCCAGGCGCTTCTTCTTGTCGGCCTCGTACTCCTGGTAGTTGCCATCGAAGAAGTACCACTGCGAATCGCCTTCGGCCGCCAGGATGTGGGTGGCGATGCGGTCGAGGAACCAGCGGTCGTGGCTGATGACCATCACCGTGCCGGCGTATTCCAGCAGCGCGTCTTCCAGGGCGCGCAGGGTTTCCACGTCCAGGTCGTTGGAGGGCTCGTCCAGCAGCAGCACGTTGCCGCCCTGGATCAGCGTCTTGGCCAGGTGCAGGCGGCCGCGCTCACCGCCGGAGAGGTTGCCCACCTTCTTCTGCTGGTCCTGGCCGTTGAAGTTGAAGCGGCCCGCGTAGGCGCGGCTGGCCATCTGGAACTTGCCGACGTTGATGATGTCCAGGCCGCCTGAGATGTCTTCCCACACGGTCTTGTCGTTGGACAGCACGTCGCGCGACTGGTCCACGAAGGCCATCTTCACGGTCTGGCCGATTTCCACTTCGCCCGAATCGGGCTGCTCGCGCCCGGCCACCAGCTTGAACAGCGTCGACTTGCCGGCGCCGTTCGGGCCGATGATGCCCACGATGGCACCGGCCGGGATGTTGAAGCTCAGGTTGTCGATGAGCACCCGGTCGCCAAAGCTCTTGGTGACGTTCTTGAACTCGATGACCTTGCTGCCCAGGCGCTCGGCCACAGGAATGAAGATTTCCTGCGTCTCGTTGCGGCGCTGGTACTCGATGTCGCTCAGTTCCTCGAAGCGGGCCAGCCGCGACTTGCTCTTGGCCTGGCGGGCCTTGGGGTTCTGGCGCACCCACTCCAGCTCCTTCTTCATGGCCTTGGCATGGGCCTCTTCGCCCTTCTGCTCGGCCTCCAGGCGGGCTTCCTTCTGCTCCAGCCAGTTGCTGTAGTTGCCCTTCCATGGAATGCCGCGGCCGCGGTCCAGTTCGAGAATCCACTCGGCGGCGTTGTCGAGGAAGTAGCGGTCGTGGGTGATGGCCACCACGGTGCCGGTGAAGCGCTGCAAAAAGATTTCCAGCCACTCCACCGATTCGGCGTCCAGGTGGTTGGTGGGTTCGTCCAGCAGCAGCATGTCGGGCTTGGACAAAAGCAGCTTGCACAGCGCCACGCGGCGCTTCTCCCCGCCCGAGAGCAGGCCGACCTTGGCGTCCCACGGCGGCAGGCGCAGCGCGTCGGCGGCGATCTCGATCTGGTGCTCGGAGTCGGTGCCGGCGGCGGCAATCACCGCCTCCAGTTCGCCCTGCTCCTTGGCCAGCGCGTCGAAGTCGGCGTCTTCCTCGGCATAGGCGGCGTAGATCTCTTCCAGGCGGGCCTTGGCGTTGTTCACCTCGCCCATGGCCTCGTCGATTTCCTGGCGCACCGTGTGCTCGGGGTTGAGCTTGGGCTCCTGCTCCAGGTAGCCGATGGACAGGCCCGGCATGGGCAGCGCCTCGCCTTCGATTTCCTTGTCGATGCCCGCCATGATCTTGAGCAGCGACGACTTGCCCGAGCCGTTGAGGCCGAGCACGCCGATCTTGGCGCCGGGGAAGAAGGAAAGGGAAATGTCTTTCAAGATCTGCCGCTTGGGCGGCACGGTCTTGGAGACGCGGTTCATGGTGTAGACGTACTGGGCCATGTCTGTCTGGTCGCTGGTGGAAACTTCGGGTGTGGGTCGAAAAAGCGGCTTCGACCTGGCGCGGATCCGGGCGGCGCGCTGAAACTGCGGGTGCTGGTTGCGCGGGCGGCCGGCCTGAAGCCCCGAGTCTACCGCAGGGCCTCCTGGAAGGCAGGCCGAAGGCGGGCCATTGGCACCGCGCGCGCACCAGAATCGGGCGTTTCAAGCGCCATGTCCCAAGTCATGAGACAATGTCGGCTGTTCGCGGCCCAGTCGACCGCAACACCGGCTCTTCGCCGGGGACGAGCGAAGCCTCCCGCGCTGGCAATTGCAGCGCCCTGGCGGCCCTCTCTCTCCCGATCCTTTTCCATCCGCCTCGGACTGACCCGGCGTCCACATGACACCGGATTTGGCGGACACCACTGCGCCGTGAAAGGCGCCAAGTTGAATCAATGAACTTTGACGAACTGAAGTTGGCTCCGGCCATCCTCAAGGCCGTGCACGAGCAAGGCTACGAAACCCCCACCCCCATCCAGGCGCAGGCGATTCCCGCCGTGCTCGAAGGCCACGACCTGCTGGCCGGCGCCCAGACCGGCACCGGCAAGACCGCCGCCTTCACCCTGCCCATGCTGCACAAGCTCTCCAAGGGCCAGGGCAAGATCAACAAGTTCGGCAAGGACGGCATTGCCGCCCTGGTGCTGACGCCCACGCGCGAACTCGCCGCACAGGTCGAAGAGTCCATCCGCACCTACGGCAAGAACCTGCCCCTGACTTCCACCGTCATCTTCGGCGGGGTGGGCATGAACCCGCAGATCGACCGCATCAAGCGCGGCGTGGACATCCTGGTGGCCACCCCCGGCCGCCTGCTCGACCTGCAGCAGCAGGGACACCTGGATCTTTCCACCGTCGAGATCCTCGTTCTGGACGAAGCCGACCGCATGCTCGACATGGGCTTCATCCACGACGTGAAGAAGATCCTGGCCCTGCTGCCCAACGACAAGCAGAGCCTGCTGTTCTCCGCCACCTTCAGCGACGAGATCCGCGACCTGGCCAATGGCCTGCTGCGCAACCCGCAGAGCATCCAGGTCACGCCGCGCAACACCACCGTGCAGCGCATCACCCAGGTGGTGCACCCGGTGGGCCGCGGCAAGAAGAAGGCGCTGCTGGCGCACATCATCAACGAGAACGACTGGAGCCAGGTGCTGGTGTTCACCCGCACCAAGTTCGGCGCCAACAACGTGGCCGAGTTCCTCACCAAGAACGGCATCACGGCCATGGCGCTGCACGGCAACAAGAGCCAGAGCGCCCGCACGCAGGCGCTGGCCGGCTTCAAGAGCGGCGAGATCCGCGCCCTGGTGGCCACCGACATCGCGGCCCGCGGCATCGACATCGACGAGCTGCCGCACGTGGTGAACTACGAGATTCCCAACGTGAGCGAAGACTACGTGCACCGCATCGGCCGCACCGGCCGCGCCGGGCGCGAAGGCCAGGCGGTGAGCCTGGTGTGCCTGGACGAAGAAGGCTTCATGCAGGAGATCGAGCGCTTCACCAAGCAGACGATTCCGGTGCAGACCATCGAAGGCTATGGCCCCGAAGAAGGCGAGCGCGCCGAGCCCATCGCCATGGGCCGCCAGACCATCTGGGGCGGCGCCGGCCGTCCGCCCAGCCGCGAAGTCATGCAGGCCGCGGCCAAGGCGGCACGCCAGGAAATGATGCAGCGCATCCGTGACAACAAGGCCGGCCAGGGCGCCGGCGGCCGCGGCGGCAACGGCGGCAACGCAGCCCGCGGCGCGAACGGTGCCAACGGCAGCAAGGGCCCCAACGGCGAGGCCCGCGACGGTGCCAACGGCAATGGCGGCAACGGCAGCCGTCGCCGCCGGCGCGGCGGT
>NZ_BCUU01000172.1 GCF_001591385.1 Variovorax soli NBRC 106424
CCTAGCGGGCCGCGAGCGCCGCCTTCAGCTCGGGGGACATCGCGAGCCCCAGTGCCTTGCTGGCCTTGTCCATGGCGATCGGGCGCATGAACCACTTGTCGTACCAGGACGCGGCCTGGCCCGAGGCGCCTGCTTCGGCAATGACGCCATCGACCAATTCACGCATCGCGGCATCGTCCTTGCGCAAGGCGATGGCAATGGGCTCGCTCGACAGCGAATCGGGAAGGATCGCGTACTGGTCGGCGTCCTTCAGGTCGGCCAGCTGCATGGACAGCTGCACGCTGTCGCGCGCATAGCCCTGGGCCCAGCCCAGCTGGAGCTGGCTCAGTGCCGCCTCGGGGTTGAGCGCGCCTTCGACCTTCCAGGCCAGCGACTTGCCCTGCCCGAAGTCTTCCACCGCCTTCACCGCCGTGGTGGACCGGATGGCCACCAGCTGCTTGCCGGCGAGCTGCTCCAGCTTCGCGATGCCGTCCTTCTTGCGCACCATCACGCCCACGTGATCGACGAAGATCGGGCGCGAGAAGGCCATCTGCTCGCGGCGCTCGGGCGTGTCGGTCGTGTTGGCGCACAGCAGGTCGACCGAACCGTTCTTCACGAAGGTGACGATCCGGTCCACGGCGATGGGCACGTAGTTGATGCGCAGGTCCTTCACGCCCAGCTTGGTGGCCAGGCGAGTCGTCACCGCCTCGCAGACATCGATGCTGTAGCCCACGGGCTTCTTGTCGCGCCCGGCGTACGAGAAGGGCGCCGAGTCCTCGCGGTAGCCGATGTTGATCTGGTGGCGCGCCGCGATCTTTTCGAAGGTGGCTTGCGCATGGGCCTGCGCGCTGCACGCCAGCACCACGGCGGGAAGCGCGGCGGCGGTCAGGACGCGCCCAAGCGAAACGGTCGGCAAGGTCGGCATGCGATATCTCCTTCGTCTCCCGGGGGTCGGAATGCTGAAGAGATTTCTAACATTCTTTTGCCGATGTAAGCAAAGGAAAGTGGCTCGGGGCGGCGCCGTTGGGGGCGCAGCACAACACCCGTTTCCTCTCGTCTCGAGTGGGGACGTCAAGGCTTGTCTTCGCCATGCAAGCGCGTAGCATCCAGCGCCGCATCTCCCAGTGAAGTCTTTTGTTTGCCAACGTGGGCGAGCAGTGCGCTTTTCGTCGATCTCCCGCCTTGCCTGGGCTTGCAGACCATTTCGCTGCCAGTGCGACCTGATCGGCGTTTTGGGCGGCTGCGCCGCTTCGAGGTCCTGACGGCATCGGCCGCCTGCAGAACCTGAAGGAGAGATGACATGGTCACCTATGTTGGCTTGATGACCTTCACCGACAAGGGCATCCAATCTGTCAAGGACACGACCAAGCGCGCCGCGGCCGCGCGGGAAGCGGCGAAGAAAGCCGGCGTGAACATGCGCGAAATCCTCTGGACCATGGGAGAGGTCGACCTTGTGTCCATCATCGAGGCGGAAGACGAGCGCGCGCTCGCCGCCTTCAGCCTGGCCACGGCCATCCAGGGCAACGTGCGCTTCCATTCGCTGCGCGCGTATTCGGCCAGCGAGATGGACGAGATCCTGGCCAAGCTGCCGTAGGTGCGTTTTGACTCGAGCACGGCATCGGCGCCGGTTCGCGAGCCGCCCCTCGGGGCGGCTTCTGTTTTACCCCCTTTGGTCGGCAACGGAGATCAGCGAAGAACGCATACTGCAAGACGTGCATCAAGGACTCTTCCATGTCGCCCGCGAAGGTTGGTGCGGCACTTGAGGCGGGGGCAAGGGCAGCGGTCCTTGACGAGTGAGCACCCGACACCCTTAAAAGGTGCTGATCGGCGCTCGGGCACATGGCTTGCTGTCCGCGGCAATCCAATGCAAAGGACTATCCAGGGCCGCCATCGAGCCCGCGCCGGCGCGGGGGCATCAGCGCAGGTTGAGATCGGCCCAAAGGGCAGAAGAGCCTACCGGCGTGACTTCTGGCACTCGCGAATAGCTTCGATTTCCGCCCGTCGCGCCGGCTGCGGTGGCCCGAGCTTTTGAATGAGTTCGCGCAAGACGGCCAGCGCCTCTTCTACCTCCCGCTTCGCGCTTCGGTATCTCATGGCGTCACCCTTTCCGATGTTCGATGTAGCGGCGCACTTCATCGGCGGAGTTGCCCACCGTTTCCACCGCCTCACGCAGTTCTTGCTCTGAGCAACCGAGGCGTAGCGCCCAGTCGCGCACCTCTTGATCTTGATCCATGGAAATGAGCTTCCGGTCACTGCCTGTTTTGGCGCGATCGTCGGGCATTGTCTTCTCCGGTTGGCAATCGGCCCCGCTGCCTCTTGGCCGAGGGCCAGTCCCCGGAAATCTTGCATCAGGTCACCTCTGCGGGACATCGTCTATCTCCTGAAATCCCCGACAGGCCGATCTCAAGAGCCTGTGGGAAGAGACCGCCTTACGCGCATGTCGAATGCGCGCCAGGGCACGCTGCCCGTCGTGATGGGCACGGCGATTGCCGCTGCACATCCATGCCCGACGGATTACGCCCCATGCTCGACGCGGCGCCCGATCGCGGACTGTCTGCGCCGCTGGTCGCCGGCGCGGCAGCCAGCTTGTTGTCCACGCTTGCGTTGTTCGTTTGCGGGCGTATCGATGGCCATGGGGCCGCAGCGCCGACGAACGCGACCAGCCAATGGGTCTGGGGGCGGCGAGCGCTCCTCAGGACCTCCTGGTCGCTGCGTTACACGCTGGTGGGCTATGCGGTCCACCATGCCATGTCCACCCTGTGGGCCGCTGCACACCGGCGCATGCATCCGCCAGGTGCCCGCTCTGCCTCGCTGGGAGGTGCAATCGCGGAGGCAGCCGGGACGGCGGCGCTGGCCTTCGCAGTGGATTACACGGTGACGCCGCGCCGGCTGCGGCCGGGGTTCGAGCACCACCTGTCGGCGCGCTCCATGCTCGTGGTGTACGCGGCCTTCG
Source organism: Variovorax soli NBRC 106424 (assembly GCF_001591385.1). Taxonomy (GTDB): domain Bacteria; phylum Pseudomonadota; class Gammaproteobacteria; order Burkholderiales; family Burkholderiaceae_C; genus Variovorax; species Variovorax soli. The sequence goes on from NZ_BCUU01000172.1 coordinate 2,933, forward strand.
CACTCGGCCTGGCTGCCGCGTTCCGCGTCATGGACGAGTTGCAACGCGCCGGGCGAGATGGGAGCTTCACGCCATGAGCGCATGGCCTTCGAGGGTCGTCGTCGTCGGTGCGACCGGCCTGCTCGGCTCGCACCTCGTGCGAGCGTTGTGGCAGCTGGGCGTGCCGCTGCTTTGCGTACATTCGGGCCGGCACCGGGCCACGGGGCAAGCGTCTGCATGGCCCGGCGCAGCCTGGCTTGCTGCCGACTTGCGCGACGCGCCGCCGCCCGATTTCTGGCTGAACCACCTGCATGCCGGCGATGTCGTGGTCAATGCCGCAGGCGTGCTGCGCGAGCAGCGCAAAGGCGACCTGGATGCCGTCCAGCGTGCTGCGCCGGTGGCTCTTTTTGATGCGTGCGCAACCCGGGGCGTTCGTTGCGTGATCCAGATCTCCGCGCTCGGCGCGCAAGCGGATGCCCCGACGCCCTTTCTCGCGACCAAGGGCATGGCAGACCGGCACCTGCTGTCCACCGGCGTGCGCGCCATCGTCGTGCGGCCCTCACTGGTGTGGGCGCGCGATGGACCTAGCGCTGGGCTCTTTTCCGCGCTCGCGGCGCTGCCCGTGGTGCTCCTGCCCGCCGGCGGAGGGCAACTGCTGCAGCCGGTGCACGTCGACGACCTGACGGCCGGGCTGCTCGCGCTCGTGCTCTTGCCCGAGCGCTGCGACGGGCCCGTGATCGACATGGTCGGCGACCGTCCGCTGCAGTTCGCCCGATACCTCGGGCAGCTGAGGATCGCACTGGGGCTGCGCAGGACCCAGGTCGTGCTGCCGGTGCCAGCGCGTGCCTTTGTGAGCGCGTCGGCCGTGGCGGCGGCGCTGGGGTCCCGTCTCGTGGATGGCGACAGCGCCCGCATGCTGCTGGCGGGGAATGCGGCGCCATCGGCGCCCTTCGCCGAACTGCTCGGCCGTGCGCCACGTGCCGCCGCGGCCTTCGTAACGCCAATCGAGCGTGCCGCGATGCTGCGCGAGGCCCGCCTGTTCTGGTTGCTGCCGCTGCTTCGCCTCGCCGTGGCATTGGTTTGGCTGTGGACGGCGGCAGTGTCTGCAGGCCTCTACCCGGTGTCGCAAAGCCTGGAGTTGCTCGAGACGGCCGGTGCGGCGCCCGGCTTCGCCCGCGTGCTGCTGCCAGGCGCTGTCATCTTCGACCTGATGCTGGGCCTGGCCACGCTCGCGGCGCCGGCGCGCTGGCGCGTGCGCATCGTCTGGCCACTGCAGCTGGCGTTGATGGCCTTCTACACCGCAATCCTGAGCTGGCAGCTGCCGCAGTTCTGGCTCCATCCTTTTGGCCCGCTCTCGAAGAACCTGCCGATGGCCGTGGCCATCGCCCTGCTGTGGGCGGCGGATGCAGCGGCGATTCATCGGCCATCTGCGGGCCACTGACGCGGAGACCGCATGGACTATCTGATCATCAAGTACGTGCACGTGGTGTCGTCGACCATCCTGTTCGGCACCGGTATCGGCTCGGCCTTCTACCTGCTCGCCACGGCCCTGAGCGGGGACACGCGCTGCGTGGCGTTCGTTTCGAAGTGGGTGGTGCGCGCCGATTGGCTCTTCACCGCCACCACGGCGGTGCTACAGCCGCTGACGGGGCTCTGGCTCGCGCATGCGGCCGGCCTGCCGCTTCGCACGCCATGGCTGCTTGCCTCGCTGGTGGCCTATGCGGCAGCCATCGGCTGCTGGCTGCCTGTGGTGTGGCTGCAGATGCGCATGCGGGACATCGCGCGCAGCGGGGCGGAAGCCGGTGCGCTGCCGCGCCGCTTCTGGACCTTCTTCTGGACCTGGTTCGGCCTGGGCATCCCGGCACTGCTCCTCTTTCTCGGCATCTTCTGGCTGATGGTGGCCAAGCCCGCTGCGGTGGGGTGATGGCACGGCCGGGGGCACGAAACGCGCTGCCGGAATTGCCGCAAGAATTGCAGCCAGGGGACGCGGCCAGCACCGCCCTTCCCCGGTGCCGCGCAGGCGCCCCGCTTGCCAGGTCCGGGCGCAATCCGCAAAGAGGACCCCATATGACCCGACTCCTGCAAGGCATGTATCCCAGCGCCGTGAACATCATCCGGCTCGACCACACCCACGTGCTGTCCACCTTCCACCAGTTCGATCTGGACGACTGGCCCACCGCCAAGCGAGGCCTGGTGAACACCGCTTGCACCGCGCTGGAAGTCCATGCGCAGCTGGAAGAAGAGATCTTCTATCCGGCCCTGCGGGAAGTCTTTTCCAGCCAGACGCTGGAGGAAAGCCCGGCCGAGCACGACGAGATGCGAAGCCTGATCGGCCGGTTGCGCGGCCTGGCACCCGAAGACGCAGGCTACGACGACCTGTTCATGGAGTTGATGCGCGCCGTGCTGCACCATGTGGCCGACGAAGAAACCGAGCTGCTGCCGGCCGCGCAGCGCCTGATGCCCGAACGGCTCAATGAGCTGGGCGGGCGGATGACCCGCCGCCGCATGGAGCTCACCGTGCCCCGGGCCGGCGAGATCGCCGGCAACATGGTACGTGCCATGCCAGGCAGCACCCTGGCACTGTTCACCGCGGCGGTGTCGGGGGTCTGCCTGGCCACCTGGTACGGCCGGCGCTCGCGTTCGCATCTGCGCTCGCAGCTTCGCCGCTCTCGATGAGGAGGCCGCTGCCGTGGCTGCTACTTTCGACACGCCGCCGCCGGCGCCAGCCCAGCCCGCCGGTTTGCCGCCATTGCGGCCCGGCGACGAAGCGGCCCCCGGGCGCGCCCTGGACAAGCCCGCCACAGGGCGGCTGCGCCGGCCTCAGCTTTCGCCAAGCGGCTCGCCGGGCCAGGGCCGCTGCTGCGCCTCCAGCTGCGGCTGCGGCTGGGCCGCCTGAGGCTGCGTTGCCTGCGCTTGCGTCGCCTGGGACTGGCGTCGCAATGGCACCGCCGGCTCGAGGTCCTTCTGGCCATCGCTCGACGCGTCACCGTCGCCAGGGCCGCCGAACGATTCCCGGGCCGAGCGCTTGGCGTCGCCCATCAGCTCGTCGCTGGAGCGGCCCATCAGCTCGTCTTCCTTCTGCGTGCGCGGCGCCGCGGCCGCGAGCACCGCGCCCAGCGCCAGGCCGATGG
>NZ_BCUU01000173.1 GCF_001591385.1 Variovorax soli NBRC 106424
GCCCACACGCCGAACTGCGGCAGCGCGCGCGCGGCGCCGGTGACGAGGTCCACGTCGAACAGGTCGGCGCGCGCCTCCACCCGCTTGCTCGCATCGCCCAGCACCAGGCCCAGCGTGGGCGTGAGCCGCGCATTGCCGGTGGGGCCGGTGTCCACGCGCAGGTTGAGCTGCAGGGCGGCGCCGCCGCCCAGCGCGAAGCCCACCGGCTGGCCGGGCGCGGGCGGCGCAACGCCGAACAGCCGCGCCAGGTAGCCCAGCCACTGGTTGCGGCTGGCGGCCTGGGTCATCAGCCCGTGCAGCCAGTTGGCAATGGCCTGCACGCCCTGCGTGGGCAGGAGCGTGATCGGAAAGTCGGGAATGGCGTCGCCGCTCTTCAGGCCCAGCATGCCGCCGATGGCAGCGATCACCGAGTTGGCGGGCTGCGAATCGGCCTGCGACTTGACCAGCGCCAGCACCAGGTCGAGCAGCGCGTCGTCCAGCTCGTCCACGCCGTCGGCGGCCACGCGGATGTCGCGCGGGCTGGTGGCGCCCGGCAGCTGGAAGCCGGTGAGGCTGAGGCCGAACACCGGGTCCGGCTCTTTCGGCAGACCGCCGTAGGTGGGCAGGTCGACCTCGATGCCGATGGCGCCCAGGCGTGCCTGGCCCGGCACCGGCGCACCGCTGTCGATGACGATCTCGGTGGCCAGGCGAATGCGCCCGCCCTTGGCGCCCAGCAGCAGCGGGCTGCCGACGTTGGGCCCGCCGTCCTTCTTCGCGCGGAACAGCGGCACAGCCAGCGAGCTGTTCGATTCCACCGCGCCGCTGGTGTGCACCGACAGCGCAATGCCGATGTGCAGCGTGTTGTCTGCCGCCTGGTCGTCGACCGTGATCGACACCGTGAGGTCCGGGTCGTCGATGTGCACGATGGGCAGCCACACCACGCCGCGCGGGTCGGTGCTGCGGTCGGCGCCGCCCATGGCCTCGTCCACGAAGGCGATGAGCGCCTGCCGCTGCTCGGGGTTGGAGAGCATCTTCTTCAGCGATGCCTCCGGCGCGCCGAACCACGCCGGGTTCGGCTCGCCGTCTTCGAAGATGCCCAGTGCTTCGGCCAGGTTGCCGAGCACGCCCAGGTCGTCGGTAGCAAAGCTCATGATGCTGCCTTGAGCCCGCTGGAGCCGGCGAAGCGATGCCGCGCCATCGGCACGATCTGCAGCACGCCCTTGTCCGCGTTGAGTTCGGCCGGCACCATGACGTTGCCGCGCGCATCCTTGCCCACGGCGCCGGCAATGCCGCTGACCATGCCCAGCACGCCCTGCCACGCGAAGGCCACCAGCGCCTCGCCCCAGGTGTCGACGATCACGGCCGGGCCGATGGGCCGGCGGAAGGTGGCGGCATACAGGCCCGAGGGGTTCTTGGCACTGCCCACGGCAAACACCACCTCGATGTTGACGCTGCCCGTCTGGTCGCAGCGCACCGGCATGGTCACGCGGATCAGGCCCTCGGTGAGCTGCACCTGCAGGCCCACCAGGCTCACCGCCAGTTCGCTGTCGCCCTGCACCCAGACCACCTCGGTGTGGCGGCTCGGGCGGAACAGGCCGCTGGCGCGCTGGGCGGCCACGCGCAGGAACTGGCTGGCCTGCTCGCTCTTGAGCGACACGGGCTTGAGTACCTCCCCCTCCGGCATGGGCCGGGCGACCGCTTCCAGCCGCTTGGCGCGGCGCTCATCGGCGATGAAGCGCGCATATTCCGGCGCAACGCTGTCCGTCATGGCGGTTCTCCTCCTCCAACGTTCTTTTCGTAGTGGAAGGGGCCACTCGCTTCCGCGGGAGCGGGCGGCACGGCGCGAAAACGCGCGTGGCGCATTGCACGGAACATTCGCCGCCGGCGCAATATCACTTGTGGCTTGTTGAAGGGGCCGGCGCATCGGCCTATGGCGCATCGCCATTCGCCTGAGACTGGGGCACACGATGACTGGCGCGCACGGCCAAACAGGCGCACGATGGCGGACGCCATGTCGGCAACGCTGCCCGCCTCGTGCACCGGTTGCGGCAGCACCCTGCTGCCGGGGGCGGGGTTTTGCCAGCGCTGCGGGAAGCGCGCGGGCCTGGCTTGCCGCGGCTGCGGCCAGGCCATCGAGGCGGGCTTTGCGTTCTGCCCGCGCTGCGGCCTGGCGCAGGAGCAGCAGACCCCCGCCCCGGCCCATGCGGCGGCCAATGACAGCGACGCGTCGCAGGCCGCGGACCGGCGGCTGGTCACCGTGCTCTTTGCCGACCTCACCGGCTTCACCTCGCTGGCCGAAGGGCTGGACCCGGAAACGCTGCGCGCCTTCCAGAACGCCTTGTTCGAGGTGATGGCGCAGGCCGTGGCGCGCTACGACGGCTTTGTCGAGAAGTTCGTGGGCGATGCGGTGATGGCGGTGTTCGGCGCGCCGCATGCGCACGAGGACGATCCGGTGCGTGCCATCGACGCGGCCCTGGCCATGATGGCGGGCGTGGAATCGCTCAGCCGGCAGTGGGCGCCGCGCCTGTCGCGCGGGGTGACGCTGCACATCGGCGTGCACACCGGCTCGGTGGTGGCCGGCAGCCTGGGCAGCGGCGCCGGCGGCAGCTACGCGGTGACGGGCGACACGGTCAACACCGCCTCGCGCCTGCTGAGCGCGGCCGAGCCGGGCATGGTGCTGGTCTCCGGCGCCACCCGGGCGCTGGCGCAGCACCGCTTCGAGTTCGGCGCGGCGGCGGAGCTGGCGCTGCGCGGCAAGGCCCAGCCCATGAAGGTGTTCGCCGTTTCAGGTGTGCGCAGCGACGCGGCGCAGGCCTCGCCGCGCGGCCTGGCGGACCTGGGCCTGAGCGCCGGCCTGGTCGGGCGCGATGCGCAGCTCATGCAGCTGCTGGCCGCCTTCGACGCGATGCAGGCCGGCAGTGCGCAGCTGGTGTGCATCACCGGCGAGGCGGGCGCGGGCAAGTCGCGCCTGCTGGCCGAGTTCTTCGCGCGCCTGCAGGCGCAGCGCACCGCCGCGCTGGCCGCCACCTGCGTGCGCCGCGCCAGCTGCTCGTCGATGGGCGAGCCCACCTACGGCAGCTTCGGTGCGCTGTTTCGCGATGCCTACCAGCTCGAGCAGCACGACTCGCTGGCGGTGGCGCAGCACAAGCTGCTGCAGGGCCTGCAGGCGCTGGGCGCGGACGCCGCGGAGGCCGACGCGGTGACGCGCGTGCTCGACCACCTGCTGGGCCTGCAGCAGGTGCGCCCGAGCGACATCGAGCCCGAGCAGCTGCAGCGCCAGATCCACCTGGCCGGGCGGGCCCTGCTCGAACTGCGGCTGGCGCAGCAGCCGCTGATGATCGTGCTGGACGATGCCCACTGGGCGGACGCCGCCTCGCTCGAACTGCTGGCGGACCTGCTGGACCAGCTGGCGGACCAGCGCCTGATGCTGGTGCTGTCGCAGCGCCCCGATGCGCGCCGGGTGCAGGCGGCCCAGGCCGGCCAGACGCAGGTGGCACTGTCGCCGCTGGAACCCGACGAGACGCGCGACCTGGTCGATCAGCTGCTGGACGCTGGCGGCGATGCGGGCCTGGCGCCGCTGCGCGAGCTGGTGGCGCAGCGCTCGGGCGGCAACCCGCTGTTCGTGGAGGAGATCCTGCGCAGCCTGGCCGGTGCCGGGCAGCTGCGGCGCGTGGATGACCGCTGGCAGTGCGCGCCGGACAGCACGGCCGCCGACGTGCCGGCCACGCTCTACGGCCTGCTGCTCTCGCGCATCGACCGCCTGGGCGCCGACGACCGGCGCACGCTGCAGGAGGCCGCGGTGCTGGGCATGGAATTCGGCACCGGACTGCTGGAGCGCATTGCCAGCGCCCCCAAGGCGGCCATCGAAGTGGCCCTGCAGCGGCTGGCGGCCGCCATGCTGCTGTGCTGCGCGCCCGGCGACCGCTGGCGCTTCACCCACGCGTTGCTGCACGAGGTGGCCTACCAGAACCTGCTGCTGGCCCGGCGCAGCGAACTGCACGGGCGGGTCGGCCAGGCGCTGGAAGAAGCGCAGGCGCCGGCAGGCGACGCCGTACCGGCCCAGGCCGAGCGCACGCCGCGGCGCCTGGCCGAACTGGAGGCGCTGGGCCACCACTGGAGCCTGTCGCCCGACAAGCTGCGCGGCGCCCGCTACCTGCTGGCCGCCGGCGACTGGGCGCGCGCCGTGTATGCCAACGAGGACGCCCTGCGCCACTACCAGCGCGCGCTGGAAACCCTCGAACAGGAAGGCGCCGGCGACAACGACGACGAGGTCCGCCAGGCCCGCCTCGATGCGCGCGAGCGCCTGGCCGACCTGCAAGGCCTGACTGGCCGCCGCGACGAGGCGCTGGCGCACTACGACGCGATCCGCCAGGCCATGGACGCACAGGCCGACGACCCGGTGCGCGAGGCGCGCGTGCTGCGCAAGACCGGCGGCCTGCACTGGGAATGCGGCGAGCGCGAACGCGCCGCCGCCTGCTTCAACGAGGGGCTGGCCCGCCTGGGCGAGGCCGGCGATGCGATCGAGCGGGCGCACCTGTTCCAGGAGCTGGGGCGCCTGGCTTTTCGCGCCGGCGACAACGCAGGCGCACTGGCCTGGGCCCAGCGCGCGCTGGCCGAGGTGCCGGCCGGCGCCGGCGCCGACACCGAACGCGCCGCCACCATCGTGCGGGCCGAGGCCGGCAACACCCTGGGCGTGGCCCTGGCACGGCTGGGCCGCCCGAACGAGGCCGTGCTGGAAATCGAGCGCAGCCTGGCGCAGGCCGAGGCGCTGGAGTTGTTGCAAGCCACCTGCCGCGGCTACACCAACCTGGGCGTGCTGTACGCCAGCCTGGACCCGCAGCGCTGCATCGAGACCTGCCTGCGCGGGCTGGAAACCGCGCGCAAGGTCGGGGACCTGGCGTTCCAGTCGCGGCTGTATGCCAACCTGGCGGTGGCCTACTGCGCGCTCACCAACCGCTGCGAGGCCGAGGGCATCGAGGCCGCGCAGGCCGCGGTGCAGCTCGACCGGCGCCTCGGGCTGGTCGACCACCTGGCCGTGCCGCTGATCGTGCTCGGCCAGATCCACCAGTGCCACGGCGACCACGGGCGCGCCTTTTCCGCGTATCAGGAAGCGCTGCAGCTGGCCGAGCAGGTGGCGGAGCCGCAATTGCTCTTCCCTTGCTACGACGGTTTGGCTACGCTGTACCTGGACGCCGGGCGGCCCGACGAGGCCGAGGCCTGGCTGGCCAAGGCCCAGGCGCTGTGCGAAAGCGCCGGCCTGGAGCCCGACGCCCTGATGGTGCTTCCGTTCCTTTGCTAGGGCCTTAGAAGGAGAGTCGACATGTCCTCCGCATCGATGATGGCCATGCCCGTGTCGCCGGGCGAGCCGGCCCCCGAATTCGAACTGCCCGCCGTGGACGGCCCCGGGCCCGTCACGCTGGGCGACTATCGCGGCAAGAGCAACCTCTTCCTGGCGCTGATGGTCGGCCTGTGGTGCCCCTTCTGCCGCCGCCAGCTGGTGCAGCTGGGCGCCATGGAAGACAAGCTCAAGGCCCTGGGCGTGCAAAGCCTGGCGGTGGTGGCCACCGACCCGGTGCATGCACGCGTGTACTTCAGGTTCAGGCCCACCAAGCTGCGCCTGGCGTCGGACCCGGCGCTGAGCATCCACCGGGCCTTCCGCGTGCCCAAGCCCGAGCCCACGCCCGAGATGATGCAGGCCATGGGCGAGATCCGGGTCAACCCCTTCGGCGACCTGCCCGAGCCGATGCCGCTGCAGGAACTTTCGGCCAAGCTCACCGCCGAGGACGGCTACGCGGGCACGCCGAACGACCAGGCTGACATCGAGCGCCAGTGGCCGCAGCTCAAGGCGCTGTACATGATCGACCGCGATGGCATCGTGCGCTGGGTGGACATCGAATGCCAGGAAGAAGGGCTGGCCGGCATCGGCAAGCTGCCTTCGGAAGACGTGATCCTGCAGGCGGCGCGGGCGATGGCGATGCCGCACTAGCTGGCGGCGCCGGCCGGCCTAGC
>NZ_BCUU01000174.1 GCF_001591385.1 Variovorax soli NBRC 106424
CCCCGACGTGCTGCCGCCGCGCGCCAAGCCGGGCGCGAGCGGCCCCGCCACCCAGCACGGCGGCCTGCATGAAGGCATGAGCGGCCAGCGCGCCTGAACCCCAAGGGAGCACACGCATGAGCAACACCGACTTCGCACTGGCCGTGGAAGACCTCACCGTCTCCTTCGACGGCTTCAAGGCCATCGACCAGCTGACCCTCTACGTCGACCGCAACGAGCTGCGGGTGATCATCGGCCCCAACGGCGCGGGCAAGACCACGCTGCTGGACCTGATCTGCGGCAAGACCAAGGCCAGTGCCGGCTCGATCAAGTTCAAGAACACCGAGCTCACCGGCATGGCCGAGCACAAGCGGGTGCGGCTGGGGCTGGGGCGCAAGTTCCAGACACCGTCCATCTACGAGAACCTGTCGGTCTTCCAGAACCTGGAGGTGTCGTACCCCAAGGGTCGCTCGGTGCTGGGCGCGCTGGCCTTCAAGTGCACCGACGAAGTGAAGGCCCGCGTGCAGGTGGTGGCGGAGGACATCGGCCTGGCCGACAAGCTGCAGACCGAGGCCGGGCTGCTGAGCCACGGCCAGAAGCAGTGGCTGGAGATCGGCATGCTGCTGATGCAGGAACCCGAGCTGCTGATGCTCGACGAGCCCATTGCCGGCATGAGCGCCCGCGAGCGCGAGCTGACGGCCGAGCTGCTCAAGCGCATCTGCCAGAACCGCGCGGTGATCGTGATCGAGCACGACATGGACTTCGTCAAGCAGATCGCCCACAAGGTGACGGTGATGCACCAGGGAAAGATCCTGGCCGAGGGGCCGATGGAGAAGGTGCAGGCCGACCCCAAAGTCATCGACGTCTACCTGGGACATTGAGCATGAGCGACATCCGACTGAAGGTGCAGGACCTCTTCGTGGCCTACGGCCAGAGCCAGGCCTTGCACGGCGTGACTTTCAACGCGATGGCCAACGAGACGGTGGCCATCATGGGCCGCAACGGCATGGGCAAGACCACGCTGTTCAAGGCGCTGATGGGCGTGCTGCCCAGCAAGTCCGGCCGCATCGAGGTGGCCGGCCAGGACGTGACGAAGGACGAGAGCTTCCGGCGCGTGGCCAAGGGCATCGCCTATGTGCCGCAGGGGCGCATGATCTTCCCGACCCTCACGGTGGAAGAGAACATCCAGACCGGGCTGGAGAACAGCGCCACGCGCCGCATTCCCGACGAGATCTACGCGCTGTTCCCGGTGCTGTTCGACATGCGGCGGCGCAAGGGCGGCAACCTCTCGGGCGGGCAGCAGCAGCAGCTGGCCATTGCCCGCGCGCTGGTGACCGAGCCCAAGGTGCTGCTGCTGGACGAGCCCACCGAGGGCATCCAGCCGTCCATCATCAAGGACATCGCCAAGGCGCTCAACGAGATCCGAAAGATGAAGGGCATCACCATCGTCGTGTCCGAGCAGGTGCTCTCTTTCGCGATGGAGGTGGCCGACCGGCTCTTCGTCATCGAAGGCGGCCGGCTGGTGCACGAGACCGCCCGCGACAAGACCGACGAGGCGCATATCAAAGCCTATCTCTCGGTCTGATTCCCCGCATTCCCAACCCAGGAGAACACTGAAATGCCCGATACCCTGATCAAGGTCGACCTGACGAAGCCCGCGCCCACCAACGAGATGGTGCACAACCGCTGGCACCCCGACATCCCCATGGCCTGCTGGGTGAACCCGGGCGACGACTTCGTGCTGGAAACCTACGACTGGACGGGCGGCTTCATCAAGAACAACGACAGCGCCGACGATGTGCGCGACATCGACCTGACCACGGTGCACTACCTCTCGGGCCCGGTGGGCGTGAAGGGCGCCGAGCCGGGCGACCTGCTGGTGGTGGACCTGCTGGACATCGGCGCCAAGCAGGATTCGCTCTGGGGCTTCAACGGCTTCTTCTCCAAGAAGAACGGCGGCGGCTTCCTGACCGAGCATTTCCCGCAGGCGCAGAAGTCGATCTGGGACTTCCACGGCATGTTCACCACCTCGCGCCACGTGCCGGGCGTGAAGTACGCCGGCCTGATCCACCCGGGCCTGATCGGCTGCCTGCCCGATCCGAAGATGCTGGAGATGTGGAATTCGCGCGAGCAGGCGCTCATCGATTCCGACCCGGCCACCGGCGGCCTGGCCAACCCGCCTTTTGCCGGCACGGCCCACATGGGCAAGCTCACGGGCGATGCCAAGGCCCAGGCGGCCGCCACGGGCGCGCGCACCGTGCCGCCGCGCGAGCACGGCGGCAACTGCGACATCAAGGACCTGTCGCGCGGCTCGAAGATCTTCTTCCCGGTCTACGTCGACGGCGCGGGCCTCTCGGTGGGCGACCTGCACTTCAGCCAGGGCGACGGCGAGATCACCTTCTGCGGTGCCATCGAGATGGCGGGCTGGGTGCACATGAAGGTCTCGCTCATCAAGGGCGGCATGGCCAAGTACGGCATCAAGAACCCGATCTTCAAGCCCAGCCCCATCAAGCCGGTGTACGACGACTACGTGATCTTCGAGGGCATCAGCGTCGACGAGAGCGGCAAGCAGTACTACCTGGACGTGAACGTGGCCTACCGCCAGGCCTGCCTGAATGCCATCGAGTACCTGAAGAAGTTCGGCTACTCAGGTGCGCAGGCCTATTCGATCCTGGGCACCGCGCCGGTGCAGGGCCACATCAGCGGCGTGGTGGACGTGCCCAACGCCTGCGCCACGCTGTGGCTGCCCACGCAGATCTTCGACTTCGACATCAACCCCAGCGCCGCCGGGCCGACGAAGTTCCTGGACGGCAGCATCGACATGCCGCTGTCGCCCGACCTGCTCTGAGCCGCCGCCCATGCCGACCTACGACTACGAATGCCGCGACTGCGGCGGCTTCGATGCCCTGCGTTCGCTGGCGCAGCGCAACGAGCCGGCCGCCTGCCCGGATTGTGGCGCGGCCTCGCCCCGGGTTTTTGCCAGCGCGCCCCGGCTGGGCCTGCTGGAAGAGGGGACGCGGCGCGCGATGGACGTGAACGAGCGGGCGCGGCACGAACCCCGGAGTTCGCGCGACTACCAGCGGCTGAAGCATCCGGCGGGCTGCGGCTGCTGCAGCACGGGCCGTGCGCGCAAGGCGACCGTCACGGCGCCCGACGGGGCCAAATCATTCCCGGGCAAGCGCCCCTGGATGATCAGCCACTGAAAGCGGTGGCAGGCCGCCGCGCCGGCATCGTGATGATCACGGTGCTGTGCTGGCGGCGGTCGCGCAAGTCGCCATGCGCCTCGATGCGAAGGCCCAGCTCGCCCTGGGTGCGATCGAGCTCGGCCAGCAGGTCGGCCACCGACACGGTGCAATCCCACGAGCCCGGATCGCGGGGGCCGCAGCTCACCTGGGTGCGCATGCGCGCGCTGCCGCCGGGCGTGCTGCGCACGAACGGGAACACGTTCACCTGCTCGAGCCGGTCGGTCGCGATGAAGGTGAGCTTCACCGGCCCCGCCTGGCCGTCGAAGTGCGTGGGCGTCACGCCGAACACCACGAAGGGCGCGTCGTTGGCGATGTAGCGGGTGACCGCCGGGTGGCCGTCCAGCGTCGAACCCGGCCCGCCGGCCGCGGAACCCAGGCTGGCCGCGAGCGCCGCCGCGCCTGCCAGGACCATCTTCGGGATGCGCATGATGGATGTCTCCTGCCGTTCTTCCGGACGCGGATTCTGACGCGAACGCCCAGTACGTCAATCAACGTATCTACGCAGCCGGCACCCGTCGCAACAATGGCCCATGCCAACACAACGCGACGAGGAAAGCCAATGATCCACGGCGACATTTCCAGCAGCCACGACACCGTCGGCGTGGCGGTGGTCAACTACAAGATGCCGCGCCTGCACACGCGCGCGGAGGTCATGGCCAACGCGAAGCAGATCGCATCGATGGTGGAAGGCCTGAAGGCCGGCCTGCCGGGCCTGGACCTGGTGATCTTCCCCGAGTACAGCACGCACGGGATCATGTACGACAGCGCCGAGATGTACGAGAACGCGGCCACCGTGCCCGGCTTCGAGACCGAGATCTTCGCGGCGGCGTGCCGCAAGGCCAAGGTGTGGGGCGTGTTCTCGCTCACCGGCGAGCGGCACGAGGAGCATCCGAACAAGGCGCCCTACAACACGCTCATCCTCATGAACGACCAGGGCGAGATCGTCCAGAAGTACCGCAAGATCATGCCCTGGGTGCCCATCGAGGGCTGGTACCCGGGCAACTGCACCTACGTGAGCGAGGGGCCCAAGGGGCTGAAGATCAGCCTGATCATCTGCGACGACGGCAACTACCCCGAGATCTGGCGCGACTGCGCCATGAAGGGGGCCGAGCTCATCGTGCGCTGCCAGGGCTACATGTACCCGGCCAAGGAGCAGCAGATCCTCATCAGCAAGGCCATGGCCTTTGCCAACAACGTGTACGTGGCGGTGGCCAATGCCGCCGGCTTCGACGGCGTGTATTCATACTTCGGCCACTCGGCCATCGTCGGCTTCGACGGCCGCACGCTGGGCGAATGCGGCGAAGAGGAGATGGGCGTGCAGTACGCGGCCCTGTCCAAGAGCCTGATCCGCGACTTCCGCAAGAACGGCCAGAGCGAGAACCACCTGTTCAAGCTCTTGCACCGCGGCTACACCGGCATGATCAACTCGGGCGACGGCGACCAGGGCGTGGCCCAGTGCCCGTACGAGTTCTACGGCAAGTGGATCGCCGATCCGCAGGGCACGCGCGAAATGGTCGAGTCCTTCACCCGCAAGACCATCGGCACGGCCGAGGCGCCCATCGAGGGCATCCCCAACGAGGCCACGGCCGCCAGCCATCGCTGAGGCGGGCGAAGGTGGACATGACCGATCCGCTGGCCGCCTGGCGCATCGGCAGCGAACCCTTCTACCAGCCGCAGGGCGACGAGTGCGACCACTTCGAGGCGGCCTGGTCGCGGCGGCTGCCCTTGCTGCTCAAGGGACCCACCGGCTGCGGCAAGACGCGCTTCATCGAGCACATGGCCTGGCGCATGGGCCGGCCGCTGGTCACCGTGGCGTGCAACGAAGACACCACGGCCGGCGACCTGCTCGGCCGCTGGCTGCTGGACGCCGAAGGCACCCGCTGGCAGGACGGGCCGCTGGCCCTGGCTGCGCGGCACGGGGCCATCTGCTACCTGGACGAGATCGTCGAGGCGCGGCCCGACGCGCTGGTGGCGGTGCATCCGCTGACCGATGCCCGCCGCATGCTGCCCCTGGACCGCGCCGGCGAGGTGGTGCGCGCGCACCCGGACTTCATGCTGGTGGCCAGCTACAACCCCGGCGGCACGCGGGAGCTGAAGCCCTCGACCCGCCAGCGTTTCTGCGGCATGGCATTCGGCTACCCGGAGGCGGAGGACGAGGCGAACATCCTCATGCGCGAGGGCGGCGCCGACGTGGAACTGGCCTCGGCGCTGGTGGCGCTCGGACGGCGTACGCGCAGGCTGGCCGGGCACGGCCTGGAGGAGGGCGCCTCCACCCGCATGCTGGTGCGCGCCGCGCAGCTCGCGCGCCAGGGCCTGGCCCCGCAGGCGGCCTGCGTGGCCGCGATCGTCGTGCCGCTGTCGGACGACCGGGCGCTGAGCGATGCGCTCATGGCGGCGGTGGATGCGTCCTTCTGATCCGCTGGGCGCCATCGGGCCGTGGCTGCGGCTGCTGTGGAATGTGGCGCCGCCCCTGCTGCAAGTGCACAGCCCGGGGTCGGAGGGCGTGGCGCCCTGGCTGTCGCCGGCCGGCCTGCATCTGCCCGCGCCGCCTGCGGGCCTGGATGAGGACGCCGGTGCGCGCTGGCTGCGTGCGGCCAGTGCCCACGCGGCGGCGCATCTTGCGTTCTCGCGCAACGTGTTCGTGCGCGAGGGCGTGCCCGCCATCACCTGGGCGCTGACCGGCCTGCTGGAAGACGCCCGCGCCGAGGCGCTGGCGGCGCGCGAACTGCCCGG
>NZ_BCUU01000175.1 GCF_001591385.1 Variovorax soli NBRC 106424
CCGTGCCGCGCGCATTCCCGCCCTGGGCTGCGTCGAGGAGCCGCTGGCGCTGGCGCAGGCGGTGGCGCGGCACAGCGCGCCGCATACGCTGCTGGTGGTCGACTGCCTGACGCTGTGGCTCACCAACCGGATGATGCCGCTGGGGCCACCTGCGACGAGTGCCGAGATCGGCGCCGCGCAGGACGAGCTGCTGGCTGCGCTGCAGGGCGCTGCCGGGCCGGTGGTGCTGGTCAGCAACGAGATCGGGCTGGGCGTCATTCCGCTGGGCCCCGAGGTGCGCGGCTTCGTCGACGCCATGGGCTCGCTCAACCAGCGCGTGGCGGCGGTGTGCGAGCGCGTGTGCTTCATGGCGGCCGGCTTGCCGATGCTGCTCAAGGGCGCGGCATGAGGCAGGGCATGAAATTCCTGCGGCGCGCAGGCCTTGCCGCGGTGCTGCTGCTCGCGCTGCAACGGGCCTTCGCCGCCGACGTCACGGACGACCGCGGCCAGCGGTCGCCATGGCCGCAGCCGCCGCAGCGCATCGTCTCGCTGCTGCCTTCGGTGACCGAGTCGGTGTGCGCGCTGGGCGCCTGCGGCCGGCTGGTGGGCGTCGACAACTATTCCAACTGGCCGGCCCAGGTGGCGGCGCTGCCGCATGTGGGCGGACTGGAAGACGCAAACGTGGAACGCATCGTGTCGCTGCGGCCCGACGTGGTGCTGCTGTCGCGCTCGGCGCGCGTCACCGGGCGGCTCGAAGCCCTGGGCGTGCGTGTGCTGGCCTTCGAGCCCGATTCGCTGGCCGACATGCAGCGCGTGCTGGGCCAGCTCGGCGCGCTGCTGGGCCGGCAGGCGCAGGCCGAGGCACTGTGGCGCGACATGGACGCCGGCGTGGCCAAGGCCGCGGCCGGCATTCCGGCGCAGGCGCGCGGCCAGCGCGTGTACTTCGAGGTGGAGAGCGCGCCCTATGCGGCGGGCGAGTCGTCCTTCATCGGCCAGGTGCTCTCGCGCCTGGGCCTGGCCAATGTGGTGCCGGCGTCGCTGGGGCCCTTTCCCAAGCTCAACCCGGAGTTCGTGGTCAAGGCCAACCCGCAGCTCATCATGCTGGGCGACCGCAACACCGTGGCCTTGTCCACCCGGCCGGGCTGGCAGGGCATCGATGCCGTTCGCAACCAGCGCATCTGCGTCTTCACGCCGGCGCAGGGCGATGTGCTGGTGCGGCCCGGGCCGCGCGTGGCGGAGGCCGCGCAGATCATGGCGGACTGCGTGGCCGGCATGGCCAAGGCGCCGCGGGCCGGTGAGGGCGCCGCCAAGTGAATCGCGCCGCGCGTGCCACGGTCGTTGCTGCCTGCATCGCGGCGCTCACCCTGCTGTTGCTGGCGCTGGGCCTGGCCATCGGCAGCACCGGCCTGGAGCCGCTGCGCGTCGGCACTGGCGATCCGGTGGCCTGGCAGATCGTGTGGGACATCCGCCTGCCGCGCACGCTGGGCGCCTGGCTGGCGGGCATGCTGCTCGGGCTGGGCGGTGCGCTGGCGCAAGGGCTGTTCCGCAATCCGCTGGCCGACCCCTATCTGCTGGGCAGTGCGTCGGGCGCGAGCCTGGGCGTTGCGCTGCTGCTCGTCCTGCTGGGCATCGCGCCGGCGGCGGGCACGCTGGGTGCGCGGCTGGGCATGACCGGTGCGGCTTTCGTGGGCGCCGTGCTGGCGGTGCTGCTCACCCTGGGCCTCGCGCGCGGCGTGCAGCAGACCCTGCGCCTGCTCCTGGCGGGGGTGGTGGTGGGCATGGTGCTGGGCGCGGCCAGTTCGCTGGTCATGCTGTGGGTGCCGGAGATCATGCGTGCCATGCAGGCCTTCATGCTGGGCAGCACCGCCTTCCTCGGCTGGCCGGCCGTGGCGGTCATGGCAGGCGCCTTGCTGCTGAGCCTGCTGCCGGGGCTCGTGCTGGCGCGGGCGCTGGATGCCCTCACGCTGGGCGAGGCGAGCGCGGTCAGCCTGGGCCTGCCGCTGGCGTGGGTGCGTGCCGCGCTCATCGCGGCGCTGGCGCTGTCCACCGGTGCCGCGGTGGCGCAGGTGGGGTTGGTGGCCTTCATCGGGCTGGTCTCGCCGCACTTGGTGCGTGCGCTGGTCAAGGCCACGCACGGGGCACTGGTGCTGCTGGCCAGCCTGATGGGCGGCCTGCTGCTGCTGGCGGCCGACGTGCTGGCGCGCTGGCTGCTGGCGCCGCAGGAGCTGCCGGTGGGCGTGCTCACCGCCTTGCTGGGCGGGGGCTATCTTCTGTGGCTGATGAACCGGGGCGGCCGATGAATGCAGCCATGCCGGCACTTTCCGCGCGCGACCTGCGCGTGCGCCTGGGCGGGCGCGAGATCGTGCATGTGGACTCGATCGACATCGCGCAGGGGCAGTGGACGGCCGTGGTGGGCCCCAACGGCGCGGGCAAGACCACGCTGCTCAAGGCCCTGGCGCAGCTGCTGCCGCACCAGGGCCGCGTCGAACTGCTGGGGCGAAACATGCGCGACTGGCCGCTGCGCGAACGCGCGCGCCAGCTGGCCTGGATGGGGCAGGACGAGCATGGCGCGCAGGACCTGCTGGCCTGGGACGTGGCCATGCTCGGCCGGCTGCCGCACCGCTCGTGGCTCGGCGCGCCCAGTGCCGCCGACGTGGCCGCGGTGGAAGCGGCCATGCGCCGCACCCAATGCTGGGACTGGCGGGCACGGCCGCTCGGCCAGCTCTCGGGCGGCGAGCGCCAGCGGGTGCTGCTGGCACGCGCGCTGGCGGTGCAGTCGCAGGTGCTGCTGATGGACGAGCCGCTGGCCAACCTCGACGCGCCGCATCAGGCCGACTGGCTGCTGGCCGTGCGCGAGCTGGTGACGGCCGGCAAGACGGTGGTGAGCGTGCTGCACGAACTGGGCATGGCGCTCCACTCCGACCGCTTGCTGATCGTGCGCGAAGGCCGGGTGGCGCACGCCGGCATGACCAGCAACGCGGTCACGCACGCCGCACTGCGCGAGGTGTTCGAGCAGCGCATTTCCCTGCATGAGGTGGACAGCCAATGGGTGGTGTTGCCGCGTTGATGTCCGGCCCGGCCGGCGTGGCCGCAGCGGCGCTGTGGCTGGCGCTGGTGCTCGACCGCGCGTTTGGCGAGCCGCCAGCGCGGTGGCATCCGGTGGTGTGGATGGGCCACTACCTCGGCTGGGCCGGCCGCCGCATTGCACCGCCGGCGGAGACACCCCTGGCGGCAGACCATCGCCGGCTGCTGGCCGGCGCGCTGGCCTGGTGCGCCGGCGCCGGCGTGGTCGGCTGCGTGGCGCTGGCGCTGCAGTGGCTGGCCGGGCAAATGCCCGTCTGGGCCGCGGCCCTCCTGACGGGCGCGGCGCTCAAGCCGATGCTGGCCTGGCGCATGCTCGGGCGCGAAGTGCAGTCGGTGGAGCGCGCACTGCATGAATCGCTCGATGCCGGGCGCCAGCAGCTGAGCTACCTGGTCAGCCGCGACGTGACCTGGCTCAGCGAGAACCAGGTGCGCGAAAGCGCCATCGAATCGCTGGCCGAGAACCTCAACGATTCGGTGGTGGCGCCGATCTTCTGGTTCGTGGTGGCCGGCCTGCCCGGTGCGGCGCTCTACCGTTTCGCGAACACGGCTGATGCCATGTGGGGCTACCGCGGCGTGCGTGGCGGCAGGGTGTGGGAGTGGGCCGGCAAGTTCGCGGCCCGCGCCGACGACGTGCTCTCGTGGCTTCCCGCGCGCATCACGGCTTTGCTGCTGGCGCTGGCTGCCTTGCGCTGGCCGCGCGGGCTGGTGCGCGAGGCCCGGCGCACCCCATCGCCCAACAGCGGCTGGCCGATGGCGGCGATGGCCCTGCTGCTGGACGTGCGGCTGGGCAAGCCCGACTTCTACGTGCTGCACCGCGACGGCCGCAACATCAAGGCAGAGGATGTGCTGCGCGCCCTGCGCCTGGGCGCGCGTGCGGTGGTGTGGGCCGCGCTGTTTGCCAGTGCCGCGCTGCTGGGCCCGGAACTGGAATGGAAGGCCTGAGCGCCGCCGCCTTCGAACACGGCGGACCCGACGCGCTGGGCGTCGCCGCGCATGACTTTTCGACCAACGCGAATGCCTGCGGGCCGTGTCCGCAGGCGCAGGCCGCGGTGCTGCGGGCCGATGCGTCCCGCTATCCCGATCCCGGCTACGGGGCGCTGCGCGAGCGCCTGGCGCACCTGCACGGCGTGCCGCCAGCGCGCATCCATCTCGCGGCCAGCGGCAGCGAATTCATCATGCGCATGACGGCCGCGGTGCAGCGCCAGGGCGGGCAGGGCGTGCATGCCCCGCGGCCCGGCTATGGCGACTATGCACGCGCCGCCATGGCGCACGGCATGCCGCTGGTGCCGGCCAGCGAGGCGCAACTGGCGTGGCATGGCGACCCGGCCAGCCCCACGGGCCAGACCACCACGCCGCCCGAGTTGGCACCCGGCGCCGTGGGCGTGGTGGACATGGCCTACGCACCCTTGCGGCTGGAAGGCAGCGCTTCGGGCGCACCGGGTTTTTGGCAGCTCTGGACGCCCAACAAGGCGCTGGGCCTGACCGGTGTGCGCGCCGCCTATGCCGTGGCACCACCGTCGGCGGACGAAGCGCTCGTGCAGACCCTGGACGCGCTGATGCCCTCATGGCCCATCGGCGGGCACGGCGTGGCGATGCTCGAAAGCTGGACCGAGCCCGAGGTGCGTCAATGGCTGCACGACTGCCTGCCGGTGCTGCGCGAATGGAAGCGGCGCCAGCAGCTTCTTTGCGAATCGCTGGGCTGGCGGTGCCTGCGCAGCGACGCGAGCTTCTTCTGCGCCGAGCCGCGCACCAGCGATCTGCCGGAACTGCTGCGGCACCTCAGGGCCGCGCATGGCATCAAGCTGCGCGACACCGCCTCGATGGGCCTGCCCGGCCATGTGCGCATGAACGCGCTGCCGCCCGCCTCGCAGGACGCGCTGCAGCATGCGCTGCGGGCCGCCCTCGTGCATTGGCGCTAGTCCGTTCGCGCAATTGCTGGCGCGAAGGCGCGGGCTTATGGTCCGTCGCTCGCATCGGGGGATGCGAGAAGAGGAGACGATCATGCTTCTGGTCAAGGGCGACGAGGGGGCGGCGGTCAAGTCACTCAAGGCGCGGCTTGCGGCGGAACTCGGAGCGGACGCGGCGGCCTTCCCGGGCCTGGGGTCGGGGGCGCTCTTCGATGCCGACACCGAAGCCGCGGCACGCCGTTGGCAGGCCGGCGTGGGCATCGTCGCCGACGGCATCGTCGGGCCCTATTGCCAGGTGCTGCTGGGCCTGGCGCAGGCGCGGCCGCTGGCCCTGCAGCTGGACCTGGCCTCGGTGCGGCAGCTGTTTCCCGCCACCAAGCCCTCCAACATCGCGCGCTACCTGCCTTATGTCTGCGCCGCGCTGTCGGCGCTGGAGCTCACCGACCGGCCGATGATCCTGGGCGCGCTGGGCACCATCCGGGCGGAGAGCGAAGGCTTCCTGCCCATTTCGGAATATCCCTCGCAGTTCAACACCAAGCCGGGGCTGCCGGCCTTCAGCGCCTACGACGGCCGCCTGGGCAACAGCGCGCCCGGCGACGGTGCGCGCTACCGGGGGCGCGGCTTCGTGCAGCTCACCGGCAAGGCCAACTACAAGACCTATTCGGCGCGCATCGGCATCGACCTGCTGGCCAACCCGGACTGGGCCAATGCGCCCGAAGTGGCGTCGGTGCTGCTGGCCTGCTACCTGGCCGACCATGCCGATGCCATGCGCAAGGCGCTGGCCGCGGGCAACCATGCGGCGGCGCGCAAGCTGGTCAACGGCGGCTCGCATGGGCTCGACCGCTTTCGCAGCGTGTTCGACATTGCCGCCACGGTGTGGCCGCTGGTGGCCGCGCCCACACCGGCGCCGGCGCCCGGCATG
>NZ_BCUU01000176.1 GCF_001591385.1 Variovorax soli NBRC 106424
AAAAAAACTTCTTGAAGTTTGCGCGAATCGAGAAATTCGTGTCATAATTCAAGGCTCAGCTCAAAACGAGCTGCCTAGCGAAAAGCGAGGTGTTGTGCGAAGGCGCGGCGTCTTGCGGACTGCGGAGTGATCTGAAGTCTGGCTGGGTGGTGAGGATGGGTTGGCGGGTTGAAAGACCCGCAAGTTTGACAGGGTATTAAATACTGTGTCATAATCGAAGGCTCCGCTGATCGCAGCGAGCAACGCAAGAAGTCAAGCTTCTTGCGACGGATCGTTAAAAACATACAGCCGATAAGCGTGGGCGTTTGAAGGCGATTGCCAAGTTCTTTGGAACTAAGTCGCAAGACTTTAAACGCTCATGAGAATAGAAGTGAAGTTCACTTCAATTCCGTTTTTATGAGTTGCTTCTGAAAAGAAGCGAAAACTTCAAGATCGAACTATAGAGTTTGATCCTGGCTCAGATTGAACGCTGGCGGCATGCCTTACACATGCAAGTCGAACGGCAGCACGGGAGCAATCCTGGTGGCGAGTGGCGAACGGGTGAGTAATACATCGGAACGTGCCCAATCGTGGGGGATAACGCAGCGAAAGCTGTGCTAATACCGCATACGATCTACGGATGAAAGCAGGGGACCGCAAGGCCTTGCGCGAATGGAGCGGCCGATGGCAGATTAGGTAGTTGGTGGGGTAAAGGCTCACCAAGCCAACGATCTGTAGCTGGTCTGAGAGGACGACCAGCCACACTGGGACTGAGACACGGCCCAGACTCCTACGGGAGGCAGCAGTGGGGAATTTTGGACAATGGGCGCAAGCCTGATCCAGCCATGCCGCGTGCAGGATGAAGGCCTTCGGGTTGTAAACTGCTTTTGTACGGAACGAAACGGTTCTTTCTAATAAAGAGGGCTAATGACGGTACCGTAAGAATAAGCACCGGCTAACTACGTGCCAGCAGCCGCGGTAATACGTAGGGTGCAAGCGTTAATCGGAATTACTGGGCGTAAAGCGTGCGCAGGCGGTGATGTAAGACAGTTGTGAAATCCCCGGGCTCAACCTGGGAACTGCATCTGTGACTGCATCGCTGGAGTGCGGCAGAGGGGGATGGAATTCCGCGTGTAGCAGTGAAATGCGTAGATATGCGGAGGAACACCGATGGCGAAGGCAATCCCCTGGGCCTGCACTGACGCTCATGCACGAAAGCGTGGGGAGCAAACAGGATTAGATACCCTGGTAGTCCACGCCCTAAACGATGTCAACTGGTTGTTGGGGATTCACTTCCTCAGTAACGAAGCTAACGCGTGAAGTTGACCGCCTGGGGAGTACGGCCGCAAGGTTGAAACTCAAAGGAATTGACGGGGACCCGCACAAGCGGTGGATGATGTGGTTTAATTCGATGCAACGCGAAAAACCTTACCCACCTTTGACATGTACGGAATTTGCCAGAGATGGCTTAGTGCTCGAAAGAGAACCGTAACACAGGTGCTGCATGGCTGTCGTCAGCTCGTGTCGTGAGATGTTGGGTTAAGTCCCGCAACGAGCGCAACCCTTGTCATTAGTTGCTACATTTAGTTGGGCACTCTAATGAGACTGCCGGTGACAAACCGGAGGAAGGTGGGGATGACGTCAAGTCCTCATGGCCCTTATAGGTGGGGCTACACACGTCATACAATGGCTGGTACAAAGGGTTGCCAACCCGCGAGGGGGAGCTAATCCCATAAAACCAGTCGTAGTCCGGATCGCAGTCTGCAACTCGACTGCGTGAAGTCGGAATCGCTAGTAATCGTGGATCAGAATGTCACGGTGAATACGTTCCCGGGTCTTGTACACACCGCCCGTCACACCATGGGAGCGGGTTCTGCCAGAAGTAGTTAGCCTAACCGCAAGGAGGGCGATTACCACGGCAGGGTTCGTGACTGGGGTGAAGTCGTAACAAGGTAGCCGTATCGGAAGGTGCGGCTGGATCACCTCCTTTCTGGAAACTGCAATTTAATTTAAACGCCCACACTTATCGGTTGTTGGAAGGTTGTCGCCCAGCGACTGAGGCGCTTCGGTTGAAGGCTCTGGCCTGGTTGCCACGGCGTCCGGCCCCGCGGGTCTGTAGCTCAGTCGGTTAGAGCACCGTCTTGATAAGGCGGGGGTCGTTGGTTCGAATCCAACCAGACCCACCATCCACTAATCTTTAGGGGGATTAGCTCAGCTGGGAGAGCACCTGCTTTGCAAGCAGGGGGTCGTCGGTTCGATCCCGTCATCCTCCACCAATATCCTTCGGTACCTTCGATGGTTCAACACCAAAGCGGCTTTGCTGTGGCGAGGCTTCTTTGTTGTTGATCGAGATTGTTCGATCAATCGGCTGTTCTTTAAAAATTCATAGAGTCGAATCAGCGTTGCTGATGGAAACTGCATATTCGTAAAGGTTTAATGCAGACCGTGCCATCAGCAACATAGAATTTTTGATTGCGTCAAATGAACTTCATCTTCGTCGAAAGACGGATATTGAAGACGGCATAACGCGCCAGGTGAAAGACCTGGTAATTCCTTGATTGACGATGAACTCTCGTGAGAGAGGTCAAAGTTATAGGGTCAAGTGAATAAGAGCACGTGGTGGATGCCTTGGCGATGATAGGCGACGAAGGACGTGATAGCCTGCGATAAGCTTCGGGGAGCTGGCAAATGAGCTTTGATCCGGAGATTTCCGAATGGGGAAACCCACCGAAAGGTATCGCACTCTGAATACATAGGGGTGCGAGGCGAACCGGGTGAACTGAAACATCTCAGTAGCTCGAGGAAAAGACATCAACCGAGATTCCGAAAGTAGTGGCGAGCGAAATCGGAAGAGCCTGCTAGTGATAGCACCAGACATAACGGAACGATTTGGAAAGGTCGGCCATAGCGGGTGATAGCCCCGTACGTGAAATGACTGGTGTGGTACTAAGCTAGCGACAAGTAGGGCGGGACACGTGTAATCCTGTCTGAATATGGGGGGACCATCCTCCAAGGCTAAATACTCATCATCGACCGATAGTGAACTAGTACCGTGAGGGAAAGGCGAAAAGAACCCCGGGAGGGGAGTGAAATAGATCCTGAAACCGCGTGCTTACAAAAAGTCGGAGCCCTTCGGGGTGACGGCGTACCTTTTGTATAATGGGTCAGCGACTTACATTCAGTGGCAAGGTTAACCGAATAGGGAAGCCGTAGAGAAATCGAGTCCGAATAGGGCGTTCAGTCGCTGGGTGTAGACCCGAAACCAAGTGATCTATCCATGGCCAGGATGAAGGTGCCGTAACAGGTACTGGAGGTCCGAACCGACTAGTGTTGCAAAACTAGCGGATGAGCTGTGGATAGGGGTGAAAGGCTAAACAAACTTGGAAATAGCTGGTTCTCTCCGAAAACTATTTAGGTAGTGCCTCAAGTATTACCTTCGGGGGTAGAGCACTGTTTTGGCTAGGGGGTCATGGCGACTTACCAAACCAAGGCAAACTCCGAATACCGAAGAGTACAGCTTGGGAGACAGAGCACCGGGTGCTAACGTCCGGACTCAAGAGGGAAACAACCCAGACCGCCAGCTAAGGTCCCTAAAATTGGCTAAGTGGGAAACGAAGTGGGAAGGCTAAAACAGTCAGGATGTTGGCTTAGAAGCAGCCATCATTTAAAGAAAGCGTAATAGCTCACTGATCGAGTCGTCCTGCGCGGAAGATGTAACGGGGCTAAGCCAGTTACCGAAGCTGCGGATTTGCAATTTATTGCAAGTGGTAGGAGAGCGTTCTGTAAGCCTGTGAAGGTGGCTTGTAAAGGCTGCTGGAGGTATCAGAAGTGCGAATGCTGACATGAGTAGCGTTAAAGCGGGTGAAAAGCCCGCTCGCCGTAAGCGCAAGGTTTTCTACGCAACGTTCATCGGCGTAGAGTGAGTCGGCCCCTAAGGCGAGGCAGAGATGCGTAGCTGATGGGAAACAGGTCAATATTCCTGTACCGATGTGCAGTGCGATGTGGGGACGGATCTTAATAGGTCATCCGGGTGTTGGATATCCCGGTTTAGTTGGAAGTAGGCGTGCATTAGGCAAATCCGGTGCACATATACCGAGGCCAACGATCGAGCGAGCTTGCTCGCGAAGTGATTGAACGAGGTTCCAGGAAAAGCCACTAAGCTTCAGCTGCACACGACCGTACCGCAAACCGACACTGGTGCGCGAGATGAGTATTCTAAGGCGCTTGAGAGAACTCAGGAGAAGGAACTCGGCAAATTGACACCGTAACTTCGGAAGAAGGTGTGCCCTATTAGTGTGAAGTGAACAACGGAGCATGAACGGGTTGCAAAAAATCGGTGGCTGCGACTGTTTATTAAAAACACAGCACTCTGCAAACACGAAAGTGGACGTATAGGGTGTGACGCCTGCCCGGTGCTGGAAGATTAAATGATGGGGTGCAAGCTCTTGATTGAAGTCCCAGTAAACGGCGGCCGTAACTATAACGGTCCTAAGGTAGCGAAATTCCTTGTCGGGTAAGTTCCGACCTGCACGAATGGCGTAACGATGGCCACACTGTCTCCTCCTGAGACTCAGCGAAGTTGAAATGTTTGTGATGATGCAATCTCCCCGCGGAAAGACGGAAAGACCCCATGAACCTTTACTGTAGCTTTGTATTGGACTTTGAACAGATCTGTGTAGGATAGGTGGGAGGCTTTGAAGCCAGGACGCTAGTTCTGGTGGAGCCAACGTTGAAATACCACCCTGGTGTGTTTGAGGTTCTAACCTAGGCCCGTTATCCGGGCTGGGGACAGTGCATGGTAGGCAGTTTGACTGGGGCGGTCTCCTCCCAAAGCGTAACGGAGGAGTTCGAAGGTACGCTAGTTACGGTCGGACATCGTGACGATAGTGCAATGGCATAAGCGTGCTTAACTGCGAGACTGACAAGTCGAGCAGATGCGAAAGCAGGACATAGTGATCCGGTGGTTCTGTATGGAAGGGCCATCGCTCAACGGATAAAAGGTACTCTGGGGATAACAGGCTGATACCGCCCAAGAGTTCATATCGACGGCGGTGTTTGGCACCTCGATGTCGGCTCATCTCATCCTGGGGCTGTAGCCGGTCCCAAGGGTATGGCTGTTCGCCATTTAAAGAGGTACGTGAGCTGGGTTTAAAACGTCGTGAGACAGTTTGGTCCCTATCTTCCGTGGGCGCTGCAGATTTGAGGAAGCCTGCTCCTAGTACGAGAGGACCGGAGTGGACACACCTCTGGTGTATCGGTTGTCACGCCAGTGGCATTGCCGAGTAGCTAAGTGTGGAAGAGATAACCGCTGAAAGCATCTAAGCGGGAAACTCGTTTCAAGATGAGATCTGCCGGGGCCTTGAGCCCCCTAAAGAGTCGTTCAAGACCAGGACGTTGATAGGTCAGGTGTGGAAGCGCAGTAATGCGTTAAGCTAACTGATACTAATTGCTCGTGCGGCTTGACCCTATAACTTTGACTAAGATGTCAAGGTTGTTATGCCAAGTGACGCAGTCAAAAAATACTGAGCTGATTCCAAACTCTATGAATTCGTTGTGTTGATCAAAAGATCAGCACAGCAACCAGTTATGCCTGATGACCATAGCGAGGTGGTCCCACTCCTTCCCATCCCGAACAGGACAGTGAAACGCCTCCGCGCCGATGATAGTGCGGGTTCCCGTGTGAAAGTAGGTCATCGTCAGGCTCTTACAGCCCCAAAAAGCCCAATCAGAAATGATTGGGCTTTTTGCTTT
>NZ_BCUU01000177.1 GCF_001591385.1 Variovorax soli NBRC 106424
CCTCGCGGGCGGCTCGCGCGCGATCGCCTTGCGGGTCGGGCAGCACGCTCACCGGCTCCTGCGTGGACACGCGCTGCGGCCTGGTGCCCGGCGGGCAGCTGCTGTCGGTGTAGCTCACCTTGCCGGCCGCGTCTTCGCAGCGCAGCACTTCCGCGCCGGCGCCCGTCGCCGCGCTTGCAGCCAGCACGGCGAGGGTCGCGACAAGAAGCAGGCGAGGTGCAGCACGCATGCCTTGCATTTTGCACTTGGGCCTGGCTGCGCGCGAGCGCGCGCTAGAGTCGGCCATCCCGTCGTCCCGGCCGCAGGGCCTTTTTCTTCAGGCATGCAGTTTCGCCGCCAATCCGCCGTCATCGTCGCCCTGGGCATCAACCAGATCCTGGCCTTCGCGTCGTCCTTCTACCTGCCGGCCGTGCTGGCCGTGCCCATGTCGCGGGAACTGGGCGTTGCCAGCTCGACCGTCTTCGCGGCCTTTTCCGTGGCCTTGCTGATGTCCGCGTTCGTGGGCCCGCACGTCGGCCGCACCTTCGACCGCTTCGGCGGCCGGCCGATCCTGGTGGTGACCAGCGTCGTCTTCGCCCTCGCCCTGCTGCTGCTCGGCAGCGCACGCAACCCGGCCTGGATGTTCGCGGCCTGGGCGCTGCTGGGCGTGGCCATGTGCAGCGGCCTGTACGAGGGCGCGTTTGCCACGCTCGTGCGCCTCTACGGCCACGATGCACGCGGCGCCATCACCGGCGTCACGCTGTTCGGCGGATTCGCCAGCACCGTGGGCTGGCCGCTCAGCGCCTGGATGGCGTCGCAGTTCGGCTGGCGCGGCGCCTGCTACGGCTGGGCGCTGCTGCAGTTGCTGGTGGCACTGCCCCTGCATGCCCTGCTGCCCACGGGAGCCGCCACGCCGGCGCATTCGCCGCGCCCTGCCGGCGAGCAGGCGCCACCGGCCTTGCCGACGGCCACCGAGGGCACGGCCACGCGCGCCACGCTGCTGCTGGCCCTGGTGTTCTCCGTGGTCGTTTTCAACAGCACCGCCATGGCCTCGCACCTGCCCGGTTTGCTGGTGATTGCGGGCGCCTCGGTCGCCTCGGCCGTGGCGGTGGCGGCCCTGGTGGGGCCGGCGCAAGTGGCCGGGCGCGTGCTGGAGTTCGGCGTGCTGGGCAAGCTGCATCCGCTGCTGTCGGGGCGGCTGGCGGCACTGGCGCATCCGGCCGGGGCGGCGCTGCTCGCGCTGGCGGGCGCGCCGGCCGCTGCCGCCTTCGTGATCATCCACGGCACCGGCAACGGCATCCTGACCATCGCCAGGGGCACGCTGCCCCTGGCCCTGTTCGGTGCGGCCGGCTACGGCAAGCGCCAGGGCCTGCTGATGGTGCCGGCGGGCATGGCGCAGGCGGCGGCGCCATGGCTCTTCGGCCTGTGCATCGAGCGCTGGGGCCTGGGCTCGCTGTGGATTTCCAGCGCGCTGGCGCTGCTGGCCTTCGGTGCGCTGATGCTGCTGCGGGCGCCCGCCCGGTCGTTGCAGGCCTGAGGGCTGTCACAACCCATTGCTACCACCCAGGCGGCGCATCTCCCAACAATGACGCTTGCGGGCCCGTCCCGCATCCTGCCCGTTGTTGTACTAGAGGAGACACATCCATGCCCCGCAAGATCCTGATGCTGTGCGGCGACTACGCCGAAGACTACGAAACCATGGTGCCCTTCCAGGCCCTGTCCGCCGTGGGCCACACGGTCCATGCGGTGGCGCCGGACAAGAAGGCCGGCGACTGGGTCTACACGGCGGTGCACGACTTCGAGGGCGCGCAGACCTACAGCGAGAAGCCCGGCCACCGCTTCACGCTCAATGCCACCTTTGCCGAGGTGCGGCCGGAGAGCTACGACGCCCTCGTCATTCCCGGCGGCCGCGCGCCCGAGTACCTGCGCATGAACGCCCGCGCGGTGGAGATCACGCAGCACTTCCTGGCCGCCGACAAGCCCCTGGCCGCGGTCTGCCACGGCGCCCAGCTGCTGGCCGCCACCGGCCTCATCAAGGGCCGCAAGGTGTCGGCCTACCCGGCCTGCCAGGTCGAGGTGGAACTGGCAGGCGCCGAGTACATGGGCATCGCGGTGGACCAGGCCGTGACCGACCGCAACCTGGTCACCGCGCCGGCCTGGCCCGCGCACCCGGCCTGGATCAGCCAGTTCCTGAAGGTGCTGGGCACGCGCATCGAAGAAGGCTGAGCGGGCCTGCAGGCGCGCTGTAAAGTGCGCCATCCACCCACGGAGCGTGCCGCCATGTGCGAAGTCTTCATCAGCGCCGACCCGCAAAGCTACGAGAGCCGCACCCGCTCGGTGCGGCTGCACGGCGTGGTCACCAGCATCCGGCTCGAGAACCTGTTCTGGCAGGTGCTGGAGGAAATCGCCGCGCGCGACGGCATGGGCGTGGTGCAGCTCATCGAGAAGCTGTACGACGAGCTGGTGGCCGCGCGCGGCGAAGTCGTCAGCAATTTCGCCTCGTTCCTGCGGGTGTGCGCGCTGCGCTACGAGGCGCTGCTGGCTCAGGGCCGCATTCCGGGCGACACCGGCGTCGCGATCCGCTCGCTGGACGCGCAGGCCGTGCTGCATGCCCTGCCGCAGGGCTGGGGCCGCCCGCTGCGGCAGCAACAGGGCGTTGCCGTCGCGGCCTGAACCAGGCCCTGGCCTGCGCGGCTTTGCCGGCCCGCCTATGATGGCGGGCAGAGATCGCCCTTTCCCCTCCCCTTTCGCGCGCCCTTCCCCCAGCCTGAGATGAAGCCGGAAGACCTCGAACGTCTGGTCAGCCTTGAGATGCCTTTCGGCAAGCACAAGGGCTGCCTGATCGCCGACCTGCCCGGCAACTACCTCACCTGGTTCGCGCGCGAGGGCTTCCCCAAGGGCGAGATCGGCCGGCTCCTGCAGCTCATGCACGAGATCGACCACAACGGACTCAAGCCCCTGCTGGCTCCGCTGCGCGACAGGAACAAGGCGCGCAGCCGCCCGGCCGGAACCTGAACCTCTTTTCAGATCAACCTTGGAGACCCCCGCATGACGACGACGGCAACGACGAGCTACCCCGACACCCGCCTCTTGATCAACAACGAATGGTGCGACGCGGCCAGCGGCAAGACGCTGGACGTGTTCAACCCGGCCACCGGCAAAGTGATCGGCAAGGTGGCGCACGCCGGCATTCCCGACCTGGACCGCGCCCTGGAAGCCGCGCAGAAGGGCTTCCAGGTCTGGCGCAAGACGCCGGCCAACGAGCGCGCCGCCATCATGCGCAAGGCCGCCGGCCTGCTGCGCGAGCGCGCCGACGCCATCGGCCGCATCCTCACGCAGGAACAGGGCAAGCCTTTTGTCGAGGCGCGCGGCGAGGCCGTTGCCGGCGCCGACATCATCGAATGGTTCGCCGACGAGGGCCGCCGCACCTACGGCCGCATCATTCCCTCGCGCAACCTGGCGGCGCAGTCGCTGGTGATCAAGGAGCCGGTCGGTCCGGTCGCGGCCTTCACGCCCTGGAACTTCCCCATCAACCAGATCGTGCGCAAGATCGGCGCGGCGCTGGCCAGCGGCTGCTCCTTCCTGTGCAAGGCACCTGAAGAAACGCCGGCCTCGCCCGCCGCGCTGCTGCAGTGCTTCGTCGACGCCGGCATTCCCGCCGGCGTGGTGGGCCTGGTGTACGGCAACCCGGGCGAGATCTCCAGCTACCTCATTCCGCACCCGGTCATCCGCAAGGTGACCTTCACCGGCTCCACCCCGGTGGGCAAGCAGCTGGCCGCCCTGGCCGGCCAGCACATGAAGCGCGCCACCATGGAGCTGGGCGGCCACGCCCCGGTGATCGTCTGCGCCGACGCCGACCTGAAGCTGGCCGTGAAGGCCGCCGGCGCCGCCAAGTTCCGCAATGCCGGCCAGGTCTGCATCTCGCCCACGCGCTTTCTGGTGCACAACAGCGTGCGCGCCGAGTTCGCGAAGCTGCTCACGGCGCAGGCCGAAGGCCTGAAGGTGGGCGACGGCCTGGCCGAAGACACCCGCATGGGCCCGCTGGCCAACCCGCGCCGCCTGAGCGCCATGGCCAAGATCCTGGAAGACGCCCGGGCCGTGGGCGCCAAGGTGCTGACCGGCGGCGAGCGCATCGGCGATGCCGGCAACTTCTTCGCGCCCACCGTGCTGGACGAAGTGCCGCTGAACGCCGACGTGTTCAACAACGAACCCTTCGGCCCCATTGCCGCCATTCGCGGCTTCGACAGCCTGGACGAGGCCATCGCCGAAGCCAACCGCCTGCCCTACGGCCTGTCGGGCTATGCCTACACCAGCTCGATCAAGAACGCGCACCAACTGATGCAGGACGTGGAAGTGGGCATGCTGTGGATCAACCAGCCGGCCACGCCCACGCCCGAGGCGCCCTTTGGCGGCGTGAAGGATTCGGGCTATGGCTCCGAAGGCGGCCCGGAGGCGATGGAAGCCTACCTGGTGGCCAAGGCGGTGATGATGACGGCGGCCTGATCGGCTGCCCGGCGAGTCACTCCCCGACCCAAAGAAGCGCGGCGCGAGCCGCGCTTTTTTTTCGCCTGCGCGGCGCACAGACTGGCCGCTCCCGATCGCCGTCGCTCTCGGGGCTATCAGAACGTAGGCGCCTGGGCCTGAGCCACCTGGGGCTGCTGCATGAGACCCTTTTGTTCTTCGGCGAATCGATCGCCGAAGTACATCTGGAACTGCTCGCGCAGCGAACCTCCGGCCAGGGACGCGCGCGCCTGCTGGCCGTCGCCGTCCGGATTCGAGGCCGCCTGGATCAGCGTGACGGCGGTCGGCTGCTGGGACTCGTCGCAACCGGCGAGCAGCCCCGATGCCAGGACCGCGGTCATCGCGGCCGCGCGGCAAACGACATGGAGTGCTGGAGAGACCGGCATGCCAACTCCTTTTCGCGGCGCCGATGAGGAATGGGTGAATGCCTGCATGCACCCGCTGGCGGCACCGCCACGCCAGGGCCTCCAAGGTAGGGCAGGCGCCGCA
Organism: Variovorax soli NBRC 106424; assembly: GCF_001591385.1. Lineage (GTDB taxonomy): Bacteria > Pseudomonadota > Gammaproteobacteria > Burkholderiales > Burkholderiaceae_C > Variovorax > Variovorax soli. The sequence goes on from NZ_BCUU01000177.1 coordinate 4,990, forward strand.
GGCAAACAACGCACGATTGGGGGTTGACTGCCTCTTGCCCCTTGCGACGCCGTGGGCTTGCTGCTGAGTTTTTATTCAGCGCACCTCGATCTCCACCTGCGGCAGGCCGGGCGTTGCGGCGCTGCTCGCGCGGATCAGCTTCTGTCCGTCCCGATAGAACTGCCAGCAGCCGCTGTCGGGCCGGCGCGCCTGGTTGGGCTGCATGGGCGGCGCAGTATTGAAGCGAACGCACAGGCTGCCGTCGTCCTTGAGCTCCCACCGGCCCGAGCCGTTGACGCCCGCGCGGCCGACCGCCTGGCTGTTGTAGTAGATCAAGCCGCTGCTGCGCAGGTCCCAGCGCTGCACTTCCTGCGGGCTGCCGTCCTCGAAGCTGTGCGACTTGCCGACGATCAGCTGCTGGATTTCGTCGCGGGGCAGGTATCGGCGCGGCGGGGTGCCAGGTGCCTCGGTGCGCGCGGCGGGTGGGGCGACGGCTACCTGCTGGGCTGGCGATGGCGCAGTCGACGGCGCGGCT
>NZ_BCUU01000178.1 GCF_001591385.1 Variovorax soli NBRC 106424
CGGCTCCGGCGCCCGCCAAGGCGCCCGCGGTGGCGGTGGCGCCGGCCGGCAGCTACAGCGGCGCGGTCGACCTGGAATGCGACACGCTGGTGCTCGGCGCCGGCCCCGGCGGCTACTCGGCCGCCTTCCGCAGCGCCGACCTGGGCATGAAGACGGTGATCGTCGAGCGCTACGCCACCCTGGGCGGCGTGTGCCTCAACGTGGGCTGCATTCCCTCGAAGGCGCTGCTGCACGTGGCCGGCGTGATGGACGAGGTCAAGCACTTCGCCGACCTGGGCGTGGACTACGGCACGCCCAAGGTCGACCGCACCAAGCTGCTGGGCTACAAGAACAAGGTGGTGGGCAAGCTCACCGGCGGCCTGACGGCCATGGCCAAGATGCGCAAGGTGACCACCGTGCGCGGCATCGGCACCTTCCTGGACCCCTGGCACCTCGAAGTGCAGGAGACCAGCGGCGACGGCAAGGACGTAAGCGGCAAGAAGCAGGTCATCCGCTTCCGCAACTGCATCATCGCGGCCGGCTCCCAGTCGGTGAGCCTGCCCTTCATGCCCAAGGACCCGCGCGTGGTCGACTCCACCGGCGCGCTGCTGCTGGCGCACGAGCCTAAGCGCATGCTGGTGCTGGGCGGCGGCATCATCGGCCTGGAAATGGGCACGGTGTATTCGACGCTGGGCGCCCGCCTGGACGTGGTCGAGATGCTCGACGGCCTGATGCAGGGCGCCGACCGCGACCTGGTGAAGGTCTGGCAGAAGATGAACACGCCGCGCTTCGACAACATCATGCTCAAGACCAAGACGGTGGCGGCCGAGGCGACCAAGGACGGCATCCGCGTCACCTTCGAGGGCGAGCAGGCGCCCAAGGAACCGCAGGTGTACGACCTGGTGCTGCAGGCCGTGGGCCGCAGCCCCAATGGCAAGAAGATCGGCGCCGAGAAGGCCGGCGTGGCGGTGAGCGACCGCGGCTTCATCCCGGTCGACATCCAGATGCGCACCAACGTGCCGCACATCTTCGCCATCGGCGACATCGTCGGCCAGCCCATGCTGGCCCACAAGGCGGTGCACGAGGCGCATGTGGCGGCCGAGGTGATCGCCGGCGAGCAGAGGGGCGACAAGGAACTGGCCAGCGCCGCCTTCCAGGCGCGGGTGATTCCGAGCGTGGCCTACACCGACCCCGAGGTGGCGTGGGTGGGCCTGACCGAAGACGCGGCCAAGGCGCAGGGCATCAAGGTCAAGAAGGGTCTGTTCCCGTGGACGGCTTCGGGCCGTGCCATCGCCAACGGCCGCGACGAGGGCATGACCAAGCTGCTGTTCGATGCCGAAACGCACCGCATCGTTGGCGGCGGCATCGTCGGCACGCATGCGGGCGACCTCATCAGCGAAGTGGCGCTGGCCATCGAGATGGGCGCGGACGAAGTGGATATCGGCAAGACCATCCATCCGCACCCGACGCTGGGCGAGTCCATCGGCATGGCCGCCGAAGTGGCGCACGGTACCTGTACCGACCTGCCGCCGCAGCGGCGCTGAAGAAACACGCTCGCGCCCCGCTTCCGGCCTCGGCCGGCGGCGGTTCGCGAAGCGCGACGCCGGAGAATCTTCCGGCCAGCAAAAAGCCCGCCTGGAGCGGGCTTTTTGCTGCGGGCCGCAAGGGCCCAAGGGCAGGGGGTCAGTCGCCGGTGACGGGCGTCACGCCGCTGGCGTCGGCCTGGACGCGGCGCGCGCCGTTGAAGCGGCGCTGCCAGTAGCTGCCGTTCATGTCTTCGATGCGCACGCTCGCGCCGGTGCGCGGCGCATGGATGAACTTGCCGTCGCCGATGTAGACGCCCACGTGGCTGAACGCGCGGCGCATGGTGTTGAAGAAGACCAGGTCGCCCGGCTTGAGCTCGTTGCGGTCGATCTTTTCGGTGGCGGCGGCCTGCTCTTCGGCGCGGCGGGGCAGCACCAGGCCCATGGTCTGGTTGTAGACCGCGCGCACCAGGCCGCTGCAGTCGAGGCCGGTTTCGGCCGTGTTGCCGCCGCGGCGGTAGGGAACACCGATGAAACCCATGGCGCCGGCCACCAGCGTCGACGTGCGGTCGGACACCGTCTGGCGGACCTGCTCGAGCTGGGCGATCAGGCCCTGGTCGACCAGGAGGCGCCCGATTTCGTCATTGCGCTCGATTTGTGGTGCGGCAACGGCGACGCTGCAAGCAGCCAGAAGGAGTACGGGTAAGACGATAAATCGCATGACGCGTAGGATATTGATGACATTGGGTCATGTCAAACAATGTAAAAGCGGAAGAATATACCGCAACCCATTGTCAAATAAGCGTTTTTCCCCAAGCAATGATTATGAAAATGTAACTTGTTTGGGCGACCAATAGATGAGTTGTCAAGCAAGTAATGGCAAAGTGTTCGATTTGCCTGAGGAGCGTCCGAATGCGATTTCCACGACTTTTGGCCGGTTTGTTGATGCTTTTGGCCGGCTCGCCGGTTCTGGCGGAGCCCCGGCCCGTGGTGATTGCCAGCGGCATCGAAAATCCCTGGGCGGTTGCCTTTCTGCCCAGTGGCCGCTACCTGGTCACCGAAAAGCTGGGCCGCATGCGGGTGGTCGAGCCCGACGGCAAGGTCGGGCCGCCGCTTCCCGGCGTGCCGCAGGTCGCCATCGGCGGGCAGGGCGGGCTGCTGGACCTGGTGCTTGATTCGGGCTTTGAAAGCAACCGGACCCTTTACTTCTGCTTCTCCCAGCCCGATGCCGAGGCGGAGGGCGGGCGCACCAACGGCACGGCGCTGGCACGGGCCCAGTTGTCCACCGACCGCACTCGGCTGGAGAACGTGCGCATCATCTTCAGCCAGCGCCCCAAGGTCGCCAGCCGCAACCATTTCGGCTGCCGCATTGCCGAAGGGCGCGATGGCCACCTGTACATGACCACGGGCGACCGCTTCAGCCGCAAGGACGACGCGCAGCGGCTGGACAACCACCTGGGCAAGATCATCCGCGTCACCAAGGACGGCGCGGCCCCGCCGGACAACCCCTTCGTCGCGCAAGCCGGCGCACTGCCCGAGATCTGGAGCTACGGCCACCGCAACGCGCAGGGCCTGGCGTGGGCGCCGGACGGGCGCCTGTGGATGACCGAGCATGGCCCGCAGGGCGGCGACGAGATCAACATCGTCCAGCCCGGCCACAACTACGGCTGGCCGGTGATCACCTATGGCGAAAACTATGGCGGCGGCAAGATCGGCGAGGGCATCACGGCCAAGGAGGGCATGGACCCGCCGCTGCACTACTGGGTGCCTTCCATCGCCCCGTCGGGCATGGTCTTCCTGACCAGCGACCGCTACGGCAAGGGCTGGCGCGGCAACCTCTTCGTCGGCTCGCTCAAGTTCGGTTATCTGGACCGTATCGATATCCAGGGCGGCAAGGTGGTGGCCGAGCACAAGCTGCTGGAAGACGGGCGCGCCCGCATCCGCGACGTGCGGCAGGGGCCGGACGGCCTGATCTACGTGCTGACCGACCAGACCAACGGCCAGCTGATCCGGCTGCAACCATGACGCTGCGCGTTCGCCCCGGCCTGCTGCTCGCGCTGGGCACGGCGCTGGCGGCAGGCGCATGCGTCGCGCAGGAGCGGGCGAACTTCTTCAACGACCCCTTCGAGCAGGCCACCTCCGGCATTCCGGCCTGCCCGGTGCCCCAGGGACCGCTCATCACGCGCCAGGAGATGCTGGCGCAGACCCACGGCCGGGCCGAGCGCGGCACCACCTGCTACCAGACGGGCCGGTGCAGGCTGCCCAACGCCTACCTGTACGACCCCGACATCGTCGCGCGCAGCAAGAAGGCGATCCTGGCCGATGGCCGCTTCGGCGGCACCAGCGTCTGGCTGCTGGGCCAGCGCCGCTGGGTGTGGCTGCAAGGCTGCGTGCGAACCCGGGCCGAGGCCGAAACGCTGGAGCGGATCATCCGCTCGCTGGATGACGTCGAGAACGTGATGAACGAACTCAAGGTCGTCCCGGCGCCCTGAAGTTGCCTGAAGGCAGTCCGTTCGGTGGTACGTTCGAGCATTGCCTTTTGATCCGAATTGCGACAACCACGATGCTGCTCGACGCCTCCCAATCCCAACTCGTCCTGGTGGACTACCAGGCCAGGCTGATGCCCGCCATCTTCGAAGGCGAGGCCGTGGCCCGCAATGCGGTGCGCCTGGGTCAACTGGCCAAGCTGCTGAAGGTGCCCGCCTTTGCCACGGAAGAGAACCCGTCGGGCCTCGGACCCAACCTGCCGGAGGTCGCCGCGCTGGTGCAGCGCACGCTCTCCAAGATGCAGTTCAGCGCTGTGGAAGAGGGCTTGGCCGAATGGCTGCGTGCCCCCGCGCCGGCGGCGCCGCGCGGCAATGCGCGCAGCCTGCCAAAGCACCTGCAGAAGCCAGCGCCGGCCGCGCAGGAGCGCGAGCAGATCGTGATCGCCGGCTGCGAGGCGCATGTGTGCCTTCTGCAGACCGCGCTGGACCTGATCGAGGACGAATTCGACGTCTGGGTCGTGACCGATGCCTGCAGTTCGCGCACCGAGCGCAACCGCGACGCCGCGTTCGACCGCCTGGCCGGTGCCGGTGCCGAACTCGTCACCACCGAGATGGTGGCTTTCGAATGGCTGCGCGGCTGCGAACACCCCGCGTTCCGCGAAGCGCTGGCGCTGGTGCGCTGACAACGATAAAGCTGATCAGGCTGCGCCCAGCAGCGACCGGGGCACGCTGACCGGCATCGACAGGAGGATCTGCGCCATGCCCTTGCCCAGCGGGTCGTTGCGCAGCGACGCCATGCCGCCGCCGTCCAGGGCGGCCTCGCAGACGAAGTTCATCGCATCGAACCCCGGCAGGTCGTAGCGGGTGACCTGGCCTTGCACCAGGTGGCCCAGCCACTGCTTCACCCGCTCGGGCGTCACTTGCGCGCGCAGCACCGGCAGGTAGTCCGGGCGGCGTGCGATGAGGCCGATGTTGGAGATGTCGCCCTTGTCGCCGCTGCGGCCGTAGGCCAGGCGCACCAGCGGCACCTCGATGGTGTCCGAGCCGGCTGGGTGCGCATCCGGTGGCGGGGCTTGCGGCTCGCCGGCCGACGCGGGGTCGGGCGTTGCGCCCATCGGGATGTCGATCCCCCGTCGTTCGCCATCGATGAGCACGGCCGGTTCGACCCGCGCCTTGTCCAGCAGGAAGGCGCACTGCCGGATCGACGGCCCCGGACTCGGCCTGCCGCCCACCCCCGTGGTACCCGGCGACCAACTGGTGCCGGGCGCGGCCACCTCGCGGGCGAAGAGCTCGAGCGCCTCCTTCTGCGGGTGCATCACGGCCACCCACAGCACGACTTCGCGCGCTGCCCCGGTGGCCGCATGCGGCCCGTAGCAGCTCTCGGCGCCCAGCACCTGGATGTGGGTGCGGGTGTAGTCGCCCCAGCCGTTCTCGGCAAAGAGCC
>NZ_BCUU01000179.1 GCF_001591385.1 Variovorax soli NBRC 106424
AGCCGGCGCCCACTGACGGCCATCGGTCGCACGGCCTCGCGCCGCCGTGCGGCGCGCGCCGTCGGTGCGCTGCAGCATAGGCATTTGCCCCAGTAGGAAATTCACCCGGGGCCTGCCAAAAATGCGGTCCGCGCCGGGGTTCGGCGCGCCCCTTCCGCATGAGCCGCATGACCGAATTTCTGCCAACGTTCCAAGGTGGTCGCCACACATGAGCGATGCCATTCTTGAGACACGCCAGCTCACCAAGGAATTCAAGGGCTTCACTGCCGTCAGCAATGTCAACCTGTCGGTGCAGCGCGGCTCCATCCACGCGCTGATCGGGCCCAACGGGGCAGGCAAGACGACCTGCTTCAACCTGCTCACCAAGTTCCTGGAGCCCACCACAGGCACCATCCTGTTCAACGGCCACGACATCACGCGCGAGCGGCCGGCGCAGATCGCGCGGCGCGGCATCATCCGCTCCTTCCAGATCTCGGCGGTGTTCCCGCACCTCACGCTGCTGGAAAACGTGCGGCTGGGCCTGCAGCGCCAGCTGGGCACGTCCTTCCATTTCTGGAAGAGCGAGAAAAGCCTCGATTCGCTGAACGACCGCGCGCTCGAGCTGCTGGCGCTGGTCGGCCTGCGCGAGCTGGCGGACGAACAGACGGTGAATCTGCCCTACGGCCGCAAGCGGGCGCTCGAAATCGCCACCACGCTGGCCATGGAGCCGGAGCTCATGCTGCTGGACGAGCCGACGCAGGGCATGGGCCACGAAGACGTGCAGCGCGTGGCGGAACTCATCAAGCGGGTATCGGCGGGCCGCACCATCCTCATGGTGGAGCACAACATGAGCGTGGTCTCCACCATTGCCGATACCATCACGGTGCTGCAGCGCGGCGCGGTGCTGGCCGAAGGGCCCTATGCCCAGGTCTCGACCAACCCGCAGGTGATGGAAGCCTACATGGGCACCACCGACGGCCAGCTGCAAGGAGCGCATTGATGTCCGCGGCTGCCCTCGAAATCAGCGGACTGCAGGCCTGGTATGGCGAGTCGCACGTGCTGCACGGTGTCGACATGACGGTGCAGCACGGCGAAGTCGTGACCCTGCTCGGCCGCAACGGCGCGGGCCGTACATCCACCATGCGCGCCATCCTGGGGCTGACCGGCTCGCGCAAGGGCAGCATCAGGATCAACGGCGTCGAAACCATCCACATGCCCACGCACCGCATCGCGCACCTGGGCGTGGGGTACTGTCCGGAAGAGCGGGGCATCTTCGCCAGCCTCTCGACCGAGGAAAACCTGATGCTGCCGCCGGTGCTCAAGGGCATGGGCCAGGGCATGTCGGTGGCCGAAATCTACGAGATGTTCCCCAACCTGGCCGAGCGCCGCGCCAGCCCCGGCACGCGCCTGTCGGGCGGCGAGCAGCAGATGCTGGCCGTGGCGCGCATCCTGCGCACCGGCGCCAAGCTGCTGCTGCTGGACGAAATCTCCGAAGGCCTCGCCCCCGTCATCGTGCAGGCGCTGGCCCGCACCATCCAGACCCTGCGCGCCAAGGGCTACACCATCGTGATGGTGGAGCAGAACTTCCGCTTCGCCGCGCCGCTGGCCGACCGCTTCTACGTGATGGAGCACGGCCGCATGGTGGAAGCCTTCAGCGCCAAGGAGCTGGACGCCAAGATGCCCGTGCTGAACGAGCTGCTCGGCGTCTAGGGCCCTAGCCCGCCCCGATCGATCGACCACCACCAACCCAGGAGACTCCCATGCGATTCAAGCTCAAACACCTCGCCCTCGTGCTCGCCGCCGCCGGTCTGGCAACGCAGGCCGCGCAGGCGCAGGAGAAGGTCGTCATCGGCTACATCAGCGACCTGTCGGGCCTGTATGCCGACCTGGAAGGCAAGGGCGGCCTGACCGCGATTCAGATGGCCATCGAAGACATGGGCGGCAAGGTGCTGGGCCAGCCGGTGGAAGTGCTGTCGGTGGACCACCAGAACAAGCCCGACATCGCGGCCTCGAAGGCCCGCGAATGGATCGACACCGCCGGCGCCACCATGATCTTCGCCGGCACCAACTCCGGCGTGGCCCTGGCCACCGCCAAGGTGGCGCAGGAAAAGAAGCGCGTGTTCTTCACCAACGGCGCGGCCACCTCGGCACTGACCAACGCCCAGTGCAGCCCCTACACCGTGCATTACGCCTACGACACCGTGGCGCTGGCCAAGAGCACCGGCGGCGCCGTGGTCGACACCGGCGGCAAGAGCTGGTTCTTCCTGACCGCCGACTACGCTTTCGGCCATGCGCTGGAAGCCGACACCGCCAAGGTGGTCAAGGCCAAGGGCGGCACCGTGGCAGGCGGCGTTCGTGCCCCGCTCAACGCGTCGGACTTCTCGTCCTTCCTCTTGCAGGCGCAGAACTCCAAGGCGCAGGTGCTGGGCCTGGCGAATGCGGGCGGCGACTTCATCAACTCGATGAAGGCGGCCAAGGAATTCGGCATCGACAAGTCGATGAAGGTGGCCGGCCTGCTGGTGTTCCTCACCGACGTGAAGAGCCTGGGCCTGGCTTCCACCCAGGGCCTGCTGCACACCACCAGCTGGTACTGGGACGCGGACGACGCCTCGCGCAAGTGGGCGGCCCGCTACGAGGCCAAGACCAAGAACAAGCCCTCGGACATCCAGGCTGCCGACTACTCGGCCACCATGGCCTACCTGAAGGCGGTGGAAGCGGTGAAGAGCACCGACGCGGACAAGGTCATGGCCCACCTGAAGAAGACGCCCATCGACGACTTCTATGCCAAGGGCGTGATCCGCCCCGACGGCCGGATGGTGCACGACATGCTGCTGGCCGAGGTGAAGAAGCCTTCCGAGTCGAAGGGACCGTGGGACCTGCTGAAGATCATCAAGAAGGTGCCGGGCGACCAGGTCTACACCACCAAGGAAGAAAGCACCTGCGCGCTGTGGAAGTAAGCCCAGGCCCGCGTTGAAGAAGAACAGTCCAGTCCGATGAGCATCTCACTGCCCGCCCTCTTGAGCCAGCTGCTGCTGGGCTTGGTCAACGGTTCGTTCTACGCGATCCTGAGCCTGGGGCTGGCGGTGATCTTCGGCCTGCTCAACGTCATCAACTTCGCGCACGGCGCGCTGTTCATGATGGGCGCCATCCTCAGCTGGATGGCGATGAACTACTTCAACGTCGACTACTGGGTGATGCTGGTGGCGGCGCCCCTCATCGTGGGCGTGTTCGGCGTGCTCATCGAGCGGCTGCTGCTGCGCTGGATCTACAAGCTCGACCACCTCTACGGGCTGCTGCTCACACTGGGCCTCACGCTGCTCATCGAAGGCGGATTCCGCTCGGTGTACGGCGTGTCGGGCCTGGCCTACAACACGCCGGAGCTGCTCTCGGGCGGCACCAACCTGGGCTTCATGTTCCTGCCCAACTATCGTGCCTGGGTGGTGATCGCCTCGCTGGTGGTGTGCTTCGCCACCTGGTATGCCATCGAGAAGACGCGCCTGGGCGCCTACCTGCGCGCCGGCACCGAGAACCCGCGCCTGGTCGAAGCCTTCGGCGTCAACGTGCCGTTGATGGTCACGCTCACCTACGGCTTCGGCGTGGCGCTGGCGGCCTTCGCGGGCGTGCTGGCGGCGCCGGTCATCCAGATCTCGCCGCTGATGGGGCAGAACCTCATCATCATCGTGTTCGCCGTGGTGGTGATCGGCGGCATGGGCTCGATCATGGGCGCCATCCTCACCGGGCTGGCACTCGGTGTGATCGAAGGGCTGACCAAGGTCTTCTATCCGGAGGCCTCCTCCACGGTGGTCTTCGTCATCATGGTGGTGGTGCTGCTGCTGCGACCGGCGGGCCTGTTCGGCAGCGAGAAGTAAGCAACAAGCCATGAAGAAGATTTCCCTCCTGATCTATGGCGTTCTGCTGCTGGCCCTGCTGGTGGCACCCTTCATCGGCTTCTATCCCGTCTTCGTGATGAAGGTGCTGTGCTTCGCGCTGTTTGCGTGCGCCTTCAACCTGCTGCTGGGCTACACGGGCCTGCTCTCTTTCGGCCATGCCGCCTTCCTGGGCAGCGCGGCCTACATGACCGGCCAGAGCCTGAAGGTCTGGCACTTCACGCCCGAGCTGGCGCTCATCGCCGGAACGGCCGTGGGCGCGATGCTCGGCCTGGTGTTCGGCTGGCTGGCCATCCGGCGCCAGGGCATCTATTTCTCGATGATCACGCTGGCACTGGCCCAGATGATCTACTTCGTCGCGCTGCAGGCACCCTTCACCGGCGGCGAGGACGGACTGCAGAGCGTGCCGCGCGGCAAGCTCTTCGGCATCGTCGACCTGCGCAACGACCTCACCATGTACTACGTGGCGCTGGTCATCGTGGTCGCGGCCTTCCTGCTCATCGCGCGCACCGTGCATTCGCCCTTCGGCCAGGTACTCAAGGGCATCAAGGAGAACGAGGCGCGCGCCATCTCGCTGGGCTACGACGTCAACCGGTTCAAGCTGCTGGCCTTCGTGATTTCGGCCGCGCTCTCGGGCCTGGCCGGTTCGCTCAAGACCCTGGTGCTGGGTTTTGCCACGCTGAGCGACGTGCACTGGACCTCGTCCGGCCACGTGATCCTGATGACCCTGGTGGGCGGCCTGGGCACGCTCAGCGGCCCGCTGGTGGGCTCGGCGGTGGTGGTGCTGCTGGAGAACAAGGTCGGCGACTTCGGCGCCTTCATGGCGAATCTCACGCGCGTCGACTGGTTCAACACGCTGGGCGAGTCGGTGACCATGGTCACGGGCCTGATCTTCGTCGTGTGCGTGCTGGCCTTCCGGCGCGGCGTGATGGGCGAGGTGATCGCCTTCATCGACCGGCGGCGCGCGCGGCGCGGTTGATCGGCCTGCTGCCCGCCTGTTGCCGAAGGCTCATCCGGCCTCTACAGTTGCCCGCTTTGCGCCTTCGCTGCGCAAGGAGTGCATTGCATGTCTTCCATCGCCAAGGGCAGCTTCGCTGTCGACGTGAAGCCGCTGCCGGAGCTGGAGCCGAATTTGGCCGACGGCGTGACGCTGGGGCGCATGTCCCTCGACAAGCGCTTCGAAGGCGACCTGGCTGCCACGGGGCGGGGCCAGATGCTCACTGCCATGACACCCGTGCAAGGCTCGGCCGGCTACGTGGCCATCGAACGCGTGACCGGCACACTGCACGGCAAGCGCGGCAGCTTCGTGTTCCAGCACAGCGGCAGCATGTCGGGCGGCACCCAGCAATTGACCATCGCGGTGGTGCCCGATTCCGGCACGGGTGAGTTGGCTGGCATTGCCGGCACTTTCCGGATCCAGATCGCCGAAGGCGAGCACTTCTACGAGTTCGAGTACCAGCTCTAGC
>NZ_BCUU01000180.1 GCF_001591385.1 Variovorax soli NBRC 106424
CCAGTCGCGGGCCGCCACCGCCGCATAGCCCTGGGCCAGGTCGCGCCACACGTTCACGTTGCCGCGCCAGTAGCGGCCCTGCGGCATGGCCGGGTCGGCCAGCATGGCGTCGATGCGCTCGCACAGCTCGCGGCAGGTCTGCGCATGGCCGTGCCGGGCATGCAGGCGCACCTTCTCGGTGAGGCTCGCAATGCGCAGCCGGGGCAGCTTGCGCGCGGCGCCCACGGCGTCCAGCGCATCCAGCAGCTCCAGCGCGCGGTGTTCGGCCCCCTCGGCCAGCGCCATGCGGGCACCGGTGCGGTAGGCCAGCATCAGCGGCTCGGGCATGCCGCCGCGCTCGAGCACGTCGAAGCGATCGGCCAGCAGCGCCGCGGCTTCGGCGGGGGCATTGCGCTCCCAGGCCGCCGCCGCGGCCAGCGCCGCCAGCATGCAGGTGAAGCGGGCGCGCCGGCCCAGTTCGCCCTCGGCCTTGGCCAGGGCGGGGCGCAGGATGCTGTCGGCCAGCAGCACCTGCCCTTCCCAGATGTAGCTCAGGCCCACGAGCAGCTCGCCCCAGCGCGCGATGTAGCCCATGCCCTGGCTGAAGTCGCCGCGGGGCGCCTGCTGCTGGCGCAGGCGCGCCAGCGCCGGCTCGCCGTCGATGAGCGCACGATAGGCCATGCGGTTGGCATGCACCTGCAGCAGCAGCGGGTCACGGACCGGCACCGTGGTGCCCCAGGCGTCGTGCGTCTGGGCAAAGCGGTCCAGGTCGTCCGCGAACACCGCGGCCCCGCCCAGCACCAGCGAGCATTCGAAGCGCAGCGCGTCATCCACGCCGGGCAGCGCCAGGATGCGGTCAACCATGCGCAGCGCTTCCTCGTGGCGCTCGCTGGCCGCCAGCGTCCAGGCGGCGGCCAGCAGCAGGCGCGGGCGCGCATCCAGCTCCTGCGCGGGAAGCTGGGCGAGCCAGTCCAGCACGGCGCCCTGGCGGCCGTTGCGCATCAGCGATTCGTACAGGCTGCGCTCGGCCAGCTCGTAGGCCCGCGGGTGCTCGCCTGCGGTCAGCGCGTGGCGCGCCGCCTGCTCCACGAGGCCGTGCTCGGCCAGCCAGTGCGAGGCGCTGGCATGGACCTGCGCCTGCTCGGCCGGCGGCAGGCCGGCGAAGATCTGGCGCAGCGCGTCGCGTGCAAGCGCATGCATGCGCAGCCAGTCGCCCTGTTCGGCGGCCACGAAGACGGGCGTGTCGCGGCCCAGGCGCGCCAGCCTCTCGGCCGCATCGGCATGGCCGGTGGCCGCCCGGCACAGCTGTGGGTGCAGGGGGTCGAGCACCGAGATGCGCACCAGGAAATCGCGGTCGGCCGCATCGAGCTTGCTGAGCAGCAGCTTGATGAACTGCCCGTGCAGCGCGTCGCCCAGTGCGCTCAGCCCGGCCAGGTCGCCGCCGAATTCGGCTGCGCCGGCGGATTCGCCCCCGTTGCCCGCCCCGCCGCGCGCCATGATGGTGAGCGCCAGCTGCAGGCCCAGCGGCCAGCCTTCGGTCAACTCGTGCAGCCGGGCCGCGGCATTGCGGTCGACCCGCGCGCCGAAGCGGCCGTGCACCAGCTCCAGCGTTTCCTCGAGCCGGAAGCGCAGCGACGCCGGGCCGACCTCGACGCACTGGCCATAGGCAATCAGGTCGTCGATGTCGAGCTGGCAGTCAGGTCGCGCGCCGATCAGCGTGCGCAGGTTGGGCGGCGCATTGCGCAGCAGGTAGGCCAGGGCCTCGCGCGAGGCTTGCGGCAGGCGCTCGGCCTCGTCGACGATCAGCACCGCATCCAGCGCGGTCTGCGCCAGCTCGGCCAGCCAGACGGTGATGGCCTCCAGGCCGTCGGTGGCGCCCGCGGCCTCGAGCAGGGTGTGGCCGAAGGTCGGGCGCCCGGCGGCCTGGCGCACCGCCAAGGCCAGGCTCTGGGCCAGGCGCAGCGGATCGTCCTGCGGCTGGGCCGACAGCCAGGCCACCACCGCGCCGCGCGACAAGTGTTCGAGCCGCCACTGGGCCAGCAGGGAGGTCTTGCCGAAGCCGGCCGGCGCACGCACCAGCACGGCGGGCACGCCCTGCAGGGCGGGATCGGCGGACAGCAGCCGCGCGCGCGAGACCAGATGGCGCGGAACCCGGGGCGGCGCGACCTTGAGGAGCAAGTCGTCGGCGGCATCGCCACCAGCACCACGCATCACCACGGCAGTTCCCACATCAAGAGTGCGGGCCATTCTAGAGGCGAGGCGCGCCCGTGCGCAGGCGCTGTGAGGCGGCGTGCGCCGCTCAGGGCACCGTGAAGCTCACCGGTTTGGCCTGCGCCAGGGCCTTGCCGTCGGCATTGCCGACAAGGTCCAGCCGGGCGCTGTAGCTGCCGCGCGGCGGGCTGAGCCACACCTCGGTCTGCCCGCCGTCGAGCTCGATCACCTCGCTCTTCTGGCCGCTGCGCTCCAGCGTGAGGCGGAAGTGCCCGGTGCCGTCCACCTTGGGTCCGGCGTGCGAGACGTTGAAGCCGCTGGCATGAAACTGCATGCGCATCGGCAGCTGCACCGTGCCGCGATCGGCCGCGCCCAGCACCTCGATGCGCGGCGGGCCCAGCAGGTCGGCCGGCTTCACGTCCTTGTTCTGCTTCGTCACCGTGATGCGCATCGGCTTGCTGTAGACGAAGTAGGGAATGTGGCCCTGGTCGGCCAGCACCAGGCGCAGCGTGTAGCTGCCGGGCGGCAGGTCGACCACCGTCTCCATCTGGCCCTTGCCGAAGTGCACGTACTTCTCGGTGAAGGGCAGCGGCTTCTTGAAGTCCAGCGGCAGGGGCTGGTCGATGAGCAGGTGGTGGTGCCCCGCGCGGCCGGCCGTCTTGCCCGCCGGCACGATGCCGCGCATGCTCAGCCCGAAGCGGGCGACGAAGGGCGACTCCACGCTGGCGCCATCCTTCAGGTTGGTGAAATAGGCCTCGGGCGACCAGCTCGGCGGCACCACGACCCAGGGGTGGATCGGCAGGTCGGCCAGGTCGGTCTCGGGCGGCGCGTTCTGCGCGTGGGCCGCGCCCGCCACAACACATGCCGCCGCCACGAAGGCCAGAACCCTCCCTGCCTTGAACCCCACCATGCCCAGAGCCATTTGACACCTTTTGTTTCAATAGGTGTTCGATTGTGGCCGCAAAAGCGGCCGGCCCCGCGCGCGAAATGCGGGTGTTATTCACCAGGGGCAGCTCAGCTGCCCTTAGCCAGGCCCAGCTTGTCGATCAGCGCCTTCTCCTTCTTCACCGTCTCTTCGGCAAAGGCGGTGTACTGGGCCGAGCTCATGTAGATGGGCACCATGTCGTAGCGCCCCAGCGCCGCCAGGTAGCTGGGCTCTTCCATGGCCTGCTTGAAGGCGTCGTGCAGCTTCTTGACCACCTCGGGCGGCGTGCCCTTGGGCGCGCCGATGCCGAAGGGCGAGTTCTGCACGATGTCGTAGCCCAGTTCCTTGAGCGTGGGCGCATCGGGAAACTTGGCCAGGCGCTTCTCGCCCCAGGTGTTGAGCACGCGCAGCTTGCCCGACTCCACATGCGGCGCCCAGCCGGTGCTGTCGGACGCGGCCATGAGATGCCCGCCCAGCAGCGCCTGCATGAGGTCGGCATTGCCTTTGTACGGTACGTGCTGCAGCTGGATGCCGGCCTGCTGCGCCAGCAGCTCGGTGGTCAGGTGCGGGCTGGTGAGGTTGCCGGTGGAGCCGTAGCTGAGCTTGCCCGGGTTGGCCTTGGCGTAGGCCACGAAGTCGTTCCAGTTCTTGATGGGGCTGTCGCTGGGCACCACCATGCCGAAGGCATAGCCGGTGACGTTGATCACGTAGCTGATGTCCTTCACCGGGTCCCAGTTGATCTTGGTGGTGTAGCCGATGCGGAACACGCCCAGCGGGATCTGGCCGATGGTGTAGCCGTCTGCGGCCGAGGTCTGCAGCGCCTGCGCCGGCAGCGTGCCGCCGGCACCCGGCTTGTTCTCCACGATCACCGGCTGGCCCAGCACCTTGCTGGCGTTGTCGGCCAGCTGGCGCATGGTGATGTCGGTCGGGCCACCGGCCGGGAAGGCGATCACCAGCTTGATCGGCTTGCTCGGAAAGCCCTGCTGGGCCTGTGCCGCGAGCGGCCAGGCCAGGCCGGCAAGGCCAGCCGTGGCGGCCAGCGAAGCGGTGCGAAGAAGGAATGTACGTCGGGACATGGGCCAGGACTCCTCGATGGCAAGCGGATCAGGAGCGGGCATTGGGCCGCCGCGCGGCGCGGGCGGCAATCGGGGCTCACCCGCAAGGCGGTCGCGGGTGCGACTCGGCGGTTCAGGCCGCCTGCTGCTCGAAGCCCTGCAGCACGTTCACCGCGTTGATGCCCACCTCGGCCACGGCGTAGCCGCCCTCGAACACGAAGACGGTGGGCAGGCCGGCGCGGGCGATGTCCTCGCCGATGCGTAGGTAGTCGCCGCTCTTCAGGCGAAAGCCCGCGACCGGGTCGCCTTCGAAGGTGTCGACACCCAGCGACACCACCAGCGCCTCGGCGCCGGCCGCTGCAATGCCTTGCAGCGCCTGCGCCAGCGCGGCACGCCAGGTGGCGAAGTCGGTGCCGCGCGCCAGCGGCAGGTTGTGGTTGAAGCCCAGCCCCGCGCCGGCGCCGCGCTCGTCGGCATGGCCCAGGTAGTAGGGATAGTCGCTGCGCGGGTCGCCATGCAGGCTGGCCACGTGCACGTCGGCGCGCTCGTAGAAGATGGCCTGCGTGCCGTTGCCGTGGTGGTAGTCCACGTCGAGCACCGCGACCTTCGCCGCGCCGGCGTTGCGCAGCGTCTGCGCCGCGATGGCGGCGTTGTTGAGGAAGCAGTAGCCGCCATAGAAATCCGCGCCGGCATGATGGCCCGGCGGCCGCGTCAGCGCGAAGGCCGCGCGCTCGCCGCCGGCGACGCGGCTCGCCGCGGTCCAGGCGCAGG
>NZ_BCUU01000181.1 GCF_001591385.1 Variovorax soli NBRC 106424
GGCGCCTGGCGGCGGGTGCCGGCGCCAGCCTCACCATCCAGCCGAGCGGCGCACCGGCGCTGGGGCTGGAGATGTTCCTGGGCCTGACCGGCGCGTCCTCGCCCGGCAAGCAGGCGGTGCATGCGCGCATCGGCACCGGCGGCATCGAGGTGTTCCTGCGGCCGGCCAGCGGGGCCGACATTTCCATCGTGCCCTTCGCGGGCCTGGGCTCGCTGGCCGCCGCGGCGGAAGCGGCATTGCCCTTCCTCTTCGACAAGCTGGCCGAAGCGCCGGCGCCGGTCGGGCCGCTGGTGGCCAAGGTGGGCGATGCGCTGGTCATGCGCAGCGGCGCGCCGAAGAAGTTCGACGGCGCACTGCTGCATGACTGGGGCGTGCATCCGGCCGAGAAGCTGCTGGGCGCGCTGCCGGCCATCGGCGCCACGCTCATCGGCGAACTGGCGCCGCTGCTCGACAGCTTCCTGCCTGCCAGCGTCACGGCCAGTTCCGCGCCGGGCCTGCTCATGGTGGCCATCGGCGGCTTCGCGCTGGAGCTGGACACGGCGCAGGGCGTGGTCGCGCTGGAAGGAACCAACATCGCGGTGCCGGGCATCAACCGCATGAGCTTCCGGCTCGCGCTGTCGGGCTCCGGCATCGACGAGGTGAGCGTCACGGCCGGCCCGGCCGTCATCGATGCCGGCGGCGTGGAGCTGCGGCCCTTCGTCACCGTGGCGGCCGGCAACGCGCCGGCGTCGGACCGGCGCGTGGTGATCGGCATGGCAGTGGACGACACGCACCGCTTCGCGCTGCAGTGGCTGCTGGATACGCACCAGGTGAGCCTGGTGGCCATCGACGGCGCCAACCCGGCCGGCCCCGGCGACGACGATCCGGCCAAGGTCGCGCTGCGCGTGGTGGAGGCGGTGTGCGACCTGGTGGCCAGCGTGGCGATGGCGCAGCCGGCCGTCACGCAGCTGCTGGGCACGCCCGTCGGTGCGACCACCGTGCGCAACATGATGCGCGGCGTGGTGCTGCGCGACCAGGCCAACCCGACGCAGCTGATCGACGGCATGTTCGATCCCGGCACCTTGCTGGCGCGCGTGCAGAAGCTGTTCGGCAACATCGCCGCGGCGGGCATCAGCATCGACCTGGGCGACTTCGTGCTCTCGTTCATCAAGGACAGCCACAACATCATCGGGCTGCAGGTGGGCATCGACGGGCGCTTCCCGCTGCTGTCCGGCGACGTGATGCTCTGGCTGGAGAACGACGACGCGTGGATCGACGGCAACCCGCCGGGCGACGGCGGCATCTTCGTCGGCTTTTTGCCCGCCACGCCGCCGCTGGCGTTCACGCCGAGCCTCGCGGTCAACGGCGTGGGGCTGCGCGTGGGCAAGAGCTCGGGGCCGCTCTTGGACATGGGGCTCACGCTGGAATCGATTGCGCTGCATGTGTTCGCGCGCATCGCCTTCGGTGCCTCGCCGGCCGAGCAGTTGAGCGGCGGCGTGCAGCTGCAGTTCTCCAACCTGGCGGTGTCGGCCGGCGGCGCGCAGGGCGACAACGGCATCGCCCAGGGCGTGATGAAGGACACCGGCCCCACGCCGCCCCAGCCGGCCTTCTCGCCGGCGCTGGCCGTCCAGAAGCACGGCAGCGGGTCGGTGAAGGTGTCGCTGCGCGCGGGCGAGGGCGACGGCCCGTGGTGGATCGCCATCCAGAAGGGCTTCGGCCCGCTGTACCTGGAGCAGGTGGGCTTCGGCGCGACCATGCCGGCCGGCACGGTGACCAGCGTGTCGCTGCTGATGGACGGCTCGGTCTCCATGTTCGGCCTGACCTGCGCGGTGGACGACCTGCAGATCACCTACCTGGCCAGCCGCGGCGACTTCTTCAACCCGGCCAACTGGCACATCGACCTGGCGGGGCTGGCGGTGTCGGCCAACATGGCGGGCCTGACCATTGCGGGCGGCCTGCTCAAGCAGCAGACGCCGGCGGGCATCGAGTACCTGGGCATGCTGCTCGGGCGCTTTGCGGTGTACGGCATCACGCTGTACGGCGGCTACGGCGAAGGGAAGGTCCCGGGCAGCGAGGAGAAGTTCACCGCCTTCTTCGCGGTGGGCGCGGTCAACGGGCCCATCGGCGGGCCGCCGGCCTTCTTCCTCACCGGCATCGGCGGCGGCTTCGGCATCAACCGCGAACTGATCGTGCCCACCGACCTGTCGCGCTTCGGCGACTACCCGCTGATCCAGGCGCTGGACATCGCCGCGCAGCCACAGAACCCGATGGACCAGCTGCGCAAGCTGGGCGCGTATTTCCCGATGCAGAAGGGCACCTACTGGTTTGCCGCCGGCCTGTCCTTCAACAGCTTCGCGCTGGTGGACGGGATCGCGGTGGTGGCGGTGGAGATCGGCGACGGGCTGGACATCAACCTGCTGGGCCTGGCGCGCATGGCGCTGCCGCGGCCGCAGGTGGCGCTGGTGTCCATCGAGCTGGCGCTCTTGGTGCGCTTTTCCAGCAGCGAGGGCGTGCTGTGGGTGCAGGGCCAGCTCACCGACAACTCGTGGCTGCTCTACCAGGACGTGAAGCTCACCGGCGGCTTTGCCTACGTGATCTGGTTCAAGGGCGAGAAGAAGGGCGAGTTCGTCCTCACGCTGGGCGGCTACCACCCCGACTTCCACCGCGACGGCTATCCGGTGGTGCCGCGCCTGGGCCTGCGCTGGAGCGTGTCCGACAACATCGTCATCAAGGCCGAGAGCTACTTCGCGCTCACCTCCGAAGCGCTGATGGCCGGCGGCGCCTTCGAGGCCTCGGCGCACTTCGGGCCGGCCTGGGCCGAGGTGAAGTTCGGCGCCAACGGCATCGTCTTCTTCGACCCCTTCCACTACCACGTGGATGCCTATGCGCGCATTGCCGCGGGCGTGACCATCGACACCTGGATCTTCGGCGAGGTCACCATCTCCATCAGCCTGGGCGCGAGCATCGACGTGGCGGGGCCGGACTTCCACGGCACCGCCACCTTCGAGGTGGGGCCGATCGAGCTCACCGTGTCCTTCGGCGAATCGGACAAGGCGCAGAAGCAGCCGCTGCCGGGCCCGGCCTTCGTCGCCAAGTACCTGGAGGCCGCCGACAACGGCGCGGCGCGTCCGCATGCGCTCATCACCGGCGTGGGCGCGCTGCCGGCCAAGGGCGAGCAGTCCACGCCCGACGGCTCGTCGGCGCGGCCCTTCGTGGTGGTGGCCGAGTTCACGCTCACCTTCACCAGCACGGTGCCGGCCACCAGCGTGACGCGCGTGCAGCCGCCGGCCGGCATGCAGTCCACCACGCAGCATGCGGCCAGCCGCGCCATCGGCGTGGCGCCCATGGACAAGGCCAACCTGCAGCCGGGCATCAAGCTCACCTGGAAGCGAAACGGCACGCAGGACTTTCCCTTCACCGCCACCGCGCGGCCCTTCGGCAGCTTCCCGGTGGGCGTGTGGGGGCCGGCGCAGGACGCGAACAACCGCAAGGTGCCCAAGGCCGAGATGATCGAGGCGCTCAACGAGCTCGACCTCGTCTCCGTGGGCAAGGAGTCGCCGCCCGGCCCCGAGATTCCGTACTACCAGGTGGTGCCCGGCGTGCGCAAGCCGCTGCCCTTCTCGCGCCGCACGGTGGACGTGAACCTCATCAAGTCGCAGGCGCAGGCGGTGGCCGGGCTCGTCACCGAACCCACCACCGTGGCGGGCGCCTTCCAGCAGGCCGGCAAGTACCTCACGGCCACGCCCACGGCCAAGGCCTCGCTGCGCGGCGAACGCCAGTCGCCGCCGCTGATGGGCACGCTGGCCGAGGGCCTGCAGGGCGATCCGTCCACCGCCATTCCGGAGGTGGCGCCCACGCGCGAGGGAAAGGTGTACGACCATTTCGTCGATGCGCCGGTGGCGGTGGGCTTCCTGCCGGGCGCGACGGTGGACCTGCGCGTGGCGGCGCCGGCGCGCACCACCGTCAAGGGCTCGGCCAAGGCCTGGCGCAAGACGCCGCCCACGCTGGCCTCGGTGGAGGCCGAGCGCAGCAAGTCGATCGCGGCGCGCCTGGTGCTCACCGAGCCGCAGGCGGCGCGCGCGATCACCGGCCGGCAGCAGACGGTGATCGGCATGGTGGAGGTGCCGCTCACCGCGGTGGGCCATGCAGCACCCGCAGTGGTGTCGCGCACCGGTGCGGAATCGTCGATGCTGGGCGGCTTCAGCAACGCGCTGGTGGCGGGCCAGACGGCGCCGCCGGTGCCTCGGTCCGCGCGCGGTGCCAAGGCGGTGGCCGCTGCCGCCGCCGACCCCGGCGCCACGCTGCTGCCGGGCCAGACGGTGGTGCTGAAGATGCCCAATGCGCTGGCCGATGCCGCCATGGAAGGCGTGCGCCCGCGGCTGCGCATCGGCAGTGCGCCGTCGCGCGTCGTGCTGCTCGGCCTGGGCGGCAACCTGCTGGCGGACCAGCTCGTCGGGCCCGATGCGGCCGGCTTGCCGGGCTCGATCGAGATCGTGGCCGGCACCGAGCGCATCGTGGCCATCGGCCAGAGCACGCAGGCTGCCGCCGCGCGCGACGCGGGACTGGCCGGCTGGCATGCCGGCATGCAGATGCCCTATGCGGGCTGGTCCAGCGCGGTGGCGCCCGGCTGCGTGGTGAAGTCCAACGGCGAGCCGCTGAAGCTGCACCGCGAGCGGCTCGATGCCGGCTGGGTGAGCGGCGCGGAACTGGCGCGCGGCGTCAGCACCGTGACCACCACCTTCGCCGAGGCACCGCGCACCGTCGTCATCGTGCTCGACGACCCGAGCGCCTTCGGCGACCCGGCCGACGGCCGCCAGCTGGTGATGGGCCTGGACGGCGCCGAGCG
>NZ_BCUU01000182.1 GCF_001591385.1 Variovorax soli NBRC 106424
GCACTTCGTGGTCTACCCCGCCAAGCACGCAAAAAGACCGGCAGTAGAAGCCTTTCTATCGTGGGTGCACGGCGAAGCTGCGCGGACCGAAACGGTGGAGCGCTGAGCCGCATTCTGTCAAAGGAGGTATTTGGCCGCGTGCCCCGACGCGAAGAAATGCCGACTTTGAGGCTAGGACTGCCCGTGTCGGAAGCTGCCGCTTCCGCAGGGCCCCAAAGACAACTGCAAATGGCACCTACGCGACGTTGAGCACCTGACGACTGGGTAGGGCGATCTGAATGGCCGGAGAGTGACGGGTTGCAGCCATCCGTGTCCACTAGGCAGAAGGACTGCAAACGCTGCAGTGCCGCGGCTCCACGCAGCCAGGAGCAGTCGCCGGCCGACGATCGCCTTCAGGCCTTGCTGCCCGAACGAAACGCCCCTGGTCCCTATTTTGGCGGGCGAATCATCATTAGTTGGGATGCAACGAGGTGCGTAGCCGTAGTAATGTTCGAACTTCGATCGCTAGCAGCGGCGGCCTGGCGAACCGCATTGGCATCGTTGCGCAGCTGAGGATCATCAGCTCATGCAGTTCGAGGAGCGTCTAAAGGCAGCAAAGGAGGCGCTCCGACGCGAGTGCGCACTGGCCGAGGCGCCGTAGGATACCGAGGCGCGCGAACTCCGACGTGCAGGCACCGAACGCAGCAAGATCCGAGGGCAGGTCAGAAGGCGCTCTCGGAGAACTCGGGTCCTGGAAGCCATTGGGCCCTCTTCGGGCCACCGCCACCGTCATATCGCCGGCATGTGTCCGGCCAGCTCCACGATCTGCTCGCGCACCCAGCGCACGCCCGGGTCGTCGTCGCGAAAGCGGTGCCACTGCAGCACCTCGGTCAGGCGCGGCGTGGGCAGGGGCGGCTCCAGCAGGCGCAGCGGCATGGCTTGCACGAACTGCTTGGCCAGGCGCGTCTGCACCGTGGCAATTCGCCCGGTGCCCACGACAAAGCGCGGCATCAGCAAGAAGCCGTGCGCCACCACCTCGATGCGGCGCGTGTTGCCGTGCTGGTTGGCGTACCACTGCTCGAACCAGGGGCTGTCACCCATGTCGGCTTGGTAGACCACGTGGCCCATCGAGCGGTATTGCGCGAGGCTGATGCCTTGCTGCAACTGCTTGTTCTGCTGGCAGGCGATGACGTGGTAGGTGTCCTCGAACAGCACCGCTTGCGGGTGCTCAGGCAGTGTCAGGTGCGCGGGCGTGACCAGGAGATCCACGCGGCCCTGGTCCAGATCCTGCCCCATGCCGCTGTGGGTGGGCCGCACGTCGAAGCTCAGCTGCGGCGCCATGGTTGCGATGCGGCGCAGCACCTCGGCCAGCAGCACTTGCGTCACGTAGTCGGACGCGATCACCCGGAAATGGCGCTGCGCGGTGGCCGGCTCGAACTCGGGCTTCACGCCCAGCGTGGCGTCCACCTGCAGGATGATGTTGCGCACCGGTTCGATCAGGCTTTCGGCGCGCGGCGTGAGCTGCATGCTGCGGCCCATCGGCACCAGCAGCGAGTCTTCGAAGTAGTCGCGCAAGCGCGAGAGCACGCCGCTCATGGCTGACTGGGTCATGTGCATGCGTTCGGCGGCGCGGGTCACGTTGCGCTCGGCCAGCAGGGCGTCGAGCGCGATCAGCAGGTTCAGGTCGATGCGCTGGTAACGCATGCTTTGTCTCCGTCAATGGCCGGTCGATATTAGGGCAGGCCTTGGTATCGCGCCGCGCGATGGCTGGCATCGGCAGATTCCGTTGGTGCGCAGGCCGCCCCGCACCTAAGCTGCGCGCTCTTTTCACGATGAGCATGGTCACGAGCAACAAGAACCCCCTGTGCGGCTGGCAGGTCGACCGCGCCGCGATCCGCCACGTGGGCCAGGGCCTGCAGCGCCCCGAATGCGTGCTGGCCGAGCGCGACGGCACCCTTTGGGCGGCCGATGCCCGCGGCGGCGCAATGCGCATTGCCGCGGACGGCAGCCAGCAACTGATCGCGCCCATCGGGGCCGCCCAGCCGGACGCGGCCGCCGACTTCGACACTCGCTATGTGCAAAGCCATGGCTCGCTGCCCAACGGCATGGCCTTCATGCCCAACGGCGAGATTGTGGTGGCCAACTGGGGCAGCGACTCGGTCGAGATCATGGGTCGAGACGGCCGCGTGCGCCGCCTGTTCGACCGCATCGACGGCCAGCCGCTGGGCAAGGCCAACTTCGTGCTGCGCGACCGGCGCGGCCGCGTCTGGCTCACCGTCACCACGCGCATGAACCCATGGACGGAGTCGATCAACGCGCGTGCCAGCGACGGCTACATCGCCGTCATCGACGAGCACGGCCCGCGCATCGTCGCCGAGGGTTTCGAGGGCACCAACGAAGTGCGCCTGGACGCGGCCGAGGAGTGGCTCTACGTGGTGGAAAGCAACGCCCGGCGCATCTCCCGGCTGAGGGTGCGGGGCGACGGTTCGCTGGGCGAGCGCGAGGTGTACGGCCCGAGCCGGCTGCCCGGCTTCCCCGACGGCTTTGCCTTCGACGCCTACGGCAACCTGTGGGTCACGCTGGTGATGACCGACCGGCTGGTGGCCATCACGCCCGAGGGCGAGCTGCTCACGCTGCTGGACGACGGCAACCCCGAAGCGACGCGCGCACTCGACGCGCACTACGAGGCGCGCACCCTCACGCCCGAGATCATGGGCGCGGCCTGCGGCACGCTGGCCCCCTGGATGGCCAGCCTGACATTCGGCGGCCCCGATTTGCGGACGGTCTACCTGGGCAGCCTGCGCGGCAGCACCTTGCCCAGCTTCCGCTCGCCCGTGGCAGGCCTGCCTCCCATTCACTGGAACGAAAGCTTCCCCGCATGAAACTCGCCACCCTGAAGAACGGCCGCAAGGACGGCCGCCTGGTCGTCGTCTCCACCGACCTGCGCCTGGCGGTCGACGCCACCCACATCGCGCCCACACTGCTCGACGCGGTCGAGCGCTGGAGCGACGCCGCGCCGCAGCTTGCCGCGCTGTATGAGTTGCTCAACGCCGGCGCCGCGCCGGGCGCCTTTGCCTTCGACCCCGCGCAGGCCGCTGCGCCGCTGCCGCGCGCGCCGCAGTGGTGCGACGGCTCGGCCTTCCTGAACCATGGCCGGCTGATGGAGAAAGCCTTCGACACCGCGCCCATTCCAGACATCGAGACCGTGCCGCTCATGTACCAGGGCGGCTCGGACGACCTGCTGGGCCCTCACGACGACCTGCCGCTGCCCGACGAGGCGCACGGCATCGACTTCGAGGGCGAGTTCGGCGTGATCGTGGGCGAGGTGCCCATGGGGTGCCCCGCGCCGCTGGCGCGCAGCCGCATCCTGCTGCTGGTGCAGATCAACGACGTGAGCCTGCGCGCCTTCGGCCCGCGCGAGATGCGCACCGGCTTCGGCTTCTTCCAGGCCAAGCCGTCCTCCAGCTTCGCGCCCGTGGCCGTCACGCCCGACGAGATCGGCGAGGCCTGGCATGACGCACGGGTGCAGCTGGACCTGAACGTGGACTACAACGGTCAGCGCTTCGGCCACCCCAACGGCGGCGAGATGAACTTCGGCTTCGACCAGCTCATTGCACATGCGGCGAAGACGCGCAAGCTCTCGGCCGGCACCATCGTCGGCTCGGGCACCGTGTCCAACGCGGGCGGCGCGCGCGGCTCGGCCTGCATTGCCGAGCGCCGCGCCATCGAGCAGATCGCCGATGGTGCAAGCACCACGCCCTTCATGCGCTTTGGCGACCGCGTGCGCATGGAAGCGCGCTGGCAAGACCGGCCGGTGTTCGGCGTCATCGAGCAGCGCGTGGTGCAGGCCGCCGCGCCGCAGGCCTGAAGCAAGGAAGAAGGAGCAAGACACCATGCCCCGCTTCGTCGACCTGTCGATCTACCTGGAAAACGACGTGCTGTCGGATCCGCCGCCGCTGGCGCCGAAGATCACCTACCACAAGCACGGCGACACGCTGCAGGAATTCATGCAGCTCATTCCCGGCACCAAGGCCGAGGACTATCCCGACGGCGAGGCCGCGGCCGCCGAGTGGGTGAGCCTGTCCACCCACAACGGCACCCACCTGGACGCGCCGTACCACTTCCATTCCACGCAGGACGCCAAGCTCGGCGGCGGCAGCCGCCCGTCCATCACCATCGACCAGGTGCCGCTGGACTGGTGCTTTCGCCCAGGCGTGAAGCTGGACTTTCGCCATTTCCCCGACGGCTACGTGGCCACCGCGGCCGACGTCGAGGCCGAGCTGGCGCGCATCGGCCACGTGCTGCAGCCCATGGACATCGTGGTGGTGAACACCCGCGCGGGCTCGCGCTACGGCCACAGCGACTTCGTCTCGGCCGGCTGCGGCATGGGCTACGAGGCCACCATGTACCTGCTGGAGCGCGGCGTTCGCCTGACCGGCACCGACGCCTGGAGCTGGGATGCCCCCTTTTCCTACACCGCGCAGCGCATCGCCGAGACGGGCGATGCCTCGCTGATCTGGGAAGGGCACAAGGCCGGCCGCGACATTGGCTACTGCCACCTGGAGAAGCTGCACAACCTGGAGTCGCTGCCGGGCGACGGCTTCACCATCTGCTGCTTCCCGCACAAGATCCGCGGCGCATCGGCCGGCTGGACGCGCGCCGTGGCCATCTTCAAGGACTGAGCATGCGCGTGCTGGTGACGGGCGCCGGAGGCTTCATTGGCGCGACCTTGCTGCGGCTGCTGCATGCGCGCGGGCGGATCGGCGAGCGGCCGATCGAGTTGCTCGCCGCCGCCGACCAGCGGCTGCCCGCGCT
>NZ_BCUU01000183.1 GCF_001591385.1 Variovorax soli NBRC 106424
CGCACCGGCCCCGTCACCTGCACCTGCGCCGGCGGCACCTGCACCTGCGCCGGCGGCACCTGCACCTGCACCTGCAGCCCCCGCACCTGCCCCGGCGCCCGACAAGGGCCCGGTGCCCGCGCCTGCCGAAGCCACGGCCACCACGCCTACGGCGGCCGCGCCCGCTCCCGTACCGGCTCCGGCGCCTGCGCCCATCTACCAGAGCGAGACCGCGCTCTTCGCCGCGCTGCCGGCCCAGGTGCGCCAGGGCGATCTCGCCATGATCGGTAACCTGCACCGCCGCGTGGGCGACCAGGGCGCGCAGCGCAACGTCTGGGCGCGCGCCATCTACACCGACCTGGACATCCGCCAGAGCGGCGGCGCCGCGCCGGCCAGCCAGGGCAGCGCCGGCGGCCTGCAGGTGGGCAGCGACTTCCTGGTCATGGGCAACTGGCGCTTCGGTGCCTTCGTCGGCGCGCTGGACGGCAGCGTGGACGTGAGCGGCAACGCCAACGGCGGCTTCGGCCGGGTCGGCTACAACGAGCTGCGCTCGACCTACGTCGGCGGCTACGCCACCTGGATCGATGCGGCCAGCGGCTGGTATGCCGATGCGGTGCTGCAGGGCGGCCACCACAGCTACAGCGTGCGGCCCGACAACGCCGCGTCCGCCTCGGGCAAGGCCAGCAGCTTCTCGGCATCGATCGAGGCCGGCAAGTCCTTCGCGCTCGGCGCGGGCTGGAGCATCGAGCCGCAGGCGCAGCTGGTCTACCAGGGCACGAACTACGACGACGTGCAGCTGGCCGGCGCCCGCGTCCGGCAGGACGCGGACAGCGGCTGGATCGGCCGCATCGGCCTGCGCATCAAGGGCGACATCGCCACCAGCGCCGGCCGCCTGCAGCCCTATGCCCGCGTCAACGTGTACCGCGCCGATTCAGGCACCGATGTCGTGAGCTTCGTGAACAGCGGCGGCGCCTCGGTCGCCGGCAACTCGAGCAACCACGGCTACACCTCGACCGAAGTGGCAGGCGGCTTCACCCTGTCGCTCACGCCGACGACCTCGCTGTACGGGGAAGTGGGCCACCTGTTCAGCAACAGCGGCGACACCCAGGTGAAGTCCTCGGTGCAAGGCTCGCTGGGCGTGCGGGTGAGCTGGTAACGCCAGCGCGGCTCGCGCCAAGGCGTGGGCCGCGCGCTCAGATGCCGATGAACTCGGCCACCTCGGCCAGCGGGGCGCGCTCGGTGACGAGCGCGTCCAGCGGCTTGCCGCGGTCCGCGTAGCCGATGGCCATGCCGGTGAAGAGCATGCGCTCGGCCGGCAGCCCGAGAAAGGCGCCGATGGTCCTGGGGTACACGGCCCAGCATTCCTGGGCACAGCTGTCCAGGCCCTCGGCGCGCAGCAGCAGCATCACGTTCTGCAGCATCATCCCCAGGTCGGACCACTGCGGCGGCCCCATGCGGCGGTCCACCGTGCAGAACAGCGCGAGCGGGGCGCCGAAGAACTGGTAGTTGCGCGCAAACCAGCGGCGGCGCGCCGCCTTGTCCTCGCGCGCAATGCCCAGGCGTGCATACATGGCCTCGCCCACCGCGAAGCGCCGGTCGCGATAGGGCGACACCAGCTCGCGCGGGTAGATGTCGTACTCGCTGCCTTCGCCGGTGGGCTGTTCCTGCACGCGCCTTTGCATGATGGCCTTGAGCTCGTCCAGGCGCTCGCCGCCCACCACGTGGATGTGCCAGGGCTGCAGGTTGCCGCCCGACGGCGCGCGCAGTGCGGCCTGCAGCACGCGGCGAATTACATCCGGCGCCACCGGCTTGTCCAGGAACTGGCGCACCGAGCGGCGGCTTTCGACGGCTTCGTAGACGTTCATGCGTTTCATGTTAGGGGCAACCCTTGAAAGGCCCCAATCGTCTGTTCCGACGATGTCATGCACGGGGCGGTCCGGCGTCCAATGGCGCAAGAACACCAGGAGACACGCCCATGCAAGGCCTGATGCAGGACCGCCCCTTGATGATCTCGTCGCTCGTCGAGCACGCGGCGCGCTTCCACCCCAGGGCGGAGATCGTCTCGCGCCTGCCCGAGGGCGGCACCCACCGCACCGACTGGGCCGGCATCCGGCGCGCCGCCTGCCAGGTGGCCAACGCGCTGGGCGCCCTGGGCGTGAAGCCCACCGAGCGCGTGGGCACGCTGGCCTGGAACAGCTGGCGCCACCTGGCGATGTACTTCGGCGTGTCGGGCAGCGGCGCGGTGCTGCACACCGTCAACCCGCGGCTTTTTCCGGAGCAGATCGCCTACATCCTCAACCATGCCGAGGACCAGGTGCTGTTCTTCGACACCACCTTCGCGCCGCTGGTCGAGAAGCTCGCGCCGCAGCTGCGCACCGTGAAGACCTACGTGTGCATGACCTCGCGCGAGCACATGCCCCAGATCGACGTGCCCGACCTGCGCTGCTGGGACGAGCTGGTGGGCGGGCAGAACGAGGATTACGAATGGCCCGAGTTCGACGAGCGCAGCGCCTCGTCGCTGTGCTACACCTCGGGCACCACGGGCAACCCCAAGGGCGTGCTGTATTCGCACCGCTCCACCATGCTGCACACGCTGATGGAGCTGGCGCCCGACACCTTCGGCGTGAGTTCGCGCGAGACGGTGATGCTGATCGTGCCCATGTTCCATGCCAACGGCTGGGGCACGCCCTACGCCGCCGCCATGGTGGGCGCCAAGCTGGTGTTTCCCGGCCCGCACCTGGACGGCAAGAGCGTCTATGAGCTGATGCGCGACGAGAAGGTCACCTTCTCGCAGGGCGTGCCCACCGTATGGCTGATGCTCTTCCAGCACCTGGACGCCAACCCGCAGATCGACCCGCGCGCGCTGGGCGTCAAGCGCATCGGCATCGGCGGCGCGGCGGTGTCGCGCGGCATGCTCGAGCGCTTCGAGAAGCAGTTCGGTGCCGAGGTCACCCAGGGCTGGGGCATGACCGAGACCAGCCCCATCGGCGTGATCAGCAAGCTGCTGCCCAAGCATGACGGCCTGCCCGAGGAGGAACTGGTCAAGGTCAAGCTCAAGCAGGGCCGCGGCGTGTGGGGCGTCGACCTGAAGATCGTGGACGACCAGGGCCGCAAGCTGCCGTGGGACGGCGAGGCCTTCGGCCATCTGCGCGTGCGCGGCCCCTGGATCGCCTCGGGGTACTTCAAAGAGCCCCCAGGCGGAGGCGCTGCCTCCGCCACCCCCCGAGGGGGGCAGGAAAGCTTGGGGCGGCCCGGCGCTTTCCTCGGCGAAGGCGGCTCGCCCATCGACGAAGACGGCTACTTCACCACCGGCGACGTGGCCACCATCGATCCCGACGGCTTCCTGCAGCTGGTGGACCGCGCCAAGGACGTGATCAAGTCGGGCGGCGAGTGGATCTCCTCCATCGACGTGGAAAACGCCGCCGCCTCGCACCCTGGCGTGGCCGAGGCCGCGGTGATCGGCGTCGCGCACCCCAAGTGGCAGGAGCGCCCGCTGCTGATCGTGGTGCGCAAGGCCGGCGCCGAGGTCTCGGCCGACGACCTGCGCGCCTATCTCGGGCAGCGCCTGGCCAAGTGGTGGGTGCCCGAGGAAGTCGTCTTCGTCGACAGCCTGCCGCACACCGCCACCGGCAAGCTGCTCAAGACCAGGCTGCGCGAACAGTACAAGGGCTACGTGGCCGCCAAGGCGGAGTAAGCGCGGCGGAACAGGCACATGGCAGGCCCACTGAAAGACCTCCGGGTGGTCGAGTTCGCCGGCATCGGCCCGGCCCCGTTTTGCGCCATGCTCCTGGCCGACATGGGGGCCGAGGTGCTGCGCATCACCCGGCCCGGCGCCAAGCGCGACGCGCACGACATTCTTTCGCGCGGACGCGCCGACTGGGCGCTGGACCTGCGCGCCGGCGGCTCGGCCGAGCGGGTGCTGGACGCCATTGCCAAGGCCGACGTGCTCATCGAAGGCTTCAGGCCCGGTGTGATGGAGCGCCTGGGCCTGGGCCCTGCGCAATGCCATGCGCGCAACCCGCGCCTGGTCTACGGCCGCATGACCGGCTGGGGCCAGCACGGCCCGCTGGCCCATGCGGCGGGGCACGACATCAACTACATCGCCATCAGCGGCGCGCTGCATGCCATCGGCCGCGCGGGCGAGGCGCCGGTGCCGCCGCTGAACTACGTGGGCGACTTCGGCGGTGGTGCCATGCTGCTGGCCTTCGGGCTGCTGGCCGCGCTGCACGAGGCAAAAGCTTCGGGCCAGGGGCAGGTCGTGGATGCCGCCATGACCGACGGCGCCGCGCTGCTCTCGGCCATGATGTACGGCTTCAAATCGGCGGGGCAGTGGAGCAACCAGCGCGGCGAGAACATGCTGGATGGCGGCGCGCACTTCTACGACACCTACGCCTGCGCCGACGGAAAGTACGTGGCGGTGGGCGCCATCGAGCCGCAGTTCTATGCGCTGCTGCGCGAGCGCTGCGGCCTGGCCGAGGACACGGCCTTCGACGCGCAGATGGATTCAGCGCGCTGGCCGCTGCTCAAGCTGCGCCTGGCCGATGTGTTCCGCACCCGCACGCGGGACGAGTGGTGCCTGCTGCTGGAAGGCAGCGATGCCTGCTTCGCCCCGGTGCTCGACTGGGACGAGGCGCCGCGCCATCCGCACAACGTGGCGCGCGGCACCTTCACCGACGTGGGCGGCGTGGTGCAGCCATCGCCAGCGCCGCGCTTCGGCCGCACGGCGCCCGTCATGCC
>NZ_BCUU01000184.1 GCF_001591385.1 Variovorax soli NBRC 106424
CACAGAGGAAATCTCCCGGATGAACAGCCATAAGAATGCCAGACTGACCTTCGAGGGTCGCAAGTTGCTGATCAATCGCATTGCCTCCCAAGGGCTGATGCCGGCGGCCGAGGCCGCCGGCATCAGCCCCGCCTGTGCGCGTAAGTGGCAACGCCGCTTCGAGCAGGAGGGACAGCAGGGCTTGCTTGACCGCAGTTGCCGACCTCACAGGACGCGCTGCAGCATCGATGAGGCCTTGGCTGCGCGCATCCAGGCGCTCAGGCGCGATCGCACCCCCATCAGGCGCATTGCCTGTGTCGTGGGCCGCAGCCCGGCCACCATCAGCCGCTTCCTGGCCACCGTGGGACTGTCCAGCCTGAAGGCACTGGAGCCGATCGTGCCTGCGCTGCGCTACGAGCGCGAGGCGCCGGGCGAGTTGCTGCACATGGACACCAAGACACTCGGGCGCATCGAGCGAGAAGGTCATCGCATCAACGGCGACCGCACCACGCGTGTGCGCGGCGCAGGCTGGGAGTTCGCCCATGTGGCCATCGACGATCACTCGCGCGTGGGCTTCGTGCAGATGCATCCGGACGAGAAGAAGCCCTCGGCCGTGCAGTTTCTGCTGGCTGCGGTGGCGCACTATCAGTCCCTGGGCGTGACCATCAAGCGCCTGATTACCGACAACGGCAGCGCCTACCGCTCACGCCTATTTGCCAAGACCTGCCAGGCCCTGGGCATCAAGCACACCTTCACCAGACCCTACCGGCCGCAGACCAACGGCAAAGCCGAGCGCTTCATCCAGACTTGCCTGCGCGAGTGGGCCTACGGGCGAGCATGGGCCCACAGCAGCGAACGCACTGCCTGGCTGCCCGCCTTCTTGGCCTACTACAACGCTCGCAGGCCTCACTCGGCCCTCGGCTACAAGCCCCCAGCCTCCCGGCTTGGACAGACCAATCTATTGCAACTCAACACCTAGGACGCCGGGGCCTAAGCACAGGCGTGATGGGCGCCGCGCTTAGTGCGTTGCGCTGGCGTGGGCGCAGGGTTGAACCGCGCTGGCGCGCGAGTGTACGTGCAGCTGAGCGCGGCTGCTTTGCAGCTGCTGCTGTGCCTCTTGCTGGGGCACAGTCATCAGAGAGCTGGCGGCGTCCTCGCGCACCTTCAGGAAGTAGGTCTTGCCCCCCTCCAGGCTGAGCGCGCTGGGCACCAGCTGGCTCTTGTTGGCGCCATTGGCCAGCACAGCGATCGAATGCTCGCCCGCGGGCACGCAGAAGGTGGAGTAGCCATTGGGCAACAAGGCCGTGTGCAACTTGCCATCCACATAGATCTTGGCATCGGCCTTGACCGGGGCCTGCGAGAGGGCGCGGTAGACCACGACCTGGGCCTGCTTGGTGCTGGCGGCGCCCACGGGGGTGTAGACCTCACCGAAGGCTTGCCGGTGAACAGGTGAGGTCGCCGAGGGCGCTGTGGCCAGGGGCGCGCTCGCTTGTTGCGGCGGTGCCAGTTGGGCAAGCACCGACAGCGGTGCCAGTGCGCAGGTCAGGACCAGCGCTCTCGTCATCTCAAGTTTCTTGAACATTTCTCAAACTCCATACGGACAAGCACGCGAAGGCTCATCCAAATTAGACAAATCACGAATTGATCTCCACGGGCCAGGCCCGTGGAGTGCCCTGGTTGGGCGCTCTCTGGGGATCGGGTGCTTGTGTTCGCACCCGATCCCTTGCTGGCGCTCAATTACACGTTCGTGGTCAACCCCTGTTGGACCAGCAACTCCGCAGTCAGCGAGCTGTGCTCGTAGACGGTGTAGGACACACCATCGAGCTGCACGTCACCCTGATTGACCCACTCGCCGGCCTCGAACTCGGCAGACACCTGAGCAGACAGATCCACGGTGTCGCCTTCGTCGCCCTTGACCATCAGCTGGGTCTTGCCGTCCTGCATGAACAGGTCTTGCTCGCCCACGGCCAGAACATCGGCAAGGGTCAGCTTCAGCGTGTTGTCTCCCGTGCCGGTGAGATCCACGATGTCTACAGACAACGGCTCGGACGCGTTTTGCGACTCGATCAGCTGCGACAGATCCAAGACCTCATCGGCGCCGCTCAAGCTGATCACGTCTTCGCCGACCTGCTCCAAGCCAGAGGCCGGGGCAGGCGGGGCCGACTCATCGGCCAACTCATCGGCCGCCGCATCCGCGGGCACCAGCGGCTCAACGCCTTGGGACGCGCCTTGCGTTGCACCCACACCGTTGCTCGACCCATTATGTTGGGTTTCATCAAGCAATGCTTGAGAACCATCATCGTCCAGGCTAAAGGCTGTAGAAGAGGCAGCCCGGCCCATCATCGGAGCGGCTTCAATGTAGATGCCAATGGCGGTCCCGCTGCCCTGGTAGCCCTGGGAATCGGTCGCTCGCGCAAAGAACGTATGTGACATGCCCTGGCCCAGCGGACTTTGGATCTGGATCGACCAGTTGCCGTTTGCGTCAGCCCAGGTTGTCCCGTAGTGCACGTTGGCGTGGTTGTACAGATCGATCCTGCTATTGGGCGTGCCGTGACCCGAGATCCGCGGCGTGGTGTCCTTGATCGAGCCTCCGTTGCCGATGGCGACACCATAGGCATCGTCATAGGCCTGGGTGATCGAGGCGAACGGGGGCGGACCGATGTGGATGCCCATGGCGGTCCCCGTGCCCTGGTAGCCCTGCGAGTCGGTTGCCACCGCACGGAATGTGTGCCAAGTGTCCGCCGCCAGTGCGTTGCCGATCTGCAGGGACCAATTGCCCTGCGCGTCAGTCCAGACTGTGCCCAGGTGAACGTTCGTGTAGTGCTCGTAGAGATCGATCTTGCTCAGCGGCGTCCCATGACCCGAGATCTTGGGCGTGCGGTCCCGGCACG
Organism: Variovorax soli NBRC 106424; assembly: GCF_001591385.1. GTDB lineage: Bacteria > Pseudomonadota > Gammaproteobacteria > Burkholderiales > Burkholderiaceae_C > Variovorax > Variovorax soli. The sequence continues at coordinate 2,871 of NZ_BCUU01000184.1, forward strand.
TTTCCCCGTTGTTCACGATGACGCTGTTGGCGTCGTCAAAGACCTGCGTGACCGTGGCAAACGGGGCCGGGCCAGTTTTGATGCCCATGCTCTGGCCACTGCCCTGATAGCCCACGGAGTCGGTTGCCACCGCATAGAGCGTGTGCCAAGTGTCCGCCGCCAGTGCATTGCCAATCTGGATGGACCAGTTGCCGTTCGCATCAGACGTGGTGGACCCCAGCAGAGCGCCGGTGCCCTGATCGTACAGATCGATCTTGGTATTGGGCGTGCCGTGACCCGAGACCTTCGGGGTGCGGTCCTTACAGGTTTCGCCGTTGCCGACGATGACGCTGTTGGCGTCGTCAAAGACCTGCGCGACCATGGCGAACGGAGCCGGAGAAATGTGGATACCCATTGTGGTGCCACTTCCCTCGTTGCCAGCCGAATCAGTGGCCACAGCACGGAACGTGTACCAGGTGTCCCCGTTCAGCGCGCTGGTGATCGGGATGCTCCAATTGCCCTGTGCATCCGCCGTGGTGGTGCCCAGGTAAGTGCCGGTTTCGTGGTCGTACAGCCTGATCGTCGTGTGAGGCGTGCCGTCGCCCGAGACCAGCAGCAAGCGGTCGTTGGTCGACTCCCCGTTGTTGACATTGCGGCCATTGACGTCGTCCCAAGTCGTCTTGACGTTGGCGAAGGGCGCCACCGTGTCCAGATGCACTGGCGTGGACGGCGAGGTGGCCGTGTTGCCCGCTTGGTCGGTCACGGTGTAGCTGACGTTGAAGTCCGCGCCCGCCTCGCCCATCAGGTCTTGGGCCGGAATGGTGAACGCGAGGTCCTGGCCAACTTCTGCCGCCGTCACCGTGTGGGTGTAGGTGCGACCGTTGAAGGTCAGCGTGACCACATCGTTCACGGCCATGCCCTCATAGGCCTTGATCGTCACGGGAGTGCCGTTTGCCGCTTCTGCGGCATTGATGCCGCCGTTCGCGTTCTCGGGCACAACCGGCGCCGACAAAGCTGGAGCCGTGGTGTCCACGGTCACCGTGCGCGGATCGGACGGCTCGCTGGTGTTGCCAGCCGGATCGGTGGCGGTCACCTCGAACTCGTGCGTTCCTTCGGGCAGCGGCGTGGTGGGCGTGAAGGTCCAGTTGCCGTTCTCGTCGACCACGGTCGAGCCGATGGGCTGACCATTGTCGATGATGGTGATGGTGTCGCCGGGCGTGCCCGTGCCGCCCAGGGTGGGGGTCCTGTCGTCGGTCAGGCTGGGCGAGCCCAGCGGGCCTTGCACGGCACCGGCGTTGTCCTCGACGCTGTCGATCTGCGGCTTGGACGGCGCGCTCGTATCGATGTTCACCGTGCGCGGATCGGACGGCTCGCTGGTGTTGCCAGCCGGATCGGTGGCGGTCACCTCGAACTCGTGCGTTCCTTCGGGCAGCGGCGTGGTGGGCGTGAAGGTCCAGTTGCCGTTCTCGTCGACCACGGTCGAGCCAATGGGCTGGCCATTGTCAATGATGGTGATGGTGTCACCGGGCGTGCCCGTGCCGCCCAGCGTCGGCTGGGTGTCATTGGTGGACTCGCCATTGGGCAGCGGCACTTGATTCGGGCCGTCGTCGCGGGTCACTTCATCAATCGAAGGCTTTGAGGGCGCTTCGGTATCGACATCGCTGTCGGAA
>NZ_BCUU01000185.1 GCF_001591385.1 Variovorax soli NBRC 106424
ACACGCCCACGACGCCGCCCCCTGTCGCCGCCACGCCCAAGGCCTGCGCCGACCTCGTCGGCATGGAGATTCCTGCCTCGGCCATCGGGCTGCCGACCAGCGGCGGCAAGGTGACGGCGGCAACCGTCACCGCGGCCGCCGGCACCGGCGCGGCTGCGCTGCCCGAGTACTGCAACGTGCTGGCCAGCATTGCGCCGGTCGACCCCACCGCGCCCAGCATCAACTTCCGCCTGGCCCTGCCCACCGCCTGGAACAAGAAGGCGGTCATGTTCGGCGGCGGCGGCTTCGACGGCACCTTGCCCAACGTGGCGGGCAACGTGCCCGCGGGCCCGGCCGACAAGCCCACGCCGCTGGGCCGCGGCTATGCCACCTTCGCCAGCGACTCCGGCCACCAGGCCAACGCCGCCGGCTCGCTCGACGGCCAGTTCCAGCTCAACGACGAGGCCTTCCGCAACTTCGGCGGGCATGCGCTCAAGAAGACGCACGACGCGGCCCTCTACCTGATCAAGGCGCGCTATGCGGCCGGGGCACCGGTGAAGTCGTACTTCGCGGGCGGCTCCACCGGCGGGCGCGAGGCGGTGTCCGTGGCGCAGCGCTGGCCGCAGGACTGGGACGGCATCATTGCCTGGTACCCGGCTTGGAACCAGCTGTCGGCCATGCTGGGCGGCCATCGCATGAGCCGCGCGCTGGCCCAGCCGGGCGCCTACCCGAACACGCCCAAGCGCGCCCTGCTGCTCAAGGCGGTGCTGCAGGCCTGCGACACGCTGGACGGCGTGGCCGACGGCCTGGTCAGCAACCAGCTGAAGTGCAACAGCGTCTTCGATCCCTCGGTGGCCCTGGTGGACGGCGCGCCGCTGCGTTGCGCCAACGGCGCCGACACGGGGGACACCTGCCTGTCTGACGCGCAGATCACCGCGCTCAAGACCATCAACACCGCCACCAGCTTCAACTTCTTCGTGGCCAGCGGCTCCACCGGCTACCCGGGCTACAACGTCTGGGGCGCCGACCTCGGCATTACCAGCAACCCCTCGCCGCTGCAGCCGACCGTCACCTTCCTCAACTTCGGCACCGAGCAGCCGGCCATGCCCGTGCCGGCCGGCGCGCCCTACATCACCAAACAGCTCGACCAGACGATCAAGTACGGCGTGACGCGCGACCTGCAGTTCGACTCGCTCTCGCTCGACCCCGAGAACCCCGGCCCCTGGGGCGCGCGCCTGAGCGAGCTGAGCACGATGCTGGACGTGAGCAGCGACCTGTCTGAATTCGCATCCCGCGGCGGCAAGCTGCTGCTGGCGCACGGCCTGTCGGACGTGCTGGTCAGCACCCGTGCCACTGAACAGTTCTACCAGCGCCTGCAGGCGCAGTTCGGCCCGAGCTACGTCGACGGCTTCGCGCGCTACTACGAAGTCGCGGGCTACGGTCACGCGGTGAGCACCCAGTTCAACGCCACCTGGGACTCCCTCACGGCGCTGGAGCAATGGGCGGAAAACGGCACCGCCCCCAAGGCGCAGGTGACCACCGACACCGCGGGCGTGCCGGGCCGCAAGCGCCCGCTGTGCGACTACCCCGCGTGGCCCAAGTACAAGGGCTCGGGCGACGTCAACGCCGCCGAGTCCTTCACCTGCGCGACCTTCTGATCCATCTCCAAGGGGCCGCGCGGTGCGCGCACATTGCAGCGGCCCCTTCTGTGTGGCATGACGACATAGGCACCGGGCGTGCCGCGCCGCAGACTCCAGCCAGCATCGATCACCTGGCGAGTCCGACGCATGGCACACCCGATACCGCTGCCCTGGGGGCGGCACTACCCTCCCTACCAGATCGCCGCGCTGGTGCGCCTGCTGCGCGGCAAGGGCCTGCCGGCGGACGGTGTGTTCACCAGCGCCGGCCTGGACGCCACGGCGCTCGACGACGTGGCCTGCCGCACCTCGGTGCTGCAGCACCTTGCGGCCTGGCGCCACGCGCTGGAGCTCGAAGCGGACCCCGGCCTGGCGTTCCAGCTGGGGCGCGCCCTGCACCTGCCCGACCATGGCACCTGCGGCCTGATGCTCCTGTCCTGCGACTCGGTGGCCGACTACTTCCGCCTGGCCCAGGCCTACCAGGGCCTGATGCCCGGCGCCCTGGCGCTGGAGGCCCGCACCGAGGGCGGCGATGCCCTCTGGGTGCTCGGCGAAAGCGTCGTGCGCGAGCTGCCCGAGGCCCTGCGCCTGTTCCTGGTGGAGCAGCAGTTCGCCCAGCTCGCCACGCAGATGCAGGACCTGCTGGGCCCCGACGTGCGCCCCACGCTGGCCCGCTTCGCCTACCCCGCGCCGCAGCACCGGGCGATGTATGCCGAGCAGCTGCAGTGCCACTGCGTGTTCGGATGGCATCGCAACGAACTTCGCTTCGACGGCGACGTTCTTTCGCGGCGCCCGAGGCTGGCCAACCCCTTCACCGCCGCCGCGCTGCAGACAGCCTGCGACGGCCTGCTGGCCGAGATCGAGGAATCGGCGGGCTTCGCCGGCAAGGTCTACCAGGCGCTGCGCCTGCTGCCCGATCCGGGGGCGGGCATGAAGATGGTGGCTTCCAGCTTCAAGATGACCGAGCGCACGCTGCGGCGGCGGCTCGCGCTCGAGGGCACCTCTTTCTCGACCATTGCCGACCAGGTGCGGCACAGCATGGCCACCCAGCACCTGCAGCGGCCGGGCGCCAGCGTCGAGCAGATCGCGCTCATCACCGGCTTCTCGGATTCGGCCAACTTCAGGCGCGCCTTCCTGCGCTGGACCGGCATGTCGCCGGCCCAGTTCCGCCGCCAGCAGCAGGCGCGGCGCGGCCGGCTACTGGCTGGCTGAGGCGAGCCGGTCGACCATCGCCTTGACGGCCGAGAGCTGCGCACCGCTTTTTTGCGCATAGTCCCAGCCGTAGAAACCCACCGTGTCCCAGCAGGCGTTGGGATTGCCCACGGTGCCGTTGGCCGGCGTCGGGTACAGGTTCGCATCGGCCTGCGCCTGCGGGAACAGGACGATGATGTTGTTGGTGTCGGCCCAGCGCGTGTAGCCGGTGTTCTTGATGAACCGGTCACCGATGTTCGAGTAGCTCTGCGTGCAGCCATGGACGGCGACATGCAGCTTGCACTGGGTGCCTGCGGCGCAGGACGCCGGCACGTAGACCCAGCCGGTGTTGGCCATGCCCAGGTTGCCGGTGAACTCGCGCTGGTTGAACTCGCGGTAGTTCGCCGCCGCGGGCGCGTTGTTGCGCGGCTGCAGCGTGCCGTAGAACTGCGTCAGCACCGCCTTGGCCCCGTCATAGCCGCAGTTGGAGATGTAGGGCGTCAAGGAGACCGAGCAGGGGTTGTTGCCCGTTGCGCTGAAGTCGGTCGGAAACACATGGGCGGTGTTGGCGCGCTGGATCAGGCTGGCCGCGGGCACGCCGTTCTCGGCGTACTGCGTCTGCACCGCCAGCATGGGGTTGGGGCCGACGGTCGAGTCCTTGGTGCCGGTGAACAGGTAGACCTGCTGCGTGGCGATGTTGGCCTTGTTGTCGATCTGCGCGCCGCTCCAGCTGTCGATGCTGGCCTGCATGGTGCTGAGCATGCCGGCGCTGATGACGTTGTTGTTCTGGCAGTTGCCATAGGCATGGTGGTACTGGCACAGGTAGGGCGTGCCGGCAAAGATGCCCACGCCCCGGAAGGTGGCCGAGTACGCATAGCCCATGTTGATCGCCATCACCGCGCCCGAGGACAGCCCCGAGACGGTGATGCTGGTGGCATCGACATTCAGTGCAGGCAGCGAGACGACCGCGTGGGCCGCCAGGGTGGTGGCACACAGGGCGCCGGCCGCCAGGCCGGATCTGAGCGAAATCATGCTGGCTATCTCCTTGGTTGGGTGATGACTTTCCGAAGCTGCGCACAGGGGCGCAGCTTTGCAGTCTCACTTTCGGAGAGCGGCCGGCAATGTGGGCAAGGCACATCGCCCGGGCGGGGGCGATGTGCTTCGATGCCTCCGCACTTGGGGGCAGGCCCGATGGGCCGGCCGGCCGGAGCCCCGGCACAGGCGATCGTGGCTGCTAGCGCGCTTGCTCCGCCGCCCTCTTCCGCGCTTCGAGCAGCTGCGTCATCGCCTGGGTCTGGGCCGCAGCATCCTCCGCTGCCTTCTCGCTGGCGCGTTGCTTGGCTTGGGCCTGCTTCTCGGCCTCGGCCTGCGCCTGCCGGACCTGCGCCGTCTTGGCCTGCTGGGACTCGCCAGCCTTGCCCTTCATCTGCTCGAGCTTGGCGGCAACGGCTGCTGCGTCTTCCTTGGCGGATCCTTTTTCTCCCGGGGCGCTGGCCTGTGCGGCCCTCGGCTCATCGGGTTTCTTTCTCTTGAACTGCGCAGCCAGTTCATCGGCCTGCTGCTCCAGCGCCGCCGCTTTCTCTTTCATGGCCGCCTTCGCCGGGTTCGCGGCCGATGGCGCGGCCGCGGCCGGCGCCGGCTGCGGGACTGGCTGCGGC
>NZ_BCUU01000186.1 GCF_001591385.1 Variovorax soli NBRC 106424
GCCAGCAGCGCGCCCAACTGGTCGCTGAGCAGGGCGGCCGGCAGCGGCGGCGCGGCGGCCACTTCGGGCGTGAGCTGGCGTGCGAAGCTGCACAGTGTCTGGCCCCAGCCCGACTGGCCGTCGATGCGGCGGCCCACATGGTCGGACGGCGTCGGCAGCCAGGCCTCGACCCAGGCCGGCGGCAGCTCCAGCGACACCGTGTCCGCCGACACCGGAAAGTGGAAGGCGTAGCGGTCGCGCGAATCCACCAGCACCGCGTCGCCCGGCAGCATGCGCGCGGTTCGCTCGCCTTGCGATGCAGACCAGGCGGAGTCGGTCTTGCACAGCAGGTAGAAGTAGTTGTCGCGGCTGCGCGCAATGGCCGAGCGCGTGCGGTACACGTCCTGCGCGCTGCCGCGCACCCGGTTCACGCCCACCGGCCCCAGCGGCGCCGACTCCAGGCTGGAGAAGAAGCGCGGGGCCTCGGGGCTCGTGGCCGACATCTCCAGGAAGCCCTCGCAGATGGCGCCCACCCAGTAGTCCAGCCGCTGGGCCTGGGGCACCGAGTCGGTGGACCAGCGGTGGATGCCTCCGCAGGTCTGCATGCTGTCCATGTCGCCTGTCCTTTCCGCGCCCGGCGGCGCGCCGGCCATTGTGGGGCGGGCGCGGCGGGTGGTGTGATGGGACTTGCCCGGCTCAGCGGTCCGCGGCCGGGGCAACCAGGAAGGCGGTCATGCGCTGCAGTTCGTCGTCCAGCGCGGCGCGGAAGGCGGCGCCCCTGGGCGCGCTGGCGGCAAAGCCCAGGGTGGGGGTGAGCTGGCCGTCTTTCACCGACAGGGTGGCCCAGCCGATCACCTGCTCGTGCCACAGCAGTGGCAGCGCGTAGTAGCCGAAGCGCCGCTGCGCAGCGGGCGTGTAGGCCTCGAACTTGTAGCGCCAGCCCCAGAGCAGCTCGAAGCGCCGGCGGTCCCACACGATGGGGTCGAAGGGGGCCAGCAGGCGCAGCGCATCATCCGTGCCCCAGCGCCGCGAGGCCGGGTTCTCGTCCGCGGGCCAATACCAGGTGGTGCCGTCGATGCGCGCACTGGCCAGGTGGCCCATTGCCTCGCGCATCGCAGCCTGGGTCTGCGCCTGCAGGTGCGGTGCGCCGTAGCGCAGCAGCCGGGTGAGGTAGACCAGGCTGGAGGCGGGCAGGGGCGCGTACTTGCGCACCACCAGCTCGAGCAGCGCGGCGGCACGCAATGCGCGGCCGCCCGGGCTGTCGTCGAGCGGCGCTGCGTGCTGAACGGCCTCGTAGATGCGCGTGCCGCTTTCGCGCCGGGCCACCCGCAGCATGCCGCGGTAGTGCATGCCGTCCAGCAGCTGCGTGCTGGCGTTGCCGGCGCCGCCCCAATAGTTGCGAATGCGTCCGTGGGCAAAGTGCGCCTCCACCTCGCGCGGATGCACCTTGCCCTTGCTGCGCACGAACTCCAGCACCTCCTGGGCCTTGCGGCGGGTGGCTGCGTCCCAGGCCTTGGTGGCTTCGCGCGGATGCATGAGCGCCAGGTGCTCGCGAGGCAGGAAGCCATAGTTGACGAGGCAGTCCTCCTCGATCGGCAGGCGCGCATAGCGGCGCTCGAGCTCGCCGGCGAGGTAGTCCTTCACGCGATGGCGCAGGGTCAGGTCCTGCGCGCGTGCGGGGGCACGGATCGGGTCGGCCTGCACGAAGCCCAGTCGAGCAATGGCGCGCCCGAGCGTGGTGGGCGCAAAGAGGGAGCGTGCGACGGCATAGCGCCGCAGAGCGTCGAGATCAGGGCCGGCCATTCGGTGCATTGCAGCACAGAAGCGCATCATCAAGATGGGGCTTTCGCGGCAGGCTGGTTTCTGGCTCAATTCGCCATTCCCCGCAGCACTCCGACCGGACCATGGCCCCGCGCATTTCGCCCGCGAATGCCGACCCGACAGCAGCCGCTCGATCGACGACGGCTCCTGGTCCGCGGCGGCGCTTGCATGATTTGCCGGGGCCGCCTGGAATTCCCGTCTTCGGCAACCTGCTGCAACTCAAGCGAGGCAGCGCACACCAGACATTGGAACAATGGGCGCGGCAGTATGGTGCGCCCTTCCGCTTTCGGGCGGGCTCCCGAACTTTTCTGGTGGTCACCAATCACGAAGTGACGGCGGGCATCCTGCGGGAACGTCCAGATACCTTCCGGCGCAGTTCCCGCCTGGCAAGAGTGATGGAAGAGGCGGGGCTGGAGCCAGGGGTTTTCATCGCGAGTGGCGAAGCATGGAAGCGCCAGCGGCGCATGGTCATGGCGGCCTTCGACCCGGCGCACGTCAAGGCCTATTTCCCATCGCTGATGGAGGTCGCGAGCCGTTTGCGCCGCCGATGGCTGAGCGCTGCAGCCCAGGACCAGGCCATCGATCTGCTGGCCGATCTCACCCGCTATACGGTGGATGGTGTGGCGGGTCTTGCGTTCGGGGCCAAGGTCAACACCATTGATGGCCGGGAAGACGTCATCCAGCGGCATCTGGATCACATCTTCCCCGCGCTCTTCCGCCGGACGATGGCTCCTTTTTCCTATTGGCACTACGTCAAGCTGGGACCCGACCGCCATTTACCGGGACATGTGCAGGCGATCAAGGAGGCGGTGCGCGGATTCATTGCCGATGCGCGTGCACGGATGGTGGCCGATCCGCAACTGAGCGAGCATCCGACCAACCTGCTGGAGGCCATGCTTGCGGCGGCGCAACGCGAAGATGGCGCAGTCGCCGACAGCGATATCGCCGGCAACGTGTTCACCATGCTGCAGGCGGGCGAGGACACGACGGCGAATACGCTGGCCTGGCTGATCTGGCTCCTGAAGCGGAATCCAGCCGCATTGGCACGCTGCATCTCCGAGACGGAAGACGTCGCCGCCGACCTTTCTTCGCTGGGCACAGAGCGGCTGGCGCAGTTGCCGTACCTGGATGCCTGCATCAACGAGGCCATGCGCCTGAAGCCCGTGGCGCCCTATTTCATCAACGAGGCGATGCACGACACCGTCGTGGGCGACGTGGAAATCGAAGCTCGCACGGTCGTGTGGTCGATCAACAGGTTCGACAGCGTCAACGAAAAGTACTTCGTGAATGCCGGTGCCTTCGAACCCGAACGGTGGCTGGCCGGCGGCCTGCACGGCAACGACTCGGCCAAGCGGGTCGTGATGCCCTTTGGCGGTGGGCCGCGAATCTGCCCTGGACGCTATCTGGCGCTGCTCGAGATCAAGCTGGCCATGGTCATGCTGCTGGCCAACTTCGAAATCGTCGACGTCTGGACCCCCGATGGCAAGGAACCACGCGAGTTCCTGACCATCGTGATGGCGCCCGTCGGACTGCGGATGAGACTGCGGGTAAAGGAATGACGGTCGATTCGGCGCGTCAGACCGCGCTGCGGTGCCGCTCGATGCAGGCGGCCAGCGTCTCGTCGCCGCTGCGCTGCCACCAATCTTGCGTGGAGAAGATCTCCACCTCGCTGTAGCCGGCATAGCCGGCGGCCTCGACCCAGCCGCGGATCTTCTTGAGTTCGATCACGCCGTCGCCCATCATGCCGCGGTCGTTGAGCAGGTCGCGCGTGGGCGTGAGCCAGTCGCACACGTGGTAGGCCAGCAGGCGCTCCTTGCCGGCGCGCGCGACCTGCTGCGCAAGCTTCGGGTCCCACCACACGTGGTAGACGTCCAGCGCCACGCCGAGCATGCCGCTCCTGCCGGGGTCGAGCGCATCGCAGATGTCCAGCGCCTGCTCCAGCGTGTTGATGCAGGCGCGTTCCGCCGCCTGCATGGGGTGCAGCGGCTCGATGGCCAGGGGCATGCCGACTTCGCGTGCGTATTCCAGCGAAGCGGCGATGCCGTCGAACACCTCGGAGCGCGCGCGGCCGATGTCGGTGTAGGCCGCCTGGCCGCCAAGGGCGCCGGGCAGGCTGCCCACCACCAGCACCAGGCAAGGCGCGTCCAGCGTCCTGGCTTCGTCGATGGCGCGGCGGTTGTCGTCCAGCGCGGCCTTCAGTCCGGCCGCATCGGGCGCCGGATAGAAGCCGCCGCGGCAATAGCCCGACAGGCCGATGCCGTGCGCGCGCAGCTGCGCCGAGATCTTGTCGATGCCGACGGCCGCCACCTGGTCGCGCCAGGGACTGATGGCGCGGATGCCGCGCTGCGCGCACTGGTCGATGATGCGGTCCAGCGGCACCTCAGCACCGGACTGCTTGCGCACGGTGGCGGTGTTGATGGACAGCCAGCGGTGGTCTTGGGAGAAATCACGCATGTTCAGTCTCGCTCCCTCCCCCGCTGGGGGAGGGTTGGGGTGGGGGCTGGCGACGTTTTCATGGAGATGCTTGGCGA
>NZ_BCUU01000187.1 GCF_001591385.1 Variovorax soli NBRC 106424
TGCGAGCCCCTGTCGGAGTGACAGACCAGGCTTCCATCGCGTTCAGGCTGTCGGGCGTAGAGGGCTTGCTCCAGCGCATCAAGTACGAAGTCCGTTCGCATCGAACTGCTCACCCGCCAGCCGACGATGCGCCTGGCAAACACATCGATGACGAAGGCCACGTACAGCCAGCCCTGCCACGTCGAGACGTACGTGAAATCGCTGACCAGCGCACGCTGATCGTGAAGCGCTTCGACCGGGAATGGATGGAGGATGGGAGGTGGATCGCCCGGCTTCCCCAGGAAGACTTCTGTCAGGCGCTGGGCCTGCCCTCGCGCCTGAAATACGAAGACGATGGCGGCCCGTCTGCCGCTGCCGGGCTCACGCTGCTGGCCGGGATCGGATGCGGAAACGGACCGGATGGCATTCCAACTCGCTCAGTTGGCCTTCTGTCTCATGTCGGCACCCGACGGCCACGCCAAGAACTTCTCGATCTTCCTGCGCCAAGGCAGTGCTTACGAAATGACGCCCTTGTACGACGTCCTGTCCGTGTGGCCCTACGTGTGAGCCGTGGACAACTGCATTTGCGCGACGTGCGCCTTGCAATCCTTGCAATGGCGCTCCGTTCGAAGAACACGCACTACGAGATCCACGCGGTCCGTGCCCGCCATTGGCAAGACCTGGCCATGAAAAACGGCGGCCATCGCGTCTCGGAAGCGATGCGGGGTTGTCGACCGCGTCACCTCAGCCCTCGAGACCGTCGAGGCGCAACTGCTCCAGGACTTTCCTGAACGCATCTGGGACCCGATCTCGAAAGGCATGCGGGGCCAAGCGAAACAGTTTCTCTCAGAGGCAGCCAACGTCTCCTGACCACAAGTACATGGCTTGCCCACAATCTTCCCGGCAACAGCCCCTTGGCTGTCGACGCTCGTGCAGGTCGAGAGAAGGGCAAACCCACCCAGCATCCGGCTACTGCGGCATCCACGCCTGGAGACGGTTCAACGAGGAACCCGGCTCCTCCCGATCCCACTTGTCTCGCGCCGGCAGGGGTCGAGTCGCTGACGCGTTAGGCAGCAATGCTGATAGCAGGCTCGCACTCCGATGCCACATTCTTTGGCGAGTGTGCGCTACTGCGAAGATCAAAAGCCATCCTCGCCAGCGCGTGCCCTCGCCCCAGAAGCCTCCATCGCTTGCAGCCGAGCATCCCGCTCGGGCGTGAGGTAGCAGCGATCGACGCGTGCCCCACGATCTGAATAGGCACCGGCGCATGGCCTGGCCGACCGTTGGCGTGAGTTCGGGCCATCGCGCTTGTCGGTGGGCATGACCGCGGACTTCGCACCCTGGATCAATAGCGTTCGCAAGTAGTCATCGGCGCGCTTGGTAATACGCCCTAGCCGGGTCTTGCCGCCGTTGGAACGCTGACTGGGACGACGCCCCACCGCTGAATTGGTGCCCACTCTTGAGCTGCCCGAAGTCGCCGCGTGCGCGCCGCCAATCCCAGTTCCCGTTTCGCGGCGCCTCGCTCATCAGTCCAATTGGGACGCGTCCTATTTAAGAATTGCGCAATTAGGACTGAGGCAAGTACTCGCCCTTTAGTGCCTCTTTGATACTTCCGACTGTTATTGTCGCCGCACTAAAAGTCTACTCGGTGCTCGGCCCCGCTATCCCAATGGATATACAGGCCAGAGCCAGTTCAGCTCCGAGATTTACATCGCGCCTTTTCAGCGCACGCAGGTCAAACAAGTCTTTTTTGCGCGGCAACGCTCGCTTGCCTCAATTCGCCCTGGGCGCCATCGCCCGGTCCAAAACCAATCGCGCAATCAAGGATCTTTTTCATGACCCACTCCCCTGCCATCGCCCCACGTGCCCGCACACTCCGCATCGGCTTGCCACTGTGCCAGCTCACCGCGGGGCTGTTTGTTGTTGGCATGGCCCTGGGCGATGCACCAGCGCATGCGCAAACCCAGGCGCCCGCGCCCACTCACCCAGGCGCGGCGCCCGCGGCCGCCCCGGCGGGCAGCGCTCCCAGCCCCAGCAGCACCCGCAGCCCCAGCGCTTTCGCCGACTGGCTGGAGAGTCACTCCGACTCGCTGGGCTCGGGGCCCATGCCCAGCGAATTTGAGCTGCGCCGCATCCTCTTTGACGCCGTGCGCACAGCCGCCGAGCACAGCCCACAGGTCAAGCAGGCGTACTCCAACTTCCAGGCCAGCCTCTCAGAGGTCGATCAAGCCAAGGGCGAGCGCTGGCCTCAGGTGGACATCGGCACCCAGACCAAGAGCCTGCAGTACGGCTCCAATGCCAACAGCGCCCCCCTGCCCGGCAACCAGCTGGGGGTGACGGTGACCACCAGCGTCTTTGACTTTGGGCGCATCAACAAAAACATCGCCAGCCGTGAACAGTCCGCCAGCGCCGCACAGCAGGCCCACGAGGCGCAGCTCGAGGAGTCCGCCCAGGAGGTGGTCAACACCCTCGTGGAAATCGCCAAGCAGCGCCTGGTCGTGCAGCTGAGCGAGCAATACCTGGACCGCATGCAGCGTCTGGCGGCCATGCTCAAGGAGATCGTGCAGGTCGATCGCGGGCGCAGCAGCGAGCTCACTCAAGCCACCTCGCGCGTCCTGGAAGCCCAGGCCAAGCGCGACAGCGCTCAGATGAAGGTGCGCGATGCGGAACTGAACCTGCGCAAGCTGGTGGGCGAGAGCCACCCGGTGGCACTACCGCTCACCAGCACCTGGCCTTTGCAGCCCGCGGTCTTGGAGCACCTGCTCGCCCAGGTGGAGCAACACCCCAGCATGCTTGAGGCTCAGGCCAGCGCCAAGGCGGCCGACTTGCAGGCGGCCACCGTCAAGGCCTCCTCCATGCCCTCGGTCAACTGGGTGGTCTCGGCGAACTTCGGCAAAGACGCCTACGGGCGCCAACAGCCCTGGCAAACCAACCTCGCGGCCAATTGGCCGCTGTTTCGCGGCGGCTCGGCCCAGGCCGCTTACAAGGCGGCGCTGTCACGCGCGGACGCCAGCCGCGATGTGATCGACCAACAGCGTCGGGACCTCACCTACGGCATTCGTGCAGCACACCAAGATGCCACCACCTTGCTCAGCCGCGCGGACCTGTACATCCAGCTGTCCAGCGAGACCGACCGCGTGCGCAAAGCCTTCTTCGAGCAGTGGCATCACCTGGGCAAGCGCACTTTGCTGGATGTGTTGAGCGCCGAGAGCGAGCACTACAACAACCGCGTCACCGAGGTCACCACCCGCTTTGAGGGCTATCAGGCGGTGTTTCGCGAGTATTCGCAAGCAGGCATTTTGTCACGCTGGCTCGAACGCGGCGAATAAATAAAGACAGGTATTAGATCACGGTCAGTCCATTTAGGACGCGTCCCATATAACTTCAATTGCCTTATCCATACAGTACTACTCTAGTCCTAGTTGGTAGGCAAAAAAAATCCAACACTCCTTTTTGCCGCGGATTGTAGCGGCATTGCAATTTCTCCATTCAATATTATTTAGGTGAACCCCGATGAGTGAAATCAAGCTGCTGGTTGTTGAGGGCAATTCTGTCCAGCAAACAGTTGAATTGAGTGCCGCCAAAAATGGCGCACCGGCCAAGATTAAGGCACTGGCGCGCGGCAAATATGTCCTGGCGCAAGGCGAAAAGGGTCTCGCGCCCGAAATGGTGACGGTCAAGCGAGTTGGAAAGAATCTTCTGCTCAGCGTCGAAGGCGCCGATCAGCAACAACAGCAACTGCTCATCGAAGAGTTCTATGACTTCGAGGGCGAGCTCGTGGGCCTGGCCGAGGACGGCCAGTACTACCCCTACGTCGCCTCCGATGCCCAGGAAGATCACGAAATCGCCGCCTTGCTGGACCAAAGCGACTCGGTTCAGGTCTTGGGCCAGGAGCGCTACAGCGCCCTGGGGGGGCTCATCCCCGCAGCGATTGCCGGCTACGGAGCATGGGCCACGCTGGGCGCCCTGGGCATCGGCGCCCTGGGCGCCGCCGCCAGCGGCGGCGGCGCCAGCTCGCCTTCTCCCGTGACCCCGCCTGCGGACTCGGGCACCAAGGACGAGTCGATCGACGATTCGGACGCCGATGCGGACTCGGATGCTGATGCTGATGCTGATGCTGATGCTGATGCTGATGCTGACGCCGACGCCGATGCCGATGCCGATGCGGATGCCGATGCGGATGCCGATGCGGACGCGGACGCGGACGCGGATGCCGATGCC
>NZ_BCUU01000188.1 GCF_001591385.1 Variovorax soli NBRC 106424
GGCCAGCAGGGCCCGCGTGCGGCGCAGGGCCGCGGCATGCGCGGGCTGCTCGCGCTCTTCCCATGCCAGGTTGGAGGCGACGAATGCGCCTTCGCCGTTGGGGTCCGGAATGGCCGCCTGGCTTTCCTCGCCGGCGAAGGCCGCAAACCCTGCGAATTCGGCGCGCCGCCCCTGCGTGACCGCCCGGCCCAGTTCGGTCTCGCCGTAGTCGCAGAAATAGAGAAAGGGCGTGTGCGCCGCGAACTCCTCGCCCATGAACAGCATCGGCACGTGGGGCGACAGCAGCAGGCAGGCGCGGGCCGCCTGCACCATGACGGGGTCGGCCAGCACGTCGATGCGCTCGCCCAGCGCCCGGTTGCCGATCTGGTCGTGCGTCTGCAGGTGCGAGACGAAAGCCGGGAGCGGCAGGTTGTCGCAAGGCTCGCCGCGCGGCTGGCCGCTGCGGCAGGCCGAAGGCTCGCCCGCATAGACGAAGCCGCGCCGCAGCGCCAGCGCAAAGCGCTCCAGCGGCTGCTGGGCAAAGTCGCGGTAGTAGCCCTCGGTCTCGCCGGTGAGCTGCACATGCGCGGCATGGTGCAGGTCGTCGTTCCACTGCGCGGTGGCGGCGAGCGGCCTGCCCTGTGCATCGCGCGCCAGGCGCCTCGATTCGTTGTTCTCGTTCTCCAGCACCACGTGCACCTGCCGCGCCTGGCCCGGCCCCTGGCGCAGCGCCGTGCAGATCTCGTCGACGATGCAGGGCACGGAGCCGTCGCGGATGGCATGCACCGCATCCAGCCGCAGGCCGTCGAAGCCGAACTCCTCCACCCAGTACAGCGCGTTGTGGATGAAGAAGTCGCGCACGGTGCGCGAATGCGGGCCGTCGAAATTGATGGCGGGGCCCCACGCCGTGGCCCGCGACGCATCGAAGAAGGCCGGGCAGTACGCATGCAGGTAGTTGCCGTCCGGCCCGAAGTGGTTGTAGACCACGTCCAGCAGCACCATGAGCCCCAGGCCGTGGGCGGTGTCCACCAGCTGCTTGAGTTCGTCGGGCGTGCCGTAGCTCGCATCGGGCGCGAAGGGCAGCACGCCGTCGTAGCCCCAGCCGCGCCGGCCCGGGAACTCGGCCAGCGGCATCAGCTCGATGGCGGTGATGCCCAGCGCCGCCAGCTCGGCCAGCCGGGCGCGGGCGGCGTTGAAGCTGCCCTCGGTGGTGAAGGTGCCCACATGCAGCTCGTACACCACTGCCTCGTGCCAGGGGCGGCCGGCCCATTCGCCGTGCTGCCAGTCGTAGGCATAGGGGTCGACCACGCGGCTGGCGCCGTGCACGTCGTGCGGGTTGGCGCGCGACGCCAGGTCGGGCACCACCAAGCCGTCGGCCGGGCCGCCGAGCAGGCGGAAGCGGTAGTCGTCGGCGGCCTGCGCATCGGGCAGCACGGCCTCGAACCAGCCCTCGCCCACCGATTCCATGGCGGCGCCGCGCCAGGCGGTGGCGGCCACCGGCAGGTGTTCGAGCACGAGCATGCTCGCGGCCGGCGCCCACAGCCGGAAGCGCACACCGCCCCCGTCCTGCAGCTGCGCGCCGAAGGGCATGCGGTGGCCGCGCTTCATGCCCCGTTCTCCCGTTCGTTGCGCAGCAGCGCGAGCGACCGGCCCTGCAGCGGATAGCGCGCCTCGCCCACCACGGCCTCGCCGCCCAGGTCCTGCGCGGTGTCGATCAACAGGCGCCACGGGGTGCGCCGCGCCGGCAGCATGAAGGGCAGCAGCTCGTGATGCGCATTGAGCAAGAGCAGGAAGTCGTCGTCGCGCTGCGTCTCGCCGCGCTCGCCCAGGTCGATGAGGCCGGTGCCCGAGAACAGCATGCCCAGGCAGCGCACGTGCTCGTCTTCCCAGTCGGTGGGCGCCATCTCCGCCGCGTCGGGGCGCAGCCAGACCACGTCCTTGGAATCGCTCTCGTCCGCCCGCTTGCCCCGGAAGAAGCTGCGCCGCCGGAACGAGGGGTGCTGCTTGCGCAGGGCCACGATGCGCGCCACGAAGTCGTGCAGCGCCTGAGCGTGCTCGCTGGGCGTCCAGTCGATCCAGGAGGTCTCGTTGTCCTGGCCGTAGACGTTGTTGTTGCCGCCCTGCGAGTTGCCGCGCTCGTCGCCGGCCAGCAGCATCGGCACGCCCTGCGAGAGCAGCAGCGTGGCCAGCAGGTTGCGCTTCTGCCGCTCGCGCAGCGCGATCACCTGCGCGTCGCTGGTGGGGCCTTCCACGCCGCAGTTCCACGACAGGTTGTTGCTGCTGCCGTCGCGGTTGTCCTCGCCGTTGGCCTCGTTGTGCTTGTCGTTGTAGGAGACCAGGTCGGCCAGCGTGAAGCCGTCGTGCGCGGTGACGAAGTTGATGCTGGCGTGCGGCCGCTTGCCCGACCAGCCGTAGATGTCCTGCGAGCCCGCCAGCCGGCGGGCCAGCTCGCCCACCGCGCCGCCATCGCCCTTCCACCAGCTGCGCACGGCGTCGCGGTAGCGGTCGTTCCACTCGGCCCAGCCGGCCGGGAAGTTGCCCACCTGGTAGCCGCCGTGGCCCAGGTCCCAGGGCTCGGCGATGAGCTTCACGCCGCTGAGCACCGGGTCCTGCCGGATGGCCGCGAAGAAGGTGCCCAGGTTCTCCACCTTGCCGGCTTCGCGCGCCAGGGCCGAGGCCAGGTCGAAGCGGAAGCCGTCCACATGCATCTCCTGCACCCAGTAGCGCAGCGAGTCCATCACCAGCTGCAGCGCGCGCGGCGCTTCGAGGTTGACGGTGTTGCCGCAGCCGGTGAAGTCGTCGTAGTAGCGGCGCTCGCCGCCATTGAGGATGTAGTAGCTGGCGTTGTCCACCCCGCGCATCGACAGCGTGGGGCCCAGGTGGTTGCCCTCGCAGGTGTGGTTGTAGACCACGTCCAGGATCACCTCGATGCCTGCCGAATGCAGGCTCTTGACCATGGTCTTGAATTCCTTGACTTTCCCCGAGCAGCTGTAGCGCGGCTCGGGCGCGAAGAAGGCCAGCGTGTTGTAGCCCCAGTAGTTCTGCAGGCCCTTCTCCGCGAGGTGCCGGTCGTTGAGGAAGGCATGCACCGGCAGCAGCTCCACCGTGGTCACGCCCAGGCGCTGCAGGTAGTCGATGACCGGCAATGAGCCCAGCGCGGCATAGGTGCCGCGCAATTCCTCCGAGATGGCCGGGAACTGCCTGGTGAAGCCGCGCACATGCAGCTCGTAGATCACCATGTCCTGCCAGGGCACGTGGGGCCGGATGTCGTCGCCCCAGGTAAAGGCCGGCTCCAGCACGCGGCCCTTGGGCATGAAGGCGGCGCTGTCGCGCCGGTCGAAGGACAGGTCTTCGCGCTTGCTGCCCAGGGTGTAGCCGTACAGCGCGTCGCTCCAGCGCAGCTCGCCCGCCAGGTCCTTGGCGTAGGGGTCGAGCAGCAGCTTGTTGGGGTTGAAGCGGTGCCCCTCTTCGGGCTTGTAGCGCCCGTGCATGCGGTAGCCGTAGGCCATGCCGGGCCGCGCCTGCGGCAGGTAGCAGTGCCACACGTCGTCGGTGCGCTCGCGCAGCACGATGCGCTGGCGCTCGTACCGGCCCTTGTCGTCGAACACGCACAGCTCCACTTTCTCCGCATGCTTGGAGAAGACGGCGAAGTTCACGCCCTGGCCGTCCCAGGTGGCACCCAGCGGGTATGAGCGACCGGGCCAGACGGTGTCCAGCGCAATGGGGGCGTGGCGCGTCACGGATGGGCCCGTTCCTGCGGATCGGCGGCGGTGCGGCTCGGCCAGGCGCCGACGGGCGTGGGCCGCCAGGCGCCTTGCGATCCGGCCGGCGCTCCGGTTGCTCCGG
>NZ_BCUU01000189.1 GCF_001591385.1 Variovorax soli NBRC 106424
GCTGGGTGCTGGAGGCCGACCGCGCCATCGCCGTGCCGCTGGGCTCGTGGACCGAGGGCGGCAGCCAGGGCGGCGCCGTGCCGGCCGGCGAAGCGATCGACCGCGCGCAGCTCACCGGCACGGTGGGCGGCTCCATCAGCTGGTCGGGCGTGTACGACGCGGTGCTCAACCGCTTCGCCTTCCACGACACGCTGGCCGACGTGGCCGCGCTCGCGCCCAAGGGTGTGGATGAAGACTGCGCCGCCTACGTGGTGGCCGGCTGGTGGAGCGACCCCGCGTCCGACCCGCTGGACAAGGCGCGCAGCAGCAACAGCCTGGACGAGCTGCTCGCCAGGCTGCGCTGGGGCCTCTTGTACGAATGGGGCGACGAGAAGTGGGCGCAGGAGCAGGACCGCGCGCAGTTCGAGCTGCGCAAGGCGCTGGGCCTGACCACGGAGGAGCGCTGGTCGAGCAAACGGCCGCTGAACATTCCCACGCCTGTGAAGCGCACCGGCGTCGCCGCGGCGGCCGCTGCCGTCGCCACCCCCGCGCTGGCCTATGCGCCCATGGACAAGACCTTTGTCGAGATGCAGACGCTCACCGCCGCATCGACCTTCTCGGCCGATGCCGGCCGGCGCTTCGTTGCGCCGCCGTGGCACCTGCGATCGTCGCTTTTGCACGGTGCGATCTACGGCGTGCCGGTGGCGGGCGGCGTGCCGGTGGACCGCCGGCCCTCGGCCAGCACGCTGCGCGTGGCCATCGGCCAGCACGAGGACGAGATGCTGGCCGCACTGTCGGCCGCACCGCAGGCCACGCCCGAGCAGCGCCGCGCCTCCGAGCGGCTGCTGACGGCCTTCACCGCGCAGAAGATCAACCGCCTGGGCTCGCCCGACGGCCTGGTGGAGCTGGAGGAGCACGAGCATGCCGGCGCCTTCACCTCGGTGCCCAGCGGCATCGAGGGCGACGACCGCTACATGCAGCGCGTGCAGACCGGCGGCGCCGGCGGCATGGCGGTGGGCAAGTACCGCGGGCAGCGGGCCACGGGCAACGTGCAGGCGCAGCGCAAGGGCCTGGGTGATGGCGCGTCCGGCGCGCACGGCGCGGCGCAGGCCGTGGGCGGCACCACGGTGTATTCGAGCAAGTCCAAGCCCACGCTCATCAGCGCCAGCGCGGCGGTGGTGAACGACATTGCCCGCTCGCGCGTGGGCGAGGTGCTGGCGCCCAGCGAGGCGCGCATCGTCAAGCGCCCGGCCGCGCGCTTCACCTTCCCGAACGAGCCCATGGTGGCCATCCGCGGCGCCGCGCGCAGCCTGCGCCACGGCAACGACGGACGCGGTTCGGCCAACGGCACGCTCACCTGCCGCTGGCCCACGCACGTCATCCAGGAGATCAGCGGCGTGATCGCCAAGGACCGTTTCGTGCGCTCGCTGGGCAACGGCTCGGTGCCCAGCGAGGTGCTGACGCTGGCGCGCGAGGCGGTGCTGCACGACCCGTATCACGACGACTGGATCGCCGATGCCGTCACGCCGTCCACGGCCGAGCGCGCCGGCATCTTCAGCCGGCTCAAGGCCGAGTCGGTGCTGCGCTTCGGCGTGGACGGCACGTACGACGGTGCCACCGCATTTCTCGGCAGCGCCGCCATGCCCAAGACGGCCCGGGCCGCACGCGCCGGCGCGTCAGCAGCCGCGCAAAGGCCCATCGAGCCCGGCGCGCAGCAACAGCAGCGCATGGTGGCCGACGAGACGCGCAAGCTCTCGCTCTACAAGGGCGCGGACCCCGACCTGGTGGGCGTCACCACCTGGGCGCAGCCCTGGGTGCCGATGTGGCTGGAGTGGGAGCTGAAGGTGGAAGGGATCGATCCGCCTTCGCTCGACGCCTGGCACCTCGGCGCCGTCGACCTCGAAGTGCAGGGCACCGCGGGGCAGGGCATGAGCACCACGCTGCGCGGCCGCGCCCTGCTCACCACCGGCGCGGCCCATACGCTGCACCGTGCCATCTCCGACTGGCTCGCGGCCGAAGACAAGCTCGACGCCGTCCATGCCGGCCAGGTCGACGAAGCCACCGAGGCGGCCTACCGCACGCTCGATGCCGCCGTGGACAAGCTCGATGTGGTGACGGCTGCGCTGGACGGCATGCGCACCCAGCTGCTGGGCCTGGCGGTGAGCGACGGCCTGCGGCGCCCCGCCAACGGCAACGGCATCGCCAACCCCGCGCCCATTGCGCCGCCGCACATGCTGCTGGCCGGTGCGCTCACGCTGACCCGCGCGCGCCTGCTCGATGCCTTCGGCCGCACGCTGGACGTGCCGGTGAGCCAGGTGGCCGTGCCCATGCGCAGCGCGCTGCCGGCGCGCCCCAATGCGCTGGCCGTCACGCCCAGGCTGATGCGGCCGGCGCGCTGGCAGTTCAAGCTGGTCGATGCCAAGACCGAGGTGGGCACGGTGGGCACCGATGCGCGCGTCGACCAGATCGACACCACACTGCAGGTGAACCCGGTGGCCGGCTTCGTGATGCCCGACCACCTCGACGAAAGCCTCGAAATTTTCAGCGTGGACGGCGCGCCCATCGGCGAGCTGCTGCACGAGCCGGTGAGCGGCGGCGTGATGTGGGAGATTGCGGCCGGCCGCGAAGGCCCGGCCGATTCGGGACCGCTGTACGGCCTGGCGCCGGAGCAGTTCGCGCTCGGCCGCTTTGCCAACGGCCTGGTGGCCGCCGATGCGGCCGCGCGCGCCGGCGCGCCGCTGGCGCCCGACAGCGGCCAGGAGACGGCGCTGTCGGCCCTGCTGCGCGCCATCGACACCACGCTGTGGTCGGTGGACAGCTTCGCGTCGCTCGGCAGCGAGCATGTGGCCGGGCTGGTGGGCCGGCCCATCGCGGTGGTGCGCGCGCAGCTCAAGCTGGAGCTGCGCCCGCCCGACGACATCGACCTGAGCAACGAACAGCGCGCCAAGGAATGGGCCGACGCCGAGCGCGAGGCCGCGCGCCATGCCTTCCCGGTGCGCATCGGCGAAGTCACGCGCAGCGACGACGGCGTGCTGGGCTTCTTCGTGGACGACGACTACGCGCACTTCCGCCTGGTCGACAAGGCCATTGCCGGCACGGCGGCCGAGGCCGGCCGCAGCCGCGGGCAGCTGGGCCTGTATTCGAGCGTGTCGGGCATGCCGCCCAAGACCGCGATCACGCACCCCTACATCGCCGGCACCGACGATGCCGACACGCTGATGCTGCACATCGGCCAGAGCGTCACGCTGACGATCTTCATGCACCCGGCCGGCAAGGCCACGCTCACCTCGGGCGTGCTGCCGCGCAAGGCGCTGCAGCTGGCGCGCGACTGGGTCGGGCCGGGGCTGGCGGCCATCGCGCCGTCGCTGCGCACCGGGCCGGTGATGGTCGAGACCGACCTCGACAAGGAAGGCCAGGTGCGCCTGCCCAAGGTGTCGGTGTTCGGCAAGGACCAGAACTTCCTGTGGCGCGACACGCCCGCCACCTGGCGCACCGACGCCATCCTGGCCGCCACGCAGACCGCGCTCTTGCCCGACACGCCGGCGGAACTGCGCGAAGGGTGGATCCGCGTGGCGCCCGATGCACCGAAGGAGGGGCAGCCATGAGCCGGTATGAATGGCCGATTGCACCCGCGCGCGCCGACGACGGCGAGGGCGACGACCCGGCGGCGCGTGCCCGCTACAACGCGCGCCGCCGCAACGAACTGGACCTGCAGCAGGCCTTGCGCGCCAGCCGGGCCGTGCAACAGCCGCCATCCG
>NZ_BCUU01000190.1 GCF_001591385.1 Variovorax soli NBRC 106424
GCCGGCGGCGCGGCCGGCACGCTCGCGCTCAGGCGCAGCGCCGCATCGCGATACAGCTGCTGGTAGGGCAGGCGCACGTCGTCCTCTGCGGCCAGCGGCGTGCCCGACAGCACGGTGAAGTGCCCGCCGCCCACGCTGCGCAGCGCAATGTGGCCCGGTTCGGGTTCGATGGCCAGCCGCGTGCCGTTGACGTACTCGTCGTGCACCGCGCGGATGGCCGCCAGCCGCGTGGCCGACACCTCGCCCTGCACACGCGCCACCTGCTGCGGCATGGGCGCCAAGGTCACCTGGTTCCAGGCCTGGATCAGGCCGAAAAGCGGCTCGAAAGGCTCGTCGGTGGGCTCCAGCAGCACGTCGTGCGCACCGGCCCAGTCGGCCTCGCTGGCCGCCATGAAGCCTTGCCAGCGCACGCCCTTGCCGCCGCCCTCGGGCAGCTTGCGGTCCAGCAGCACGCCCAGCAGATGCCCTTCGTGCAGCACGCTGACGATGCGCCCGGGCTCCCAGCGCGCGTTGAAGTTGCGCGCCGCCAGCACCTGGCGGCGCCGCGCCAGCTCGGCCAGAGGCAGCTGCAGGTCGATGTCGGGCGTGCCCTGGGGCGCAACGGCCTGGTCGCCGGCGTCGGCCTGCGGCGCGGGCGACGCCTGGCCCGGCGCCAGGTGGCTGCGGATGACGCTGAGCGGGGGCCATAGTTCGATGGGCATAAGAATCCTGTGCTGTCAGGCGTAAGACGCTTCAGCGCCCAGGATTTTGAAAACCCGAAGAATCGCGGCCATGTTGTCCGCCGCGATGGCGATGCCCAGCGTGTGCTGGATCCAGCTGCCGAGCAGGGTCTTGGCGTAGTCGGCCGGCAGCCCCTCGCGCTTGTGCACCAGCCCCAGCCGCCCCGCCCGGTAGTGGTAGGAGGCGATGGCGTGGCGCGAGGCGATGCCCGACAGCCCGCCGGCCGCCTCGCGCCCGAAGCCCTCGCACAGCAGCAGCCGCTCGGGCTCGGGCAGCGCGGCGATGAAGGCGCGTGCCAGGCCCTGCACTTTGGCCTCGGACAGGCCGTGCTCGGCCAGGCAGTCCTCGTCCGGCGCGTCCTGGCTGCCCAGCTGCGCGTCCAGCTGCGCTTCGCTCACCTGTTCGCCGATCGACAGCTTGCGCCGGAAGCTGCTGGCCCGCGTGCAGTCGATGAGGTAGCGGCGGAAGTAGGCGCACAGCGCATAGGCGGTGGAAGGCGCGCTGTGGTCGCTGGCGGCGACCGGGGCGGCCCCTTCCTCGACCTCGTCCGGATCGGCATCCAGGCGCAGCACCTTCACGTAGATGAACTGCGCGACCAGCTCCTGCCGGCTCTCGCCCAGCACCTTCAGCTCGGGCGGGCTGCACGCGCGCAGCGCATCGCCGACGATGGCGTACATGCGCCCCATCTCGTCGGGCGAGAGCTGCTGCCGGCGCCGCCACAGGCGCACGAGCTCGGTGCTTTCGCCGGATGACAGGGTGTCTTGCATGGCTCGGTCAGTCGTCGACGCACGACCCCTCTTCAGGGACCAGGCATTGCGGCAGGTCCGCACCCACCGCCGCGCCGCGCGTGCGCACCGTGCTCGACGCGGCGGCGGCCACCGGCAGGCCGCGCGGCAGCAGGATCCACAGCTGGCCGCGCTCCTTCATTCGGCGTGCCTGCGTGGCCGCCTGCTGGCCGTTGCCGAAGAAGTAGTCGGCCCGCACCGCGCCGCGGATGGCGCCGCCGGTGTCCTGCGCCACCGTCAGGCGCTGCAGCGGCGTGCCGGTGCCGGGCTGCTTGGTCGACACGAACACCGGGTAGCCCAGCGGCGTGCTGCGCGGGTCCACCGCGATCGAGCGGCCCGGCTGCAGCGGCACGCCGAAGGCGCCCACCGGACCGCCGGCGTCCGAGGCCGATTCCTTGAAGAACACGTAGCTCGGGTCCTTGATGCCGCTGCCGACGACAGCGCCGGTGGGCTTGCGGCCCGGCACCACCACCGCACCGCTGTTCTCGGGACGCGCGAGCGTGAAGCCGCGCACGCGCACCACGCTGGTGTCGACCACGTCGTCGTCTTCCGTGTCGTCCGGGTCGAGTTCGATGGCGCCGCCGCGCGTGCGCACCGCCGTCTGCGGCTTGCCCTGCTTGTTCTGCGCCAGCGTGGGGCGGAAGGGCTGCCCGTTCTGCTCCGCATAGGCCACGCGCACGACCTCGCCATTGGGCAGGCGGATGCGGCCCGAGCCCTGGATCTGCATCTCGTACAGCGCCGTGGCGCTGCTGACAAAGGCCAGCACCTTGGCGTTGGGCGCGCCGCGTGTCTCGATCTCTTCGCGGGTGTAGTAGGGCAAGAGGCGCCGGCCGTCGATGCGCAGGCGGATCTTGCGGTCCAGCGTGTCGCGGGTGAGCTGCGAGGTGTCCAGCGCATAGAGCCCCGGCGCGCCCATGTCGCGCGTCGACAGGCCCGACTGCAGCACCACCTGCCGGCCCTGCACCCGCGCCGCCACCGTGCCGCTGCCGGCCGGCAGCTTGCGCGCATCGAGGAAGAGCATGTCCTCCGGCTGGCCGTACACCGGGTAGATGTAGGGCGGCGCGTAGTTGCGGCTGCCCTGGATCTCGGGCTCGAAGTAGCCGGTGACCACGCCGTCGGGCCGGCGGTCGTCGTCGCGGATCTGGTAGGCCGAGAACTCGCTCTCGAAGAAGTTGCGGATGGCGGCGTTGCTTCGGCCGTCCACGCCGCGCGCCCTCTCGCACACCTGCCGCCATTCGTTGCCGCGGCCGGTGAGCACCTTGCAGCTGCCGAGGAAGGCGGGCCAGGTTTCCGAGAAATCGTCGCGCACCCAGCCCGGCACCGCATCGAAACCGACCGAGGTGTAGGTGGCCAGCTGCGTGGAGAAGGTGCGCGACTGGCCGGCCACGCTGCTGCCCAACGCGGGCGCGCTGCCGCTGCCTCCGGGACGTGCGCCGCCTGATGAAGACGACGACGGCGTGCCGCCCAGCTGGATGGGCGCGGCTGGCGTGGACTGCGACTGGGCGGCGCCGGCCGTGCTCACCACCGGCTGCGAAGGAGACGAAGTGGGCGAAGACGAAGGCGGCGGATTCGCGCAGCCCGCCAACGCCAGCGCCGCGAGCCACGCGGCACCCTTGGCAATGGCCGCGGGCTTGAAGTGATTGCTGCTGCTGAATGTCATCTTTGGCTCCTGAACGAGAGGCGGGGCATGGCGGCTGGGCTCAGCAGTCAGACGATCACTTCTCGACGATTCTGAATAGACCGACGCCATAGGCGTCCTGGCATGGGGCACTGGGCGGGCAGATGGGCCGCCCCAGCAAGGGTGCAGGCCCGGTGCCGCGCGCGGCTTCCGCCGCCGCCAGCGCGGGCAGCGGAAACTGCGGGAACACGCCCTCGCTGAGCATCCCGGTACTGCTGAAGTCGCGCTCGTGCTCGCTCACCAGCACCGCGAATTCGTTGCGGCCCGGCGGGCCGCCCGAGTTCATCGGCCATGCGGCGCGCGGCAGCTGCAGCGTCTCGTTGGCGGCGATCCTGTTGCGCTTGTCCAGCAGGTTGGGAAACAGCATGAACATCTCGTTGCCCGACGAGAGCAGGTACACGTACACGTAGCCAGCCCGGTTGCTGCGCACCTCGAAGCCGAGCTGGTCCTTGCCGATCTGCACCTCGGCCTTGCGCGGCGCGCCGCTCACGTTGAAGCCCGGCGCCGCGCCGCGCGCCAGGCCCTGCAAGGACTCCAGCGGCGTCACCGGCTTGAGGGCGGCCACGCTCGCGGGCGGCGCCGAGGCCGGTGC
>NZ_BCUU01000191.1 GCF_001591385.1 Variovorax soli NBRC 106424
CGCGCCGGCCGAGCGCAGCGCGGCCAAGGCGCTGGCCAGCACCCGGCCGCCGATGAAGCCCGCCGAACGTTCCACACGCCAACCCACCCGGCCCGCCACGCGTGGCGGCAAGGGCCGCCGCAAGGGAGTCCCCGCATGACCACGCCCAAGATCGGCCACTTCATCCTGCACTCCAACGTGGTGCCGAAGGTCACGGCCGGCAAGTACCAGCTCGTGACCGAGCACACCGGCCTGCCTTTCGACGCGGTGGCCGAGACCACGCATGTGACGGTCTCGGCGCCGCGCTACACCATGCCGACGGACCAGATCCTGTCGACCTTTCCGCCGGCCAATGCCGAGGGTGCCTTCGCCGACCGGCTGCCGCAGATCGTGCTCAAGCGCCGCACGCTGCCGTGGGAGCGCAACCCGGCCGGCCAGGTCAAGCCATCTTCCACGCCCTGGCTGGCGCTGGTGGTGGTGGCCGAGGGCGAGGCGGCACTTTCCACCGCCACCGCGGTCGCCAGCTGCGTCACGCCCGGCACCACGCTGCTCGATCCGTCGGACAAGGACGTGGAGGAGGGCCTGTACCTGGCGGTGACCGAGTCGGTGGTGAAGAAGATCTTCCCGTGCCAGCAGGACCTGGAGCTGCTCACCCACGTGCGGCATGTGGACGTGAGCGACACCGAGCTGGCCATGGGCGACGACGACGGCTGGCTGGCGGTGGTGCTGGCCAACCGGCTGCCGGTGTTCGACCAGGCCAACAACAAGGCGGTGCGCTACATGGCCTGCCTGGTCAACATCGAGGGCCAGCTCGGCGCGCTGCCGCCGCCCGAGCCCTTCAACGAAAGCTTCGAATGGGCGCTGGCGCAGGACTGGTCGGCGCTGGCGCAGATCGACCCCACCGTGGGGCCCGACCCGCGGGTGATGGGCAATGTCGATCTGGGCGGCCTCGCGCTGCCGGCCAAGGCGAACGTGCTGCAGGCCGGCCGTGCCGCGGCGGCCGGTGCGCCGCGCGCCGTGCAGGCCAGTCAGACGCAGAACCAGCAGGCCGTCGCCAAGGTAGGCAGCACGCTCGACGGCGCGGCCTCGATGGCGCAGGCCTCGGTCTCGCAGCAGTGGAGCGGCATGCAGGCCGGCCAGGCGGTGCAGATGGCGGCGCGCGATCCCGACGCCAAGATGCTGGTGCGCGATGCCATGGGCATCGGCTTCCGGCTGCCGATCCAGGCCTTCGCGATGGAGAAGGTGCTGCGCTTTCCGGTGCTGGCGCACTGGTCCTTCACCACCAACGAGGGCGCCACCTTCGAGAGCCTGATGGAAGACCTGGACGTGGGCCTGCTGGGCACCGTGCCCGAGCCGCCGCCCGAGGCACCGCCCAAGCCCGGCCCGGGCCCGGAGGTGGTGCAGACCGGCCATATCGGCCTGGACCACCGTACCCGGCGCGGCGACCCGGTGCGCGCCTGGTACCGAGGCCCCTGCGTGCCGCTGCCCACCCAGCGCGACCCGGGGCCGGCCATGGCGCCGCTGGCGCATTCGGCCGACCAGCTGCGGCGCGTGGTGCCGGACGGGCGCGAAGACCTCTCGCTGGCCTCGGCCTTCGAGATCGGCCGGCTGCTGGCCTTGTCGCAGCTCTCGGTGGTGTCGGCTTCGATGCGTTTCCGCAGCGAGCAGTTCGGCGCGGGCCGCGTGCGCGAGATCCTGGCGCAGACCTTGCCGTATGCGCTGCCGCAGCTCACGACCACCTATGTGGACCTGGGCCGCTACGTGGCGATTCAGGCCGTGGGCGAGATGGCCAGGCACCCCGACGAGATCCTGGGCCCGCGCCGGCCCGTGGCCGACCCGGGCCGCACCATCAGGATGGAAGGCGAGCTCGACGCGGTGGTGGCCGCCGGCCTCGGCCTGGACCTGGCCGCGCTGAAGAAGACCGGCGAGCAGATCGGCATGGTGGCGGCCCTGGCGCGCAGCAGCGTGCCCATCGCCAGCCAGGGCGGCGTGATGAAGGTCGACGACAAGGCCGTGACGACCTTGCGCGGCGCCCTGCAGACCGAGCTGAGCCATGCGCTGTCGGTGGCGATGCCGCCGGCCACCAAGGTGGTGTCGCCCACCCAGCCGCGCGCGCAGCGTGGCGCCGGCGCCGCGGCACCACCGCCGCAGCGCGACGCATTGGACGACCTGATCGAAAGCGCCGAGGCGCGGGTCGACAGCGACGAACAGGAGGAGGGCGAGCAATGATGAAGAACTTCATGGACGCCAGCGCGGCCCTCGACGTGGCGCAGGCCGCGGCGCTCAACTACGCCGCCTATGTCACCGACCACGACCCCGACGACGGCGACAACGTGGTGCCGCGCGAGCTGCGCCGCTTCATGGCGCGGCTGCGCCTGTTGCACGGCGTGCCCTTCAACTACCTGGTGCCCGATGCGCAGCTGCTGCCCATCGAGACCATCCGCTTCTTCTACATCGACCGCGCGTGGACCGATGCGCTGGTGCAGGGCGCCCTGAGCATCGGCACCATCTCCAGCGCCGACCGGGCGCAGCTGGAAGCGGTGTACCCGTACATCCGCAATGAGGTCGACACGGCCGAGCGCTACGTGCGCGAGCCCAGGGCCGAGAAGAAGCTGGCTGGCGATGGCGGCAGCATCACCGGCTTCATCATGCGTTCGCGGCTGGTGTCGGGCTGGCCCAACCTGCATGTGCGGGCCTATTCGCGCGACCTGCTGCCCGACGACGCGCTCACCACCGCCGCCGAGTCGGACCCGAGCCGGCTCAAGGTGCTGCGGCTGGAGCGCCTGGCGCCGGCCGTGCTGCTGGTGCTGTTCGACGGCGTGCCCGCGGTGGTGCACATCGAGGAGCCGCGCCAGGGCATCCAGTTCGGCGTGCGGCTGGCCGACGGCGCGCAGCGGGGGCAGCATGTGGCCAAGGTGCAGCTGCGCGACTGCAACACCGGCACGGGCGTGCCGCCGCCGTCGCCGCTGGGGGCCGGCAACTCGGTCAACGTGCCCTTCCGCCGCAATGCGCCGGGCGTGATCAACCTGGCCGAGCTGCGCAAGCGCCTGGCGGCCAAGGCGCCCAACTCGGGCGGCTCGCTGGAGCCCAACGAGTACGCGCTGCAGATGCTGCGCTTTCCCTTCCGCCAGGTGTTCGGCGACCCGAAGGACCTGGAGGGCAAGAAGTTCTACGGGCTCGACCAGTTCAAGGTGACGGTGCCCCTGAGCGACTGGAAGACGACGCTGATGGCGAAGGTGAATCCGTAATGGCTTCCATCACTCAACCCAAGCTCGCGGCGGAGCAGGTCCGCCAGCTGACCTACGGCAAGCGCTTCCTCGCTGCTGACCGCGCGCAGCTGGACGTGCGCGAAATCTCCACCTGGGACAAGTACCTGCTGCGCGAGCACCGCCTGCTGGTGCCCATGGACGTGCAGGCGCTGTACGTGCAGCCGAACAGCACCGAGGCCATGGTGCGGCTGCCCATGCTGGTGGCCGGCCCCAATGGCAAGGGCGTGGAGAACCCGGAAGACGGCATGCCCGACCCCTTCACGCCCGGCACGCCGCGCCCGGCCGGCGTGCACCTGCACTGGGCCATGCCCGACGCGCTGCTGCGCGGCACCCTGGCCACGCGCGCCGATGGCGCCGGCAACCGCCTGGCGCTGCCGCTGCTGCCCGACCGCTGGGTGGTGCTGCGCATCCTGCTGCCGCGCG
>NZ_BCUU01000192.1 GCF_001591385.1 Variovorax soli NBRC 106424
GGGCCCGCAGCGGCCGCCGTTGCCAGCGGCGCCAGGGAGAACGTCGGATGGAGCGCCCGGCGGCGCGTGCCGCGCGGCGCTGCCGTCCCGGGCGCCGGCAACCGGCGCACCGATCGTGCGAAGCTGGCCATGCACGCGCCCCAGGCCGACTCGTCAGGAAGTGCCGGGCTTCGCAACCCACGCCATGCACCAGCCTTCGGCCGCGATCTGCTTGCGGCCGAACATGGCGCACCCGCCCCAGGCGTCGCTCGCCGTGCCCTGCCACATGGCGCAGTTCACGCAGCGCTGGCTGGCCGTGTGCTTGGGGTACTTCTTCCTGTCCACCGCCTTGGTGTCGTGCTTGTAACCCAGGCTGACGGCGGTCTCGTCGGACTCCTCGACACGCGGCGCCGCGGCCAGCGCGGCCGCGGGCACCAGCGCCACGATGCAGCCGCCGGCGATGGCATGGCCGGCAAAGGCCCGCCGCGTCACCACGGCCTCAGGGCGCAGCCTGTTCTTGCGGATCTCGTTCATGGGCATGCCCCTCGCCTCTCAGTTGGATGCCACATGGGTCGCAGCGCCGGCCTTGGCGCTGCGCGTCGCGCCGCCGGCCCCGGGGATCTTGAAGACCCACACCATGCCGCCCTGCTCGAGCAGATTGACCTTCTTGGCCACCTCGCCGCCCCACAGCGGCACCGCACCGCCCCAGCCGGAGACCACGCCCACGAACTGCTCGCCGTTCTGCATCCAGGTGATGGGCGGCGCGACGACGCCCGAGCCGGTCTGGAACTCCCAGACCACCTTGCCGGTCTTGGCGTCCGCGGCCTTCAGGTAGCCCTCGGGCGTGCCCCAGAACACCAGGTTGCCGCCGGTGGTGAGCACGCCGCCCCACAGCGGCGCGCCGTTCTTCACTTCCCAGGCCGTCTTGCCGGTCTTGGGGTCGATGGCGCGCAGTGCGCCGATGTAGTCCTCGTTCAGCGGCTTGATCGTGAAGCCGGCGCCCAGGTAGGCCGCGCCCTTCTTGTAGGCGACGGGTTCGTTCCAGATGTCCATGCCCCATTCGTTCGCCGGCACGTAGAACATCTTCGTGTCGGGGTTGTAGGCCATGGGCATCTGGTTCTTGCCGCCCAGGAAGCCGGGCGCCGCGAACACGGGCCGGCCCTTGTTGCCTTCCGGCGATTCCGTGGGGTTGCCGGGGCGGTTGTCGGCAATGAAGTTGGGCCGCCCGGTCTTCAGGTCGATGCTGCTGGCCCAGGTGATCTTCTTGACGAAGGGAAAGGCGTTGATCAGCTGGCCGGTGCTGGCGTCGTTCACATAGAAGAAGCCGTTGCGGTCGGCCTTGCCGCCCACGCGCTTGCCGTCCATGTCGAAGGTGACGAATTCGTTGACGCCGTCGAAATCCCAGCTGTCGTTGGGCGTGCTCTGGTAGCTCCACTTGATCTGGCCGGTCTTCACGTCGATGGCCACGGTCGAGCAGGAGTAGAGGTTGTCGCCCTCGCGCAGGTGGCTGTTCCAGGGCGCCGGGTTGCCGGTGCCGAAGTAGGCCAGGCCGGTCTTGGCATCGTAGGTGCCGCCCAGCCAGGTCGCGGCGCCGCCGGTCTTCCACAGGTCGCCGGGCCAGCTCTTGTTGACGGTGCCGGAGACGCCGTTCTCCTTCTTGTTGCCGTCCTTGTCGTAGATGTAGCCCATGTGGCCTTCCACGGTGGGGCGCGTCCACAGCAGGCGGCCGGTCTTCGGGTCGCGCGCCTCGACGCGGCCGACCACGCCGAACTCGCCGCCCGACACGCCGGTGAGCATCACGCCGTCGGCAATGATGGGCGCGGCGGTGGCCGAGTAGCCGGCGGCATAGTCGTCGATCTTCTCCTTCCACACCACGTCGCCGGTGTTCTGGTCGAGCGCGACCAGCTGGGCGTCCAGCGTGGCGAAGATCACGAGGTTGTCGTACAGCGCAGCGCCGCGGTTGACCACGTCGCAGCAGGGCATGATGCCCTCGGGCAGGCGGTGCTCGTACTTCCACAGCTTCCTGCCGGTGGTGGCGTCCAGCGCAAAGATGCGCGAGTAGGACGCGGTGACGAACATCTTGCCGTTCATGATCACCGGCTGGGACTCCTGGCCGCGCTGCTTCTCGCCGCCGAAGGAGAAGGCCCACACGGGCAGCAGCTTCGAGGCGTTGCCGGCATTGATCTGCTTGAGCGGCGAGTAGCGCTGGCCCTGGGTGTTGATCCCCCAGGTGAGGACGTTGCCTTTGGATGTGGCTTCGGACTGGATCATCCGGTCCGTGACCTGCGCTTGGGCCGTCGCGGCGGCCAGACCAGCCGCGATGAGGGCGGTCAAGAGCTTCAGTTGCATGGTGTCTCCTTGGGGGTGGATCGTGGTCGCAGGAGCGCTGAAAGTGCGCGCCCTCCGCCGCTCGTGGGCGCAAATGCCATGCCATGCGCCAAGGACCGTTTCGCAGCCGCGAAAGCGGCCCTGCGCCAGGGCTGGCGTGCGGGTTTTCCCGTTGAAGTGCTCCAAGGCAGAACACCTCGGGCAGGCCGGGCGTGACATCGCGCCACAGTGCCCGGGTCGGCCTGGTGCGCGCTGCGGGTGGAACAATCCGCGCATGTCCGACACCAGCGCCGCTCCACCCGTTGCCCCCGTCACTGTGCCTGTGACTGCACCCTTCGGCAGCTGGCCCTCGCCGATCACCGCGCAGCTTGTGGCGTCCGCCCAGGTCACGCTTGCCGATGTGCTGCTGGACGACGGCGATGTCTGGTGGATCGAAGGCCGCCCCCTCGAAGCCGGGCGCCAGGTGCTGGTGCGGCAGCGGCGCGATGGCACGCCCGATGACGTGACGCCGGCGCCCCTGTCCGCACGCACGCGGGTGCATGAGTACGGCGGCGGCGCGGCCTTGGTGTCGCACGGCACCGCGTACTTTTCGAACTTTGCCGACCAGCGCCTGTACCGCCTGGGCAGCGATGGCATCGCGGTGGCACTCACGCCGGCCAGCGAGGAGGCTGCGCTGCGCTATGCCGATGGCGCCGTCGACGGCGCGCGCCACTGCTGGATAGGCGTTCGCGAGGATCATCGCGCGGCCGGTGCCGAAGCCGTCAACGAGATCGTGGCCGTGAGCCTGGACGGCGGCGATGCGGGCCAAGCGATCGTGCGCGGGCGCGACTTCTTCGCCGCGCCGCGCCTGAGTCCCGACGGAACGCAGCTGGCGTGGCTGGCCTGGGACCATCCCCACATGCCCTGGACCGCGGCGGAACTGTGGCTCGGGGAGTTCGACGGTACGGCGGTGTCCAACGCCAGGCGCGTTGCCGGCGGCGCGGGTGAATCGGTGTTCCAGCCCGAATGGTCCCCCGACGGCCTGCTGTACTTCATCTCGGATCGCTCGGGCTGGTGGAACATTTATCGGCGCAACGCGGACGGCAGCCACGCCAACATGTGCCCGATGGCGGCGGAATTCGGCCGCGCGCAATGGAGCCTGGGCATGTCGACCTATGCCTTCCTGTCGGCACAGGCCCTCGTGTGCACGTATATCGAAGGCGGCATCGGCCGGCTTGCGCGGCTGGACCTGGGCAGCGGCGCGCTCCATCCCTTCGAGCTGCCCTACACGGAGTTCTCGGCGGTGCGCGCCGGCGGCGGCAAGGTGGCGCTCAAGGCCGGCGGCCCGGACACGGCGGCGGCCGTGCTGGTGATCGAC
>NZ_BCUU01000193.1 GCF_001591385.1 Variovorax soli NBRC 106424
GCGGGCGGCATCGGACGGCCCGGCGGCGGCGGTGACGGCGGCACCGGTTTGCTGGTCCAGTCCAATGCGGGCACGGTTCTGATCGACAACAGCGGCACCATTTCCGGCGGTGCAGGTGGCGTTGGCGGGGCCAACAGCAACGGCGGCGCGAGCGGTGCCGATGGCGCCGGCGGCGCCGGCATTCAGGGCGCCAATCTCCAGATCCACAACACCGGCACCATCCGCGGCGGCATGGGCGGCGACAACGCCACGCGCGCCGCAGCCGTGCAGTTCACCGGCGGCAGCAACATGCTCGCGCTCGGCGCGGGGTCGGTGGTCACGGGCCGGGTGGATGTCGGCACGGGTGCCACGGCCACCATCCAGTCGCAGGCGGCGGGCCTGTCGGTCGGCGACGTGGTCGCGGGCGGCGCCACCACCCTCGACGCCACCACCGGCAGCAGCCTGCAGGTGGCCGGCACGGTGAGCGGCGTGGGCGGGCTGGCCGTCACCGGTGCGGGCACGGTGTCGCTGGCCGGGGTCAACACGCACAGCGGCGGCACCAGCGTGAACGGTGGCAACCTGCGCATCGCGAGCGAGCAGGCTCTTGGCAGCGGCCCGTTGTCCATTGCGGACGGCTCGCTGGTGGGCACGGCCAATCTGACGCTCAATGGCACGCCGTCGCTGTCCGGTACTGCGCGCCTGGGCGCGGCCGCCGGCACGACGATGACGCTGGCTTCGGGCACCAACCTTGCGGCCGGCACCAGCATCGTCATCGGCAGTGCGGCCGACACGGGTGTGGTGGAGGCCAATGGAGGCATGCAGTCGTTCTCGCCTTACGGCACGCTGCATGTTGCCGGCGGCACCTTGACCGGCATGCTGGCGGTCACCTGGGCCTCGTACATGACATCCACGACGGTCGATGCGGGCGCGACGCTGGACTTCCGCAACATGCAGGGTGTCGTGGGCAACCTGCAAGGAGCTGGAAAGGTGCATGCAGATGCGTCGGTGCAGGTGCTGGAAGGCAACTTTGCCGGCGAAATCTCCGGCGCCGGCGGGCTGCTGAAGACCAGCAACGGCACGCTTGTTCTGTCGGGCAACAACACCTACGCCGGCGGCACCGCGCTCAAGCAAGGCCGCCTGGAGGTGGGCAGCAACGGCGCGCTGAGTTCGGGCGAGCTGGCCATGGACGACGGCACCACGCTGGGCTTTGCCGCCGACGGCCTGAACATTGCCAACAACATCCGCATGACCGGCACCAACGATCCGGTCATCGACACCGGCAGCTTCAGCGAGACGCTCAGCGGCGCCATCAGCGGCGGTGGCGTGCTCACCAAGCAGGGCAGCGGCGTGCTCACGCTGACCGGCACCAACAACAACTACACCGGCGCCACCGACGTGGCAGCCGGCACCTTGCGCGCCGGGGCGGCCAACACCTTCAGCGCCAGCTCCAGCCACAACGTGGCGGCCGGCGCCACGCTGGACCTGGCCGGCTTCAGCCAGACCGTGGCGGGTGTCAGCAACGCGGGCATGGTCAACCTGATGGGCAGCACGCCGGGCACCACCCTCACGGTCACCGGCCCGTGGGTGGGCAACAACGGCACGCTGCGCATGGGCACCGCGCTGGGCGGCAGCGCCAGCGTGAGCGACCGCCTGGTGCTCAGCGGGGCGGGCGCCAGCGCCAGCGGCACCACCCGCGTGCAGGTCACCAACCTGGGCGGCCTGGGTGCGCTCACCACCGGCAACGGCATCGAGCTTATCAGCGCCGTCAACGGCGCCACCACCACGGCGCAGACCACCAAGGATGCCTTCGTGCTGGCCGGCGGGCATGTGGACGCCGGCGCCTACGAATACACGCTGCACGCGGCCGATGCCGCAGGTGCGGGCGAGAACTGGTACCTGCGGTCGACGGCGGAGCCTGTGCCTGCCCCTGGACCCGATCCGGTACCCGCGGCGCCTTCGCCTTCGCAGGCGCCCTCGGGGTCGCCGGCGCCTGCGGCCGTGCCCGCCTACCGCGTCGAGGTGCCGCTCTTTGCCGCGCTGCCGGGCCAATTCCGCGAAGCGGGCCTGGCCATGGTCGGCAACCTGCATCAGCGCGTGGGCGACGAGGCGAACACCGCCGGGCAGCGCCAGGCCTGGGGCCGCATCATCACCATGGACCGCGACATGGCCCAGAGCGGCACGGTCGACCCGCGCAGCGAAGGCCGGCTCGACGGCTTCCAGGCCGGCACCGACCTGTGGGCCACCCCCGCATGGCGCGCCGGCGTGTACGTGGGCCAGCTGGACGGCGACATGGACGTGAACGGCTTTGCCCGCGGCGTGCAGGGCTATGCGGCCGGCAGCAACGACCTGCGCGCGCAGTTCCTGGGCGCCTATGCCACCTGGAACAACGGCGCGGGCCTGTATGTCGACGGCGTGCTGCAGGGCGGGCGCCTGCGCTACGACGTGAACCCGGCCGCGGGCGCGGCCGGCAGCCACGGCAAGGGCAACAGCGTGCTGGGCTCGATCGAGATCGGCCAGGCCTTCGGTGTTGCGCCGGGCTGGGTGGTGGAGCCGCAGCTGCAGATCGTCGGCCAGCATGTGAGCCTGGACGACGTGACCATCAGCGGCGCGCGCATCCAGCAGGATGCCGACGACGCCTGGCTGCTGCGCGTGGGCGTGCGCGTGCGCGGCGACCTGCCCACCAGCCAGGGCCTGGTGCAGCCCTATGCCCGCGTGAACCTCTACAGCGGCAAGGGCGGCACCGACATCGCGCGCTTCATCGGCCCGGCGGCCTTCACCGACATTGCCACCGCCACCGGCGGCACCCGCGCCGAGCTGGCGGTGGGCGCCAGCTGGCATGTGAGCCCGGCGGTGAGCCTGTACGGCGAAGTGGGCAACCTGTGGGACGTCGGCGGTGCCGTGCGCACCGATGGCGGGCTCAATGGCAGCCTCGGTGTGAAGCTGCGCTGGTAAGCAGCGGCGGCGGTGGCGGCCTACGCCCCGCCGCGCACCATCGACAGGATCTTGGTGGTGTTGAGGCCGCGCGCCATCTCCTGCATCTGCGGCAGGTAGCGCGTCTGCAGTTGCCGGCCGTCGCTCATCACGTGCTGGTAGGCGTCGCGCAGCATCTGCGTGCTGAGCGTGCGCCCGCCCGCGTAGTACTGATTGGCCACATGGCCCAGTGCGTAGGTGCTGGCAAAGCTCATGCCGCTGCTCACCGCCTGCTTGCCCAGGCCGCCCAGCAGGCCCTTGCCGGCCCGGCCCAGCAGGCCGCCGAGCAGCTTGCGTCCGGCCTCTTCCAGGTATTGCGAGGTCAGGCCCACGCCCAGCGTGGCCAGCAGGTCCTTCACATGGCCCGTGTCCAGTTCGTAGCCGTAGCTCTGGCCGACCTGGTAGACCAGCCGCATCTGCAGCGGAATGATGGCCAGCGTCGACAGGTTCTCGGGCAGCAGCTCGATGGCGCCGTTGAGTAGCGCGGCGTTGAGGATCTTGCGGTCCATGTCCTGCGCGCCCAGCGTGCCGGGCCGGCGCTGCGCGGCCGTGTCGCCGGGCAGGGCGTCCACCGCGGCTGGATGGGG
>NZ_BCUU01000194.1 GCF_001591385.1 Variovorax soli NBRC 106424
ATCAAGCCTTCCCCGCATCCCCCATCCGCCCGATCATCCCCCGCGCCTCATCCCCTTCCGGAATCGCCCTCCCACTATCCCGCCACTCCACCGCCGCCTTGAACCCATTCGCCTGCGCATACCGCCTGAACCACAGCCCCTCCGGGTTGTGCCGCGTGATGCCGTCGAAGATGGTGGCCAGGCTTTGCGACTGCTCCAGCCCCATGTTCAGCATCACCTGGTTCACCACCATCTTGTGCATGGCCAGGTGGCTGCGCGGCACGCCGGCAATGCGGCTGGCCAGGCGCATCGTCGCTGCTTCCAGTTGGTCGAGCGGCACCGCCTCGTTCGCCAACCCCCAGTCGGTGGCGGTGCGCCCGTCGATGGTGTCGCCGGTAAACATCAGCTGCTTGGCGCGGGTCGGCCCCAGGCGGTAGGTCCACATGGCCGTGGTGGGGCAGCCCCACACGCGGGTGGGCATGTAGCCGATGCGCGCGTCCTCGGCCATCACCAGCAGGTCGCAGCACAGGGCGATGTCGCTGCCGCCGGCGGCGGCGTAGCCGTGCACCTTGGCAATGGTGGGCTTGGGGCTCTTCCACAGGCTCATGAAGTCCTCGGTGTTGCGCTTCATGTAGGCGTAATCGAGCATCGGGTCCCACGGGTAGCCCTCCTGCTGGCACGGGTGGTCGATGGTCCCCTGGCCGAAGATGCTCAGGTCGTAGCCGCCGCAAAAGCCCTTGCCGGCGCCTTCCACCACGATCACATGCACCTCGTCCACGCCGTTGGCCCATTCCACCGCGGCGCGGATCTCGCGCGGCGTGTCTTCGTTGATGGCGTTCAGGCGTTCGGGCCGGTTGAGCAGCAGGCGGGCGACGCGTGGGTTGCCGGCATCCTGGGTGATGCGCAGCGTGCTGAATTCGGGCATGAGCCAGTCTCCTTGTCTTGAATGGGCGCGCCGCCGCAATTCCTGTGCGGCGCGAAGGTCCATTCTCAGTTCGGTTAACGTCCGCGCCCATGAGCACCAACACCACCCCTTCGTCCGCGTCTTCCGCCTGGCGCCTGGGCTGGCGAACCCTCTGGCGCGACCTGCGCGCCGGCGAGCTGCGCCTGCTGATGGTGGCGGTGCTGCTGGCGGTGGCCGCGCTCACCGCCGTAGGGTTCTTCGCCGACCGTCTCAAGGGCGGGCTGCAGCGCGACGCGCGCCAGCTGCTGGGCGGTGACGCGGTGCTGGCCAGCGACAACCCCACGCCGCAGAACTTCATCGACCGTGCCCGCGCGCTGGGCCTGCAGAGCACCAGCAACTACAACTTCCCGACCATGGCCCGCGCCGACGACGCGCAGGGCGGCGCCACCAAGCTGGTGGCCCTGAAGGCGGTGGCGGCCGGCTACCCCTTGCGCGGCAAGCTGCAGACCAGCACCCAGGCCGGCGACACCGGCCAGCCGACACAGGACATTCCGCCGCCCGGCGAGGTGTGGGTGGACGGCCCGCTGCTCGAATCGCTGGGCCTGAAGCTGGGCGAAAAGCTGCTGCTGGGCGATTCGGCCCTGCGCATCGGCCGCATCATCGTGCTGGAGCCCGACCGCGGCGCCGGCTTCATGAGCTTTGCGCCGCGCGTGATGATCAACCAGGCCGACGTGGCCGCCACCGGCCTGGTGCAGCCGGCCAGCCGCGTGCGCTACCGCTTTGCGGTGGCGGGAGACGAGCGGGCGGTGAAGTCCTTCAACGACTGGGCCGACGCGGCGCTCAAGAATGGCGAGATGCGCGGCGCGCGGCTGGAGTCGCTGGAAAGCGGCCGACCCGAAATGCGCCAGACGCTGGACCGCGCCGAGAAATTCCTCAACCTGGTGGCGCTGCTGGCCGCGCTGCTGTCGGCCGTGGCGGTGGCGCTGGCCGCGCGCGGCTTTGCCGCCAACCACCTGGACGACTGCGCCATGCTGCGTGTGCTCGGCCAGAGCCAGCGCACCATCGCCGGCGCCTATGCCTTCGAGTTCGCGCTCATCGGCCTGGTGGCAAGCGCGGCCGGCGTGCTGATCGGCTTTGTCGTGCATTACGTCTTCGTGCTGCTGCTGGCCGGCCTGGTGGAAAGCGCGTTGCCGGCGCCCACGCTGTGGCCGGTGGCCTTCGGGCTGGGCATGGGCCTGACGCTGCTCTTTGCCTTCGGCCTGCCTCCGGTGCTGCAGCTGGCGCAGGTGCCGCCGCTGCGCGTCATCCGGCGCGACGTCGGCGGGCTCAAGCCGGCCTCGCTCACCGTGCTGGGTGTGGGCGTGGCGGGCTTTGCGGCGCTGCTGCTGGCGGCCAGCAGCGACCTCAAGCTGGGGCTCATCGCGGTGGGCGGCTTCATGGGCGCGGTGGCGGTGTTCGCGCTGCTGAGCTGGCTCGCGGTGAAGCTGCTGCGCCGCAGCGTCAAGGAAAGCACGGCGCCGCGCTGGCTGGTGCTGGCCACGCGCCAGATCTCGGCGCGGCCGGTGTATGCGGTGGTGCAGGTCAGCGCGCTGGCCGTCGGGCTGCTGGCGCTCATCCTGCTGGTGCTGCTGCGCACCGACCTGGTGGCCAGCTGGCGCCGCGCCACGCCGCCGGATGCGCCCAACCGCTTCGTGATCAACGTCATGCCCGACCAGAGCGAGGCCTTCCAGAAGGCGCTGCAAGAGGCCGGCGTGAGCAAGTACGACTGGTACCCCATGATCCGCGGGCGGCTCATCGCCATCAACGGCAAGGCCGTCTCGCCGGACGACTACGCCGACGACCGCGCCCGCCGCCTGGTGGACCGCGAGTTCAACCTGAGCAACAGCGCCGAGGCGCCGCCGCACAACAGCATCGTGGCCGGCCGCTGGACGCCTAACGCCGCCGGCGAGATGAGTGTGGAAGAGGGCCTGGCCCAGACGCTGGGCATGAAGCTGGGCGACACGCTGCGCTTCGACATCGGCGGCCAGCAGAGCGACGCGCGCATCACCTCGCTGCGCAAGGTGGACTGGGGCTCGCTGCACGCCAACTTCTTCGTGATGTACACGGTGGCCAACCTGCCCGACGTGCCGGTGACGTACATGGGCGCCTTCCGCGCCCCCGAGAAGAATGGCTTCGACAACGCATTGGTGCGCGCCTTTCCCAACATCACCA
The DNA here is from genome assembly GCF_001591385.1 of Variovorax soli NBRC 106424. Classification (GTDB taxonomy): domain Bacteria; phylum Pseudomonadota; class Gammaproteobacteria; order Burkholderiales; family Burkholderiaceae_C; genus Variovorax; species Variovorax soli. The sequence continues at coordinate 3,095 of NZ_BCUU01000194.1, forward strand.
ACGTCGACATGAGCGCCACCATCGGCCAGGTGCAGCGCGTGCTGGACCAGGTGATCCGCGCGGTGGAGTTTTTGTTCGGCTTCACGCTGGCCGCGGGGCTGGTGGTGCTGTTCGCGGCGGTGAGCGCCACGCGCGAGGAGCGGGCGAGGGAATTCGCCATCATGCGTGCCGTGGGCGCGCGCGCCAGCCTCTTGCGCCAGGTGCAGCGCGCCGAGCTGGCGGGCGTGGGCATGCTGGCGGGGCTGCTGGCCGCCATCGTGGCCTCGGCGCTGGGTTGGGGCCTGGCGCGCTATGTGTTCGAGTTCACCTGGACCGCATCGCCCTTGGTGCCGGTGGGCGGCGCCGTGGCCGGCGCGCTGCTGGCGCTG
>NZ_BCUU01000195.1 GCF_001591385.1 Variovorax soli NBRC 106424
GGCTGGGGCGACGGCCGGCGCGGCAACGCTCGGCGCGGCGCCTTCGCTTGCCGGCGCTTCCGCCGTCGTGGGCTCGGACGTGCCAGTACGGGACAACACGCGATCCACCGAGGCAGAAAGCTGGTCCAGTGTCGACTGGGGCAGCCAGAACAGCACGGCCGCGCCGGCCAGCAACAGCCCCACCACGACCAGCAGCGTCCGGGACACCAGGCCGCCACCGTTCGAACGCTCGATGTCGGTGTGGAAACCGGCGCCCATGGCCGGCTGCGTGTGCAGTCCGGGATTGCGGGCGTCGGGCAGCTTGGCCAGCACCGGCTTGGGATCGATACGCAGGGCGCGGCACATGCTGGCGGCCAATGCGCGCGCGAACACCGGGTCGGGCAAGGCCTCGATGTCGTCGTCTTCCAGCGCCTCGATCTTCTGGACCGGCACCTTCAGCGCGGCAGCCACCACGGCGGCGTCCAGGCCGTGCGCCTCGCGCGCCTGGCGCAGCATGTCGCCGGCACTCTGGTGGCTCGTGTCCCCCCCGCTGACCAGCGGCACCGCCGCCGACGCACCAAACTCGCTCGCCCGCTCAATCATTGAAATTTCCGCGCTCGTACGCCAAGGCTTCCTTCGACTGCGGGAAACGCCGCTGCAGCTGTCCGCCCAGGCTGGCGACCGCATCCCGGTTGTTGAGTTGCCGCTCCACCTTCACGCCCAGCCACAGAGATTCCGCATTGGCGGCCTGCGAGTTGTTCACGCGCCGGATGTAGAACTGCGCGCGGGTCCAATCCTGGCGCTGCGACAGAAGCAGGGCCAGGTTGTAGCCGATGACCGGATTGCCGGCGTCCAGCTCGTAGGCCTGAGTCAGGCTCTTCTCGGCTTCGGCCTTCTGGCCGGCCTGCATCTGGCACACGCCCTGGGTCATGAGCGTCTTCGGGCGATCGGTATAGCCGGGCGACTCGATCGCGCGGGCGAACTGCTGCGCAGCATCGCCATAGCGCTTTTGCTGGCACAGCAGCCAGCCGTAGTTGTGCATGGCATTGCCGTCGCGGGGGTTGAGCGCGATGGCACGCCGGAAGCTGTCCTCGGCCAGGCCCGGATCGTCCAGGCGCATGTAGACCAGTCCGCGCAGGTTGTAGGCGGCGGCATAGTCGGGATCGGCCGCCAGGGCCTGCTTGATCTCGTCCAGCGCCACCGTGTTCTTGTTCTGCTCGAAGTAGCCCATGGCCAGTTCGAGACGGATGCGGGCGCGCTTGCGGCCCGGGCTTTCGTCCGAGGCGGTGACGACTTCCGGTTCCGGGCGGGCATTGGACGGGCCGTCGTTGACCGTCCGGGTGGTGCTCGTGCTGACGCAGCCCGCCAGCACCAGCCCGGCAGCCGCGATCAGAAGCAGGCGGCTCGCCGCAATGCGGGGAATCGGAAAAGCCAAGCTCATCGGTTCAACGCTCCTGGGAATGCGAATGGGCGGCCGTCTTGCGTGCCGGATGAATCACAACGGGCCGCAGCGTGGAATCCGACGCGGCGGCGCGGCGCTGGGCCATGCGCTCGGCCGCGCGGGTGCGGTCCTTGACGTCGCCGGCCAGCTGTCCGCAGGCGGCATCGATGTCGTCGCCACGGGTCTTGCGCACCGTGGTGACCACGCCGGCCTCGCTGAGCACCTTGGCAAAGGCCAGCACGCGCGGCTGCGGCGAACGCAAAAGGCCGGACGCGGGGAAGGGGTTGAAGGGAATCAGGTTGAACTTGCAGGACACGCCCTGCCCTGCATGCTTCTTCACCAGTTCGACCAACTGGCGCGCGTGCTCGGGCGTGTCGTTCACGCCGTCGAGCATGCAGTATTCGAAGGTGATGAAGTCGCGCGGCGCGTGGGCCAGGTAGCGGTTGCAGGCGTCCAGCAGTTCGGCGATGGGGTACTTGCGGTTCAGCGGCACCAGGTCGTCGCGCAGCGCGTCGTTGGGCGCATGCAGCGACACCGCCAGCGCCACCGGGCAATCGGCGCCCAGGCGATCCATCATGGGCACCACGCCCGAGGTGGACACCGTCACGCGCCGGCGGGACAGGCCGTAGGCGTTGTCGTCCAGCATGGTGCGCAGCGCCGGCACCAGGGCCGAATAGTTCTGCAGCGGCTCGCCCATGCCCATCATCACCACGTTGGAGATGACGCGTTCGTCGCGCTTCAGGTGCTTGCGGAGAAAGTGTTCGGCGAACCAGAGCTGGGCCACGATCTCGCCGGTGCCCAGGTTGCGGCTGAAGCCTTGATGGCCGGTGGAGCAGAAACGGCAGCCCACCGCGCAGCCCGCCTGCGAAGACACGCACAGCGTGCCACGATCGTCTTCAGGAATGAATACCGCTTCGACGGCATTGCCGTCGCCCACGTCGAACAGCCACTTGATGGTGCCGTCGGCGGATTCGTGCTGGGTAAGAACCGGCAGCGCCTGCACGTGCGCCGCCGTGGCGAGCTTTTCGCGCAGCGACTTCGCCAGATCGGTCATCCGGGTGAAGTCGCTCTCGCCGCGCTGGTGGATCCAGCGGAAGAGTTGGGTGGCGCGAAAGCGCTTTTCGCCGAGCCGTTCGCAGAACGCGGCCAACCCCTCCAGATCGAAGTCGAGCAGGTTGACCGTCGTCATTGCGTCAGGCGAGCCCCGTCTTAGCGAGCGTAGACGTTGTGGCCGGCGAAGAAGAAGGCGATTTCGACCGCAGCGGTTTCCGGCGCGTCGGAGCCGTGCACGGCGTTGGCGTCGATGCTGTCGGCGAAGTCAGCGCGGATGGTGCCGGCTGCGGCCTTCTTGGGGTCGGTGGCGCCCATCAGGTCGCGGTTCTTGGCGATGGCGTTGTCGCCTTCGAGCACTTGCACGAACACGGGGCCCGAGATCATGAAGTCGACCAGGTCCTTGAAGAAGGGACGCTCCTTGTGCACGGCGTAGAACTGCTCGGCTTCGGCGCGCGACAGGTGGACGAGCTTGGCAGCGGCGATCTTCAGGCCGGCGGCTTCGAAACGGGAAACGATCTTGCCGATGACATTCTTGGCAACTGCGTCGGGCTTGATGATGGAGAGGGTGCGTTCGATGGCCATTTAAAGTGCTTTCCGGAAATGCTTTCCTGAGCGTTGATTTTGGAGATATTTCGCCAGGCAGGGCTGTGGTTGCCCTGCCTTGACAAAGCTTTTTATTTTAACCGGGCCCAAGCCCCCACCCGGCGGACACGGGCGAAAAGGCGGGGAAATTCAGGGGCCGGCTAGCGCCCGCGGCGACGTCCGCCGCCGCCCTGGCCGCCTCCGCCGCCACCACCACCACCACGACGGGCA
>NZ_BCUU01000196.1 GCF_001591385.1 Variovorax soli NBRC 106424
CGCCCTGCCGCCGTCGTCGGCGGGCCCGATGCGCACCGGCGGCACCGAGATCGGCGGCGCCTGGGCGCCAGCGCCGGCAAAAGCCAGCGCCGTGGCCAGGAAGACGAGTGCTCGTTTCATGTCCACTGTTCGACGCTGCGGCACGCTGCAGGTTCACCGCCTCCGGCCGATCCCGCCATGGGCCGTATCGTCTTGAAAGGGCTTGCAGCGCATGGGCTGCAGGAATGGCGCATCGGCGGGACAATGCGGCCTCTCCCGCCCGTTGCCGTCCAGCCGGGGCCATGTGCCCGGGCCCTGCCTGCATGTCGTCCCAGCCTCCCGCGCCGCCTTCTTCCTCTGCCGACTTCTCGCTTCGGCGCATCGCCCTTCCCGCCTTCGGCCCCTCGCTGCTTTTCGGGCTGGGCGAAGGCGCCATCCTCCCCATCATTCCGCTGACGGCGCGCGACCTGGGCGCCTCGGTGCCCACGGCCGCGCTGGTTGTGGGGCTGATCAGCATCGGCTCGCTGCTCAACAACATCCCGGCCTCGCTGATCACCATGCGCTGGGGCGAGCGCTGGGCCATCGTGGCCGCCGGCATCTGGAGCGCGCTGGGCATGGCGCTTTGCATCGGCACCTCGCACCTGGGCCTGTTCGCGCTGGGCTGCTTCATGGTGGGCATGTCGCAGTCGGTCTACAACCTGGCGCGCCAGAGCTACATGACCGAGGCCGTGCCCATCATGTACCGGGCCCGCGCGCTCTCCACGCTGGGCGGCGTGATGCGCATCGGCATGTTCGCCGGGCCCTTTCTCGCCGCGGCGGCGGTGCATGCCTTCGGGCTGTGGGCGGCGTACGGCGTGGGCATGGTGGCGGTGCTGGGCGCGGCCGCGGTGGGCGCGCGCATTCCGGACCTGAAGCCGCCTCCGCCGGCGCCGGGGCAGGCCGACACCGCTTCCGTCACCCTGGGCTCCACGCTGCGGGACCACCGGCGCATCTTCCTCACGCTGGGCATTGGCGTGATGCTGGTGAGCGCGGTGCGGGCATCGCGCCAGGCCGTGATTCCGCTGTGGGCCGAGCACCTCGGGCTGGCGCCGGCGGCGGCATCGCTCATCTATGGCCTGGCCGGCGGCATCGACATGCTGGTGTTCTACCCGGCCGGCCAGGTGATGGACCACAAGGGCCGCCGCGCGGTGGCCGTGCCGTCGATGCTCGTGATGGGCGCGGCCATGCTGCTGATGCCGCTGACCACCGGCTTCACCACGCTGCTACTGGCGGCGCTGGCCATCGGCTTCGGCAACGGCATCGGCTCCGGGCTGATCATGACGCTGGGGGCCGACCATTCGCCGCGCCACGGGCGCGCGCACTTCCTGGGCGTGTGGCGGCTGATGTCGGACATCGGCTCCTCGTGCGGGCCGGCGCTGCTGTCCTTCCTGGCCGCCAGCCTGTCGCTGGCGGCGGGCATCGCCACCACGGGGCTGATCGCGCTGGCGGCGGCGGGCACGCTGGCGTACTGGATTCCGGCACACAAGCGCAAACCTTAGCCACCACCCGTTCGAGGGGGTAGGCCGCCGGATGGGCAGGGTACAGTGCCGCTCCGTGCCGATTCCCCCTGATCTCCTGCTGCTGCGCCTCGCCCGCTGGCTGCTGGCCCTGTGCCTGCTTCTGGCCGCACTGCCGCAGGCATGGGCGCAGGCCCCGGTGCAGATGCTGCAGCAGGCGCAGCTCGCAGTGCCCGGCCGCGCCCACCAGGCGGTGAACCTGCCGCACGAATGGGAGGAGGACCTGGCCGGCTTCAGCGGGGTGGCCGACTACCGCCTGCGCTTCGACACCCCGGGCGGCAGCGAGCTGCTGGGCGTGTATGTGCCGCGCGCCTGCAGCACGCTGGAGGTGTACGTCAACGGCGAGCTGGTCGGCTCCGGCGGGCGCATGGAGCCGCCCTATCCGCGCAACTGCTACTACCCCAACCTGTTCGCGCTGCCGCGCGCGCTGCTGAAGGCGCAGGGCGGCAACGAGCTGCGGGTGCGCATCGCGGGCCATGCCTTCGGCGAGGCGGCCACGCGCCAGCGTTCCAGCGGCATGTCGGCGGTGCAGGTGGGGCCGCTGGCGCAGCTGCAGCCGCAGTACGACAGCCGCTACTTCTGGAACATCACGGTGGCCCAGGTCATCTCCATCAGCCTGCTGGGCTTCGGGCTGGCGCTCTTCGGCCTGTGGCTGGCGCGCCGGCGCGACCGCTACATGCTGTACTTCGCGCTGTTCGCCATGGGCTGGGGCGCGCTCACGGCGCGGCTGTTCACGCGGCTGTCCTTCGGCTCGTACTGGGCGACGGAGGCCTTTCTCACCGTCGCGTTCTTCCCGGTGGTGTCGTTCGCCATGCTGTTCCTGGTGCGGCTGATCGGGCGGCGCTGGGCCTGGATGGACCGGGCCCTGGTGGCGCAGAGCGTGGCCATCGCGCTGGTGGTGCTGGCCGTGCCGCGTGACGAGCTGCTGGGCACCGCCACGGCGCTCTACCTGATGGGCACGGTGGAGTTCCTCGGCTGCGTGGTGGCCTTCCTGGTGTTGTCCTGGCGCACCCACCGCATGGACTTCTGGCTGGTCGGCCTGGTGCTGGCGCATTCCATCGTGCTGCTGGGGCTGGAGATGGCCCAGCAGTACGGCCTGCTGCCGCTGCCCAACGTCACGCTGGGCCACTTCACCATGCCGCTGGTGTTCGCCGTGATCTCGGTGCGCCTGATCCAGCTGTTCGTGCGCGCCCTCACCCAGGCCGAGACGCTCAACCAGGAGCTGGAGCAGCGCGTGATCGGCAAGTCGCGCGAGATCGAGCGCAACTGGCAGCAGATCGCCCAGCTGCGCACGGCGCAGGCCGCGCAGGAAGAGCGCCGCCGCATCGCCTCCGACCTGCACGACGACCTGGGCGCGCAGCTGCTCACCATCGTGCAGGCCAGCCAACGCGGCGGCCAGCCCGAGCGCGTCGCGGCCATGGCGCGCCAGGCGCTGGAGGAAATGCGCCTTTCGGTGCGGGGCATGACCGGCCACGTCACCGCCGCCGAAGAAGCGCTGGCCGACTGGCGCGCCGAAACCGTGACGCGCCTGTCCGACGCCGGCATGCAGCCGCAGTGGCAGGCGGACGATCCGCCGCCCGGCCTGATCCTGCCGGCGCGCACGCACGTGCAGCTCACGCGCATCCTGCGCGAGGCCGTGTCCAACGCCATCCGCCACAGCGGCGGCACGCAGTGCGCCGTGCGCATCCGCTTCGAGGGCGACGCGCTGGCGCTGGAGGTGCAGGACGACGGCCGCGGCCTGCCCAAGCGC
>NZ_BCUU01000197.1 GCF_001591385.1 Variovorax soli NBRC 106424
GGCGGCCGACCCGTTGGCGCTGGCGGCCGCGGCGCGCCAGATCGCGGCCGAGCCGGCATCGTTTGCAGAGCCCTCGTCGCCTGCGCCGCTGGAGGCATTCGCGCCGGCATCGCAGCCTGCCGCGGACCTGCCGCCGCTGCCGGATTTCGACAAGCTGCCCGATCTGGAACTCGATCCTCCGGCGTCCTTCGAGCCGGCTGCGCCGGCGGACGACGCGCCGCTGCCGTCGTTCGAGTTCACGCCCGAGCCCGCCGCGCCTGCGGCCAGCCAGCCCGACCCCTTCGAGACGCACGACCTGGAGGACTTCCCCTCCACCGACTTCCTCGAATTCGAGGACGAGAAGAAGGCGCGCACCGGCGAGCCGCAGCCGGTGGACGTGAACATCGATTTCCTGGCCGAGCCCCTTGCGCCGGTACAGGCGGCCGAACCCGCCGAACCGGGCTTCGAGCCCACCGCGCTGGCCGACCCGTTCGAGCTGCGCGCCGCGGCGGCTGCGGCCGCACCTGCCGAGGACGTGCCGGCGCTCGATTTCGAAGCCTTCGCTGCGGAGCAGGCGGCCGCTTTCGCCGCGGCGCCCGCCGCCGCCGAGCCTGTCGAAGAGATTCAGGCCGTGGCGCAGGAAGAAGCGCTGCAGCCTGACGCGCCGGCAGACGAATCGTTCAAGGTCATCGGTCCGCTGCGCATCGGCATCGCGCTCTACAACGTCTACCTCAACGAGGCCGACGAGTGGTCGCGCCAGCTGGCCGTCGAGGTGGGCGAGTGGGCGCTGGAGCCGCACCTGCGCATCCAGGATTCGACCATCGGCCTGGCGCACTCGCTGGCCGGCAGTTCTTCCACCGTGGGCTTCCGCAGCCTGTCGGACATGGCGCGCCTGTTCGAGTCGGCCCTGACCCACCTGCAGATGCTGGGCCGCGGCACGCACGAGCAGGGCACGGTGCTGGCCCTGGCGGCCGACGAGCTGCGCCGCCTGCTGCACCAGTTCGCCGCCGGCGTGCTGAAGGATCCGTCGCCCGAGACGCTGAACGCGCTGCGCGAGCTGGCGTCCGCGCCGCTGCCGCCGGTGCAGCCGGCCGCGCCGCTGGTGCAGCCCCTGGCCGCTGCCGCGCAGCATGCGCCGGCGGACGTGGCGCTGGAGGATTCCGACGACGCCATGGACGTGGCGGATGCGGTCGATGCCGACCTGTTCCCGATCTTCGAGGAAGAGGCCGCCGACCTGCTGCCCGAACTGGCCAATGCGCTGCGTGCCTGGGCCCAGTCGCCCGACGACATGGGCCAGCGCGCCATCGTGCTGCGTGCGCTGCACACGCTCAAGGGCAGCGCGCGCCTGGCAGGCGCCATGCGCCTGGGCGAGCGCGCCCACCGCATGGAGTCCGAGGTCGAGATCATCGGCGTGGAGAACATTCCGCGCCAGGCCATCGAAGAACTCTACGGCCGCTATGACGCGCTGCAGGCGGCCTTCGACAGCCTGCGTGCCGCCGACGGCGCCGCGCAGGCCGAGATCGCGCAGCGCGCGGTGGCGGCCACTTCGGCCGTGCCGACCAGCGCCGCGGTGCAGGTCCAGGTGTCGGCCGAGGTCGAAGCGCCGGTGTCTGCACCCGTTGCCGCACCGGCGGCCGCCAACGAACCGGCCCTGGACGTTGCTGCTGCCGCAACGCCTGCCGCCGTGCCCGCACAGCGCCTGGCCGTCCCGGCATCGAGCGCGCTCACACCGCTGCGTGGCGGCGCCGGCCAGGTGGTGCGCATCCGCACCCAGCTGCTCGACCGCCTGGTGGCGCAGGCCGGCGAGGTGATCATCACCCGCTCGCGCCTGGAGGCCGAACTCGGCCAGCTGAGCACCTCGCTGGTCGACCTGACCGGCAACCTGGACCGCCTGCGCCAGCAGCTGCGCGACATCGAGGTGCAGGCCGAGAGCCAGATGCAATCGCGCCTGGCCCAGGCCAAGGATTCGGCGCAGTCCTTCGACCCGCTGGAGTTCGACCGCTTCACCCGCGTGCAGGAACTCACCCGCATGATGGCCGAGTCGGTGAACGACGTGGCCACCGTGCAGCGTTCGCTGCAGAAGACGGTGCAGGCCACCGAAGACGACCTGAGCGCGCAGGCGCGCCAGACGCGCGAATTGCAGCGCGGCCTGCTGCGCACGCGCATGGTGGAGTTCGAGGGTATTTCCGAGCGCCTGTACCGCGTGGTGCGGCAGGCGTCGAAGGACACCGGCAAGCAGGTGCGCCTGGACATCACCGGCGGCTCCATCGAGATGGACCGCGGCGTGCTGGAGCGGATGACGCCGGCCTTCGAGCACCTGCTGCGCAACTGCGTGGCGCACGGCATCGAGGATGCGGCCGCGCGCACGGCCGCCGGCAAGGACGCCAGCGGCCTGATCGTGATCGACCTGCATCACGAAGGCAACGACGTGTCGGTCAGCTTCCGCGACGACGGCGCGGGCCTGAACATCGAGCGCATTGCACGGCGCGCCCACGCTCTCGGCCTGGTGCCGCAGGGCGAGGCGGTCACGCCCGAGCAGGCGGCCGAGCTGATCTTCCAGCCGGGCTTCTCCACCGCGGAGCAGGTGTCCGAGCTGGCCGGCCGCGGCATCGGCATGGACGTGGTCCGCGCCGACGTGGCCGCGCTGGGCGGGCGCATCGAGACGCAGAGCACCAAGGGCCAGGGCACCGTCTTCAAGCTGGTGCTGCCGCTCACCACCGCGGTGACGCACGTGGTGATGATGCGCGCCGGCGAGCTGTCGGTGGGCGTGCCTTCCAACCTGGTGGAGCTGGTGCAGCGCGTGAGCGCCGCCGAGCTCGAGCAGGCCTACGCCAGCGCGCGCTACACCTTCGGCGGCGAGGAGCTTCCCTTCTACTGGTCGGGCGCACTGCTGCAGTCCTCGGCCCGCAGCGACCGCCAGCCGGGCCGCGCCAACACCGTGGTGGTGGTGCGAAGCGCCGCGCAGCGCGTGGCGCTGCACGTGGACGAAGTGCTGGGCAACCAGGAAGTCGTGGTGAAGAACCTCGGCCCGCAGCTGTCCACGCTGCCCGGCCTGGCCGGCATCTCGGTGCTGGCTTCGGGCGCGGTGGCGCTCATCTACAACCCGGTGGCCGTGGCCGCGGTGCACGGCGAGCAGGCCCGGGCGCTGCAGCCGCGCGAACTGCTCGAGCCCCGCAAGGGCGAGGGCGCGGACGCCGCTGCATCCCAGGGCGCACAGGCGCCGG
>NZ_BCUU01000198.1 GCF_001591385.1 Variovorax soli NBRC 106424
GCGGCATCGGGCTTGGTGAGGTGCGAGGCGTCGCAGCTGCTGCCCCAGCCGGCCAGGCTGGCGTAGCTGCGCGCACCGCGTGCGGCGGCGCGCTGCGCCGATTCGAGCACCAGGAAGGCAGCGCCCTCGCCCAGCGCAAAGCCACTGCGGTCGGCCGCGAAGGGCCGCACCGCGGTGGCCGCACCGCCCGGCGGCGCGGAGGCCAGCGTCTGCATCGCCTGCCAGGCGAGCATCACGCCGGGCACGATCAGCGCCTCGCTGCCGCCGGCAATGGCCAGGTCGACCTCGCCGCTCTCGATGGCCTTGGCCGCCTCGGCAATGGCGATGGCCGACGATGCGCAGGCCACCGAATAGGTGAGCACCGGGCCCAGCACCTTGCGCCGCATGGCGATGTGCGAGGCCGGCGCGTTGGGCATGAAGGCCGGAATGGTCAGCGGCGGCACGCGGCCGCTGGCGCCGCCGCGGTAGGCGGTTTCGAGCGCGCTGGCACCGCCCATGCCGCAGCCCACGTAGATGCCCACGCGCTCGCCTTCGTTCTCGGCCCAGGGGCCTGGCATGCCTGCGTCGTCCAGCGCGCGTTCGGCCGCGGCCACGGCCAGCTGGCTGACGCGGTCCACGCCGGCCAGCTGCAGCTTGCTGAACCAGGGCGAAGCGTCGAAGGCCACGGTGGCGGCCAGGGCCGGCTTGGCCAGCTCGGGAAACACCGGGCGGATGGCCGATTCGCCGCGCAGCAAGGCATCGAACATGGCGTCCGGTGCCTGGCCGTGCGGGCCGACGACGCCCAGGCCGGTGACGGCGATGCCTGCCTGGCTCACGCTGCGCGCTGCTGGGGCGGCTGGGCGGCCCGCACCTGGTCGACCAGCGCGGCCAGCTGGGCCAGCGTGTCCATTTCCGGGTCGGGGTCGGGCAGCGTGATGTGCAGGCGGTCTTCGATCTCGAACAGGAATTCGGCCAGGGCCAGGGAATCGAAGCCCTTGTCGCGCATCGAGGCGTTGGGGTCGAGTTCGGCCGGATCGATACCGTACTTGTCCTGTATCAGGTCTTGCAGTTCCTTGAGCGAACTCATGGTGATCTTGGCGTTATGTAATGGTGGCGCCGTCCGCGCGCGGGAAACAAAGTCAGTGACGGTCGATGATAGCCACCACGGCGCCCGGCTCCACCGCCCCCATGGAGGAAGGGCGCCAGCGCAGCGACGCCCAGGCAAAAACGCCGCCCAGCAGCGCACCCGACACGGCGTCCAGCACAACGTGCTGGCCGGTGGCCAGCGTGGAATAGGTGATCGCCAGGAACCAGGCGATGTTTACCGCGCGCAGCAGCAGCGGCGCGCCCGCCGACTTGAAAATGTGCTCGATCCAGCAGGCCGTGAAGATGGCGATGGCCACGTGCATCGAAGGGCAGGCATTGCCGGCCGCGTCGATGCCGCGCAGGAGCGCAAAGCCCGGAAATCCGCCCGCATCCATCGGCTGCAGCGGAATGCGCGTGGGCCACAGGGCGAAGAAGGCCAGGCCCGCCAGGCACAGCGCGCCAGACCACAGGCCATACACCACCAGCTCGCGGAAATTGCGCTGCAGCCCGGGCGCGATGCCCACGTACACCCACAGCGACAGGTACGGAATGAGCCAGACCGGCTGGAAGGGAATCCAGGCGTCGATGACGGTGAGCGGCATCTCCATCACCGGCCGCATCGGGTTGCGCAGCAAGTGGAAATAGCCGACGAAGAAGATCCAGATCCACACCGTGGTGCCGACGATCTTCAGCGGCTGGTGCACGCGCAGCCGCTGGCCGAGTTCGTGGGTCCAGGGTTGGCGCGGGTTCGGGTGCATGAGGCGGTGACGGGCGGGGGCTGCGTTGCGGCGAAGGCGCTATCTTGCCCCAGATGCATGACAGCTCATGCCCCGGCGCCCGCATTGCCAAAGGGGTCGGTGCTAACCTCCCCGCCATCATGTTCAATCCATCCCAAGAAGAGGTGCGCCGCTTTTTCTGCGACGTGTATGCCAAGAGCCGCCAGGGCATGCCGCTGGAGGCGCTGGAGACCATCGCCGCGGGCTGGATCGACGCGCATCCCGAATACCACGCCGACCTGCAGGACGCCGATGCCGCCGTGGCCCGCGTGTACGACGGCAGCGACGGGCGCGAGAACCCCTTCCTGCACCTGGCCATGCACCTGTCGATCAGCGAGCAATGCTCCATCGACCAGCCGCGCGGCATCCGCCAGGCGGTGGAACTGCTGGCCGCGCGGCGCGATTCGCTGCTCGATGCGCATCACGAGGCGATGGAATGCCTGGGGCAGATGATGTGGGAGTCGCAGCGCGCCGGCCGGCCGCCGGATGGCGAGGCGTACATTGCCTGCGTGCAGCGACGCGCCACACGCGACTGATCGGCCCTCGGCCCTAGTGGCGGCGTTTGGATTCGGCCGCCAGCCGCCGCGCCTCGTCGCGCAGCAGCGCCACCAGCGCGCCGCGCGCCGGTGACGGCGCCGCGTCGGTGCGCAGCAACAGCCCCACCGGCTCGTCGGTGCCAGGCGTGGCGATGCGCAGGCGCACCAGTCGGCCCAGCGCCAGGTCGTTGCGGGCCGCGCCCAGCGGCGTGATCCAGATGCTGTCGGAGCCGGCCGCCAGCGCACTGGCCACCGCCACGTCCAGCGTCTGCAGCGCATCGGCGGGCAGCGCCAGCCCCAGGCTGGCCAGAAAACTCTCCGTGTGGTGGCGCGGGATGGTGCCCTCGGCGTAGATCACCAGCGGATAGGCCAGCGCCGCCCGGGCCGAGGCGCCGCGCCGGGCCAGCGGATGACCGGGGCGGGCCACGAAGACCAGCGGCTCGGTGTGCAGCAGCTCGAAGCTCAGCCCGCTGGTGAGCGAGGGATCGCTCATGCGGCCCACCACCACGTCCAGTTCGCCGGCGCGCAGGTCGTCCAGCAGCACCGCGTTGGCGGCGGACTTGACCAGGATCTGCAGGCCCTGCCGCTGCGCCCGCAGCCGCGCCAGCGCCTGCGGCAGCAGCGAAGGCGCCACGCTGGGCAGCGCGCCGATGCGCA
>NZ_BCUU01000199.1 GCF_001591385.1 Variovorax soli NBRC 106424
GGCGGCCACCGGGGCGGCCAGCGCGGCCGCGCCCAGCTTGAGGAGGTCGCGGCGCTGCGCGCCGTGCACGTCGCCCGTGCGGCTTGTTTCGTCTTGCATGGATGTCTCCGGGTGTTGTTGTGTGTGCGGCTTACTTCGCCTTGGGCCGCGCCAGGCCCAGCGTGGGTGTCTCGTCGAAGAAGTTCCACGGCTTGAGCAGCGCGTGCACCCATTCGGTGGGCATGATCGGCCACTCCTCCGCGCGCGCCACGTGCGTGGTGCCGGTGGTGAGCCACACCACGTTGTCGGTGCCCACAATGGGCTGGTCGTCGGCGGTGAACTGGCCCAGGCCCGTGTCCCTGGCCGAGCGGTTGGGGTACTTGCCCTCGGGAAAGCGCTCGTTCGGGTCGTAGCGGGTGACCCAGATCTGCTTGTCCATGAAGCTCAGGCGGTGGTAGATCCACTCGTCGGGCGCGAAGTTGGCGCCCTTGGCGATCGGGTGCGTGCCGCCTGCATACGGAATGAGCTGGTAGGACACCGCATTGCCCACCTTGTTGGCGCGGGCCGGATTGCTCAGCAGCCGCACGGTGGCCGGGTCGAACTTCTGCGCCGCCTGCTTTTCCGTCTGCACGGTGCGCTCGGTGGTCTGCATGGTGCTGGTGCGCGGGCCGCCGCGCGTGTTGGGCGCCACCACCGGGTCGATTTCCCTCAGCTCGTTGGCCTCGCCGTCCACATCCAGGTCCAGCCTGAAGTTGTAGATGTGCTGGTGCGTGGTGCCCACGATGTTGTGGTCCAGCAAGGTGCCGTAGCGTGTGTCTTCCTTGGCAGTGGCGTCCTGCATGGTGCGGCTGCGCACGCCCTTCACGGCCTCGATGCCGGTGGCGCCGGCGTGGATGCCGATGGTGCCGTTCTCGGCAAACACCCAGTCGAAGATGTAGTCGTAGTTGCCCACGGTGCTGATCCAGCGCACCACCAGCTCGCGCCGCTCCGCGCTCATGTTGGGCTTGCCGTATTCCTGGTGCTTGTATTCGGGATCGGCGTAGCGCTCGAACACCGCGATGGCGTTGGGCACGGGCGTGGGCTTGCCGTCGTAGCCGGCCAGCGTGGCGTCCAGCAGCACCGCGTTTTCCGGCGCGTCGGTGCCGCGCTCGATGGGCGAGGTCAGCACGCCCATGCCGTACTCGCCCGAATCGAGGTAGGCCTTGAAGTACCAGCCCACGTCGGGGTCGCCGTAGGGCACGATCATGCCGCCGAGCGAGCCCTCGTACATCACCTTGCGCTTGGTGCCCTTGTCGTTGTAGCTGACGGTGGACAGCACCAGGCCCACGCGCGAATCCAGGCGCAGGTGCATGTCCCAGTTGCGCCAGTGCAGCGTGTTGCCGGTGATGGTGTAGTTCTTGCCCTCGGGCTCGGTGATGGACAGCGGCTTGAAGGGCGCCAGCGGCTTGCGGTCGCTGCCGTCGTAGGGGCGCGCCGCCATGGGCACGGGGACCACGCCAGCGTCCTCGACCTTGACGACCTTCTTCGCCACGAGGTCCACCACCGCCACCAGGTTCTCGATGGGATGCGCCCAGTAGTTGTTGTCGCCCACGTCCTGGTAGCTCACCACCTTGAGCAGGCGGTCTTCCTGGCGCAGCTGGTCCTTGCCGTCGAAGTAGCCGGCCGTGAGGGGCGTGGCCACCACCTTCTTCGGGTCGTGGATGCCGCGCCTGGCCAGGGCCTGAGCGTATTCGGGGCTGGTCTCGATGGCCGCCTGCACGGTGGCCAGGTCGTCCGACAGCAGCACCATGCCGTGCGCGCCTTCGACCTCCTTCCAGTCCAGCAGCTTCTTCGCGCCCAGGTCGACGGCGCCTTCGATCACCTTCTTGCCGTCCAGGATGACGAAGGAGGCCTCGCGCGGCACAGACACCGCCTTGCCCTGCAGCGCGAAGGCCCAGACCTGGTCCTTGGGCGGCGGCTTGAGCGCGATCTCGGTAAAGCGCAGGCCCTCACGCAGCCGGCCCGCGTTGCGCAGCACCTGCACGGTGGCCTCGATTTCCGCCGGCGTGAGCGGGTTGAGCGGACTGGCGGTGCGCTCCACCTGGAAAGTGGTGTCCAGCCCCGACTGGAACACCTGGTTGATGAAGCCCGCCGCCACGTAGGGCTTGCCCTCGCGAAGGGTGACGGGTGCCTCCAGCGTCACCGGCTTGCCGTTGACCAGCGCATCGCGCGAGCCGGGCTTGACGCGCACCATGGTGCTGTTGCGCTGGATGGAATAGACCTTGGCGAAGGCGTCCCAGCGCACGGTGGCGCCGAAGTCTTCCAGCGTCTTGACCATCGGCACCATCCTGGCGGGTGCGCCATGGGCGTGGGCCGGGTGGGCCGGCAGCAGGCCGAGCGCGGCGCCGCCGCAGGCCACGGCTGCCGCCAGGGCCAGGGCCTTCAGGCCGCGCACGGGGGCGCCACGGGCCGCGCTCGTGCTGCGCGGCGCCGTCGGCGCGAGAACTCTCTTCATGTTGGCATCCTCTCGCTGTCGAGCCTCTCCACCGGGCTCGATGGGATGCAGCGTAGGTTCGGAGCCGGGCCGGGCGTTATCCGGATTCGGCAAGCCGAAGCCGTTCGCGGGTTTGCCCTAGGGACCGTGGACGATGCTCAGGCGCCCGCCCGCCGCTTGCGCGTCTGCGAAGGCAGCTCGCCGAACAGGGTGCGGTATTCGGCCGCAAAGCGCGGCAGGTGCCAGAAGCCCCAGCGGGCCGCCACGTCGCCCACGGTGTCGTCGGCCGGCCCGCGCAGCAGCTCGATGTGCACGCGGTTCAGCCGCATCAGGCGCAGGTAGTGGATGGGGCTCAGGCCCAGGGCATCCTCGAAGGCGTATTGCAAGGTCCGGCGCGAGGCACCCACGGCCGCGCACAGCTGCGGCACGCTCACCGGCTCGTGCGCATGGGCCGCCATGTAGTCGCGCGCGCGCAGAAGAATGCGGCGGC
>NZ_BCUU01000200.1 GCF_001591385.1 Variovorax soli NBRC 106424
CAGCCCCGGCTGCCGCTCATCCTGGGCGGCGCCGCGCTGGTGGCCGCCGCGGCCGCCTTCGTGTTGTGGAGCCGCGCGCCCGACTACAAGGTGCTGTACGCCAACGTGACCGAGCGCGACGGCGGCGCCATCATCGCGTCGCTCTCGCAGATGAACGTGCCCTACAAGTTCGCCGAGGGCAGCGGCGCCATCCTGGTGCCCGGCGAGAAGGTGCCCGAGCTTCGGCTGAAGCTGGCACAGCAGGGCCTGCCCAAGGGCGGCGGCGTGGGCTTCGAGCTGATGGACAACCAGAAGTTCGGCACCAGCCAGTTCACCGAGCAGGTCAACTACCAGCGCGCGCTCGAGGGCGAGCTGGTGCGCTCCATCGAATCCATCGGCACGGTGGAAGCGGCGCGCGTGCACCTGGCGCTGCCCAAGCCGTCGCTGTTCGTGCGCGACCAGAAGAAGCCCTCGGCCTCGGTGGTGCTCACGCTGCAGCGCGGGCGCAGCATCGACGAAGGCCAGGTGAGCGCCATCGTCCACATGATCTCCAGCAGCGTGCCCGACCTGGACCCCAAGAGCGTGACGGTGGTGGACCAGCGCGGCAACCTGCTGTCGGCCGCGAACAGCGGCGCGCGCGGGCTGGACGTGAGCCAGCTGAAGTACACGCAGGAGATCGAGCAGACCTACGTGCGCCGCATCGAATCGATCCTGCAACCCATATTGGGCGCGGGCAACGTGCATGCGCAGGTGGCGGCCGACATCGACTTCGCGGTGGTGGAGCATACCGACGAGAAGTTCCGCCCCAACAGCGACCCCAACAACAAGGCCGTGCGCAGCCAGCAGTCCAGCGAGTCGGACCAGCAGGGCGGCACCCCGCCGGGCGGCGTGCCCGGCGCACTGTCGAACCAGCCACCGACGAATCCCGCGGCGCCCATCACCAACCCCGGCGCCGCCCCCAATGGCACGGCCAACACGGCTGCGGCGCGCCCCG
The DNA here is from genome assembly GCF_001591385.1 of Variovorax soli NBRC 106424. Lineage (GTDB taxonomy): Bacteria > Pseudomonadota > Gammaproteobacteria > Burkholderiales > Burkholderiaceae_C > Variovorax > Variovorax soli. The sequence continues at coordinate 974 of NZ_BCUU01000200.1, forward strand.
GAACACCGGGCGCTGCCCCCGCTGCACCGGCGCAGACATCGTCGACCACGACGGCGAGCGGCCCGCGCAGTTCGCGCAAGGACGTCACCACCAACTACGAGCTGGACCGCAGCATCCGCCACGTGCAGCAGGGCGCGGGCGGCGTCAAGCGTCTGTCGGTCGCGGTGGTGGTGAACAACCGAATGGCAGACGCAGGCGGCAAGCCGGCCTCGCAGGCTCTGACCGCCGCCGAGCTCGACCAGATCCGCAACCTGGTGAAGGAAGCCATGGGCTTCAGCCAGGAGCGCGGCGACTCGCTCAACGTGGTCAACAGCCCCTTTGCGCAGGAGCGCGAGCCGGCCCCGGTGGAGCTGCCGCTGTGGAAAGACCCGCAGGCCATCGAGCTGGGCAAGAGCATCGGCCTGTATGCGGCCCTGGCCATCGCGGCCCTGTTGATCTGGCTCGCGGTGCTGCGGCCCCGCGCACGCCGCCAGCAGCAGCAGCAACTGGCGCTGGCACAGCAGGCGGCCTCCACGGCGCTGCCGCCGGCCGACCCGGACGCGCTGGCCATCGAGCAGGCGCAGGCCCGCGAACAGCTGCGCCTGCGCGAATCCGAGCGCCAGCGCGCCGACCTCGACTATGCCCAGCAACTGGCCAAGGACGACCCGCGCCTGGTGGCCGCCCTGGTCAAGCATTGGATGAACGCGAATGAATGATTCCGGAAACCGCAAGGCCGCCATCCTTTTGATGGCGCTGGGCGAAGACCTCGCCGCCGCCACGCTGTCGAAGATGTCGACGCAGCAGGTGCAGGCGGTGGGCGTGGCCATGTCCAGGCTCAACCACGTGTCCAACGACGAGCTGGCCGAGGTGCTGGCCGAGTTCCGCGCCGAGACCGAGCAGCTCTCTGCCCTGCACCTGGGCTCGGGCAACTACATCCGCGCGGTGCTGCAGAAGGCGCTGGGCGACGAGCGCGCCAGCAACCTGCTGGAAGACATCCTGCAGCCCGAGGCGCCGCGCGGCGGCATCGAGCGGCTCAACGAGCTGGAAGCCGGCGAAGTGGCCGAGCTGATCCGCGACGAGCATCCGCAGATCCTGGCCACGCTGCTGGTCCACCTGGACCGAACCAAGGCCTCCGAAGTGCTGGAGAAGCTGCCGGCGCGCCTGCGCCACGACGTGATCGTGCGCGTGGCCACCTTCGGCGGCGTGCAGCCGGCGGCGCTGGCCGAACTGACCGAGGTGCTCAGCGACATGCTGTCGGGCGAAGGCCTCAAGCGCAGCCGCCTGGGCGGCGTGCGCACTGCCGCCGAGATCGTCAACCTGATGAGCACCACGCAGGAGCAGGAAGCCATTGCCCATGTGCGTGCCCAGGACGAAGCCCTGGCGCAGCGCATCGTGGACGAGATGTTCGTCTTCGAGAACCTGCTGGGCCTGGACGACCGCGGCATCCAGCGCGTGCTCAAGGACATCGAGGCCGAGTCGCTCATCATCGCCCTCAAGGGTGCGCCGCAGGAGCTGCGCGACAAGTTCCTGAACAACATGTCGCAGCGCGCGGCCGAGACCCTGCGCGAAGACATGGAGCTGCGCGGCCCCGTGCGCGTGTCGCAGGTGGAGGCCGAGCAGAAGGCCATCCTGCAGGTGGTGCGCCGCCTGGCCGACACCGGCGAAGTCGTGATTGCCGCCCCGGGTACCGATGACTTCATCTAAGCGCTCCTTCGCCGCCTCCTATGCCCCGCTCGGGCAACGCGCCGCTGCTGCCGCTGCTGCCGCTGCTGCCGCTGCGGACGAGCGCACCGCGCCGGTGGAATCCGCCTGGCAGCGCTGGGAGATGCAGTCGCTGGGCACGCCCAGCCGCCGGCCGGGC
>NZ_BCUU01000201.1 GCF_001591385.1 Variovorax soli NBRC 106424
CCCCGCATTTGCGCGAGGGCGCAAGCCCCCATCCCAGCCTTCCCCCAGAGGGGGAAGGGGCGAAGTCCGGCGAGGCGCAGGCGCTCAAGCTGCTTTTTGAAGAGATCACCACCCGCCTGCGCTACCTGCACGACGTTGGCATCGGCTACCTCACGCTCGATCGGCAAAGCCGCACGCTCAGCGGCGGCGAGGTGCAGCGCATCAACCTCACCACGGCGCTGGGCACCTCGCTGGTCAACACGCTCTTCGTGCTGGACGAGCCCAGCATCGGCCTGCACCCGCGCGACATGAACCGCATCACCGAGGCCATGCTGCGCCTGCGCGATGCGGGCAACACGCTGGTCGTGGTGGAGCACGACCCGGCCGTCATGCTGGCAGCCGACCGCATCATCGACATGGGCCCGGGCCCCGGCGCGCGCGGCGGGCAGATCGTGTTCGACGGCGCCACGCAGGCACTGCGCAGCGCCGAGACGCTCACCGGCGCCTACCTGGGCGGGCGCAAGACCATCGGCATGGGCTTCAAGCGGCCGGTGGGCGACGCCACGCCGCGCCTCATCCTGGAAGGCGTGCGCGAGCACAACCTGAAGAACGTGACGGTGGAGCTGCCGCTGCAGCGCCTGGTGTGCGTCACCGGCGTGAGCGGCTCGGGCAAGTCCACGCTCATCCAGGACGTGCTGGCGCCGGCGCTCATGCGCCACTTCGGCAAGGCCACCGAAGCCCCCGGCGAGCATGACCGCCTGCTGGGCGCGGACCACCTGAGCGACGTGGTGTTCGTCGACCAGTCGCCCATCGGCAAGACGGCGCGCTCCAACCCGGCCAGCTACGTGGGCGCGTGGGACGCCATCCGCGAGATCTACGCCACTGCGCCGCTGGCCAAACAGCGCGGCTACACCGCCGCCAAGTTCAGCTTCAACAGCGGCGACGGACGCTGTCCCACCTGCGGCGGCTCGGGCTTCGAGCATGTGGAGATGCAGTTCCTGTCGGACGTGTACCTGCGCTGCCCGGATTGCGACGGCAAGCGCTACCGGCCCGAAATTCTCGAGGTGACCGTGGAGCGCAACGGCCGCAACTTCAACGTGGCCGATGTGCTGGAGCTGACGGTGGCCGAGGCGCTGGCCGCCTTTGCGAACGACCGCGAGGTGCAGCGCGTGCTGCAGCCCATCGTCGACGTGGGCCTGGACTATGTGAAGCTGGGCCAGCCGGTGCCCACGCTCAGCGGCGGGGAGGCGCAGCGCCTGAAGCTGGCGGGCTTCCTGGCCGAGGCGGCCAAGTCCAGTTCCGCCAGCAAGCAGCCACTGGCGCGCAAGGGCACGCTGTTCCTGTTCGACGAGCCCACCACCGGCCTGCACTTCGACGACATCGCCCGCCTGATGCGCGCGCTGCGCAAGCTGCTCGATGCCGGCCATTCGCTGGTTGTCATCGAGCACAACCTCGACGTGATCCGCGCCAGCGACTGGCTGGTGGACCTCGGCCCCGAGGGCGGCGAGGGCGGCGGCCAGATCGTGGCCGAAGGCACGCCGGAGCAGGTGCGCGAGAACCGCGCGTCCCTCACCGGCGCGGCGCTGGCCGACTACGAGAACACCATCGGCCCCGGCGCCTTCAAGGCCGCCGAGAAGGTGCTGCGCAGCTATGCCGGCCACGCGCAGCCGGCGCCCGGGCGCGACGCCATCGAGATCGTGCATGCGCGCGAGCACAACCTGAAGAACCTGTCGGTGAACATTCCGCGCGGCAAGTTCAGCGTGGTGACGGGCGTGAGCGGCTCGGGCAAGTCCACGCTGGCCTTCGACATCCTGTTCAACGAAGGGCAGCGGCGGTACCTCGAATCGCTCAATGCCTATGCGCGTTCCATCGTGCAGCCGGCCGGCCGGCCCGAGGTGGATGCGGTGTACGGCATTCCGCCCACGGTGGCCATCGAGCAGCGCCTGTCGCGCGGCGGGCGCAAGAGCACGGTGGGCACCACCACCGAGGTGTGGCACTTCCTGCGCCTCCTGTTCGTGAAGCTGGGCGTGCAGCACTGCATCCATGACAACACGCCGGTGCAGCCGCAGACGCCCGACAGCATCGCCGCGCAGATCCTGAAGAACTTCAAGGGCCAGCACATCGGCCTGCTGGCGCCGCTGGTGAGCAACCGCAAGGGCGTCTACACCGAACTGGCCGACTGGGCGCGCCCGCGCGGCTACACGCACCTGCGGGTGGACGGGGCCTTCCTGCCCACCACCAACTTCCCGCGCATCGACCGCTTCAAGGAGCACAGCATCGAGCTGCCGGTGGCCAGCCTGGACGTGCTGCCTGCCAACGAGGCGCAGCTGCGCGACGCTCTGACGACCGCGCTGGAACACGGCAAGGGCGTGGTGCATGTGCTGAGCGATCTCACCGGCCTGCGCGGCGCGATGATGGCTGGCGCGCCGACCGACGGCATCGGCAAGGCGCATGTGTATTCCACGCTGCGCGCCTGCCCGGTGTGCGCCACCAGCTATGCCGAACTGGACCCGCGGCTGTTCTCCTACAACAGCAAGCACGGCTGGTGCCCCGATTGCGTGGGCACCGGCGTCAAGCTCAGCAAGGAGCAGCGCAAGGTCTTCGACGACTCGGTGCTGGCCGACGATCAGCGCGGGCGCGAGCAGACCTTTGCCGAACCCGAGCTGGACGACGTGGGCGAGGTGGCGTGCCCCACCTGCGAAGGCACGCGCCTCAATGCCACGGCGCGCGCGGTCTTGTTTGCCCCTCCCTCCTCTGGGGGGAGGCAGGGAGGGGGGCAAGCCCCGTCGGCCATGGGCACGGCGTCTGCCCCCCCCCC
>NZ_BCUU01000202.1 GCF_001591385.1 Variovorax soli NBRC 106424
CGCGCGCCGCATCCACATCCGCTGTGGAGGCCACGGGCGCTGTGCCCCCACCCCCGCCCTCCCCCAGCGGGGGAGGGAGTGAAGCATCGACCGGCTTGTTGCCATCGCGCAGCTTGGCGCGCAGCTCCAGCAACCGGTCGACCAGACCCTTCTCCTCTTTCCACCTCGCATTGAGTTTTTCCAGCTCGGCCTGCGCCTCGGCCAGCGCGGACTGAACCTGCGCGGCCCGCTTGCTCACGTCGATGCCGATGGCGCCTTCGCGCCCGATGATCTCGCCTTCCACCGTCAGCGCCTCGATCCGCCGCGTGCAGTCCTCCACCTCCGGCGGCATGGCGTGCTGGCTCACGGCCACGCGGGCGCAGGCCGTGTCCAGCAGGCTCACGGCCTTGTCGGGCAGCTGGCGCGCGGGAATGTAGCGGTGGCTGAGCTTCACCGCCGCCTCGATGGCCTCGTCCAGCAGCTGCACGCGGTGGTGCTTTTCCAGCACGCTGGCCACGCCGCGCAGCATGAGGATGGCCTTGAGCTCGTCCGGCTCCGGCACCTGCACCACCTGGAAGCGGCGGGTCAGCGCCGGATCTTTCTCGATGTATTTCTTGTACTCGGCCCAGGTGGTGGCGCCGATGGTGCGCAGGTTGCCGCGCGCCAGCGCCGGCTTGAGCAGGTTGGCCGCATCGCCCGTGCCCGCCGCGCCGCCCGCGCCAACGAGCGTGTGGATTTCGTCGATGAACAGGATGATGGGTGTGGGCGAAGCCTGCACCTCGTCGATCACCTGGCGCAGGCGCTGCTCGAACTCGCCCTTCATGCTGGCGCCGGCCTGCAGGAGGCCGATGTCCAGCGTGAGCAGCTTCACGTCCTTCAATTGCGGCGGCACGTCGCCGCGCGCCAGGCGCTGCGCAAAGCCTTCCACCACCGCCGTCTTGCCCACGCCCGCCTCGCCGGTGAGCAGCGGGTTGTTCTGGCGCCGGCGCATGAGGATGTCGACGATCTGGCGGATTTCCTCGTCCCGCCCGGTCACCGGATCCATCTCCCCCTTCTTCGCCTTCTCTGTGAGGTCGACAGCAAACTTCTTGAGCGCATCGCCCTTGCCCATGGCTGCAGGGGCCATGGCGCCGGTGTCTTCGCCGGGGGTGCCGCTGCCCATCCCGGTGCCGTCCTGCGCGCGCATCTTCGATTCGGCGGAGGCATCGCAGATCTTGGCGAAGTTGTCGGCCAGGTCTTCGGCCTTGACCTTCTCGAACTGCTTGGAGAGACCCATGAGCGGATTGCGCAGCGAGGGCGTCTTGAGCATGCCCACCAGCAGATAGCCGGTGCGCACCTGCGCCTCGCCGAACTGCAGCGTGGCGTAGGTCCAGCCGCGCTCGATGGCGTTCTCGATGTGCGGCGAAAAATCGCTGATGGCGGTGGCCCCGCGCGGCAGGCGGTCCAGCGCGGCCGTCACGTCCTTGGCCAGCACCGAGATGTCCAGCCCGTAGTGCTGCACGATGCGATGCAGGTCGCTTTCCTGGTTCTGCAACAGCTGCGCGAACCAGTGTTCCAGTTCCACGTACGGATTGCCGCGCATCTTGCAGAACACGGTGGCGCCCTCGATGGCCTTGTAGGCCAGCGGATTGAGCTTGCCGAACAGGGCGGTGCGGCTGATTTCACTCATGATTCGACTCCATGGACAGCAGCCGTTCGGTCGGCCGCAGGACGAAAGGACGAAGAAGCAAGCGGCGCATCGCCGTCGACGCGCACATCGGCCGCGTCGTGCCGACGGGGCCGGTCGCCCAGCCAACTGACCCAGCCCAGGCGCGGCGCATTGCCGCCGATGGCGCCAAGCCGGGTGGGCGGCACCTCTTCCTTGCGCAGCACGAGTTGCGCGTCCCAGTGCAGCTCGTCGCCCAGCAGCTGCTGCAGCCAGCGCGACAGCACCGGCCGCGCGTCGCCGGTCGGCAGGAACTGCCGGTACTGCGCCATGCCCAGCGGGCCGAGGTGCAGCCGGATGCGATGCTGCCGGTCCCACGCACGCCGGCCCAGCATGGCGCCGCCGCCGAGCGCGCGCGAGGCCGTGCCCCGGCCGAGCCGGCTGAGCTCGCCCTCCGGCAGCTTCATCCAGTGGCCCACCCAGGGCTCCAGCCGCACGGGCACATCGAAGTAGCGGCCCAGCACGGCTTCCACGCCTTCGGCGTTGTGGACCTTGCGCGAAAGCCAGCCCGAGAAGTACAGGCGCGCGTCGTCGTGGATCTCGTCGCGCTGCTGCCGCGCCGGTGTTGCGATGCCCGCCAGCGCGCCGATGCGGCGGCGAAAGCCATCTTCCTGTGGCCGGTCCAGGCCCACGGCGGGCCGCGCCTGCGCCCAGGCCCGGTAGAAGTACAGCGAGAAGCGGTGCGAGAAGGTGTCCAGGAAGGCGAGCCAGGTCGCATCGCCATGGTTGATGCTGCGCTCGCGGATGAAGTCCGACAGGTGCACCGGCAGCGGTCCGTTCGGCCCCAGGTAGCCGAAGAACTGCTGGCGCACGCGCGCGGGCGCCTGCGCACCGGCCGGCTCGAATCGCGACAGGCTCGCCGGCGCGAAGGACAGCGACGGCTCCTGCCCCACGCGCAAGGGCTCCGCCCCGGGCAGCAGCGCATGGCCCCAGCGCGG
>NZ_BCUU01000203.1 GCF_001591385.1 Variovorax soli NBRC 106424
CGGCGGCATTGCCAACTTCAGCGCCATCGCCATCACCGACGGCGCGCGTGCCCCCACCCCTGCCCTCCCCCAGAGGGGGAGGGAGCGAACTTCCCTTCAGACCAGCCAGCACCACCTCCGGCGTGAAAGGCGGCGCCCGGAAGCGCACGCCGGTCGCATCGAAGATCGCGTTGGCGATGGCAGCCGTGCCCGGCACCGAGGCCGATTCACCGGCACCCAGCGGCGCCTCGCCGGGGCGCGGCATCTGCAGCACCTCGATCACCGGCACTTCGCGGAAGTTGAGGATGGGGTAGCTTCCCCACTCGCGGCTGGCCACCACGCCGGACGGCCGCACGCCGGGGAGTTGCTGCTGTTGCGGCGCCTGCGCCTGCATCTGCGGCTGCGGCGCGAACTGCACCTTCTCCTTCAGCGCACGGCTGGTGGTCTGAACCACGTTGCCATGCACCTGGTGCGCCACACCGGCCGGGTTGATGACCAGCCCCGCGTCGTGCCCCACCACCACGCGGCGCACATGCACTTCGCCGGTCTTGCGGTTGACTTCCACGTCGGCCACCCAGGCGGCCCAGGACGCGCCGAAGCCGGGCCACTTGCTGTGGACGTAGCGGGCATAGGCGAAGCCCTGGCCGAAAAGGATGTCGCCGCCGGGGCCCAGGCCGCCATCGGCGTTTTCCTGGGGCCCGCTGCGCATGCGCCAGCCCGCCTTCTGCGCCGTGGCCTGCACCAGCTCGACGGCGCGCGGGTCATGCAGGTGCTTCAGGCGGAAGGCCACCGGGTCCTCGCCCGCGGCCGTGGCCAGCTCGTCGATGTAGGACTCGTGCGCGAAGGAGTTGGGCAGCGCCGACACGCCGCGCAGCCAGGAGGCGCGCACGATGGGCGCCATGTCGTTGACCTTGACGCGCAGGTTGTCGAATTCGTAGGGCGGGCGCGCGGTGCGGTCGCCCATCTCGTAGGCCTGCGCCTGCGGTTCGATGGTTCGCGTGAGCAGCAGCGCCAGCGTAGGCGCGCCGTTGGAGGGGTAGGAAGTCTCGAAGGCGTAGGCGGCGACGCTGCCGTCGGCGTTCAGGCCGCCTTGCACCTGCATCAGCTGGGCCGCGCCCTTGGGCTCCCATGCATGCTCCTGTTCGCGGGTGAGCTGCACGCGCACCGGCGCATCCACGGCGCGCGCCAGCAACGCGGCGTCGGCGGCCACGTCGTCGGCGCCGTTGCGGCCGTAGCAGCCGGCCGCCTCCATGCGCACCACCTCCACCGCGAGTTCGTCCAGGCCCGCGAGCTGGGCCAGGTCGCGCCGCAGCACATGGGGATTCTGCGTGCCTGCCCAGACTCGTAGGCCCCCACGCTCCGCCACTTCGTGTGGCTCGCTGGGGCTCAATGCGGACTCGGCAACCCACTGCGCCACCGCGCACGACGGCCCGATGGACGCATGCATCTGGTACGGCCAGAGGTAGGTCCGCGGCATGGACCGGTCGGCCGACTGCAGCGCCGCGTCCACATCGCCTTCGTCGACCAGCAGCCGCTGCGTGGCCGGATTGGCCCGCAAGGCGCCTTCCACGTCCTGCAGCGACGGCATGCCCGGCCATGGCTTCCATTCGACGCGCAGCTCGCGCATGGCCTGCTCGGCATGTTCCTCGCGCTCGGCCACCACGCCCACGAAGTCGCGGATGACGACCACCGCCCGCACGCCGGGGATGTGCGCGATGGAGCTTTCGTCCACCGAGGCCAGCGTGTTGCCGATGAATTCGCCATGGTCGGCGCCCGCATAGGGCGGACGCACCACGCGGCCATGCAGCATGCCGGGCAGGCGCATGTCGTGCACGAACACCGTCTCGCCCGAGAGCTTGGCGGGAATGTCGGTGCGCGGCACCGAGGTGCCGACGATGCGGTAGTCCTCGACCGCCTTGACCCGCGCGTCAGGCGCGAGTTGCAGCACGGTGCGATCGCCCGCCACCAGCCGGCCGAAGTCGATGACGTGGCCTTCGCCGGCATGGATGCATCCGTTGCGCACGTCCAGCAGCGACGGCGCCACGCCGAAATACTCGGCCGCCTGTTCCAGCAGCCAGCCGCGCGCCTGCGCGGCGGCACGGCGCAGCGGCACCGCGTGGATCTGGATCGATGCACTGGCGATGGTGGCGCCCTGGTTGGGCACGCGAGCCGTGTCGCCGAGCACCATGTGCACCTGCGCCAGCGGGGCGTCGAGCTCCTCGGCCACGATCTGGGCCAACGCCGTGGCCAGGCCCGTGCCCAGGTCCACATGGCCGTTGAGCGCGGTGATGCTGCCGTCATTCCACAGCGCGAGCAGCACTTCCGGCCCCTCGGCCGGGTTGGGCGGGACGGCGGCGGGCTGGCCCGGCGCCGGCGGCGCGGCCGGCGGCGTGTCGCGCACCACCAGCAGCACCCCGTCGGCGGCCAGGAAATCAGCGCGGGTGCGAGGTGCTGCAGCGCGGCTCATCGCCCTGGCTCCCTCCCCCTTTGGGGGAGGGTTGGGGTGGGGGCCGCGCGCCCTTCGTCAAACACAGGGCGCATGCCAACGCTGCCA
>NZ_BCUU01000204.1 GCF_001591385.1 Variovorax soli NBRC 106424
CGCCGGCGCCGCCAGCGTGGCGTGGCGCGGCGCCAGCGCGGCCCATGAGCCGGCACTGCGGGGTTGCCTTTCGGCGCCTCAGCTCATCGAGTACCCGACGCCGCAAGGCGACAGCGCCTTCGCCCTGTTCTATCCGCCGGCGAATGCCAGCTTTCGCGGGCCGCCGGGCACCTTGCCGCCGCTGGTGGTCAAGTGCCACGGCGGGCCCACCTCGGCGGCATCCAGGAGCCTGGACTTGCGAACGCAGTTCTGGACCAGCCGCGGCGTGGCCGTGGTGGATGTCGACTACGGCGGAAGCACCGGCTATGGCCGCGCCTACCGCGAGCGCCTGAAGGGAATGTGGGGCATCGTCGATGCGCAGGACTGTGCCGCCGCGGCGGCCCACCTGGCGGCCACGGGGCGGGTCGACGCAAACCGCATCGTGATCACCGGCGGCAGCGCCGGCGGCTTCACCGCGCTGCGCTGCCTCACCCACGAGGACCTGGCCATCCGAGGGCGCTTTCGGGCCGGCGCGAGCCACTACGGCGTGAGCGACCTGAGCGCGCTCGCGCACGACACGCACAAGTTCGAATCACGCTACCTGGACTGGCTGGTCGGCCCGATCTCCGATGCGCAGGCCTACCTCGATCGTGCCCCGGTGCATCATGCCCAGCGGCTGGGCGTGCCCGTCGCGTTCTTCCAGGGCGCCGAGGACCGGATCGTGCCGCCGAGCCAGACCGAGAAGATGGTGTCGGCCTTGCGGGCGCGGGGCGTTCCGGCGCTGTACCTGCTCTTTGCCGGCGAGCAGCACGGCTTTCGGCAGGCGCAGAACATCGAGCGGGCCCTGGAAGCGGAGGCCGCCTTCTTCGGGACCGAGGCCTTTCGACAGGATGCTTGATCCAGCGCAAGGCCACCTGCGGGCCTCATGCACACCATGCCTCCTCGTTCTTAAGGAGGTGCACATGGAACAAAACGTCGGCCTCATTGATCGCTCTGCCCGCATCGGTGTCGGCACGCTGCTCATCGTCCTTGCCTTCGCCGGAACGATCGGCGCTTGGGGCTACCTCGGACTGCTTCCACTCGTGACCGGCTTTGCCTCGGTATGCCCCATCTACTCGCTGTTCGGCATTCGGACCTGCAGGCGCGAAACGCCCTAGCCGCGGGGGGACCCGGCAGGCTTTGAGATAGATCAACAACGACCCGCGCCGAGTTGCCTAGCATTCGCCTGCGAGGCCCGCATCCGCCCACCGGACGGGCCAGCGTTCATTCGGCATCAATGGGTTTTGCCTGGAGGAGTGGCGCATGCTGAAGACAACTTTCATTACCGACACGGAGTGGCTGGTCGTCGATTACCGGCTCTCTCGCCATGACCGGATCTACGAAGCGAGCCCCATCGTGGTCGAGCGCTCCAGGGGCAAGCGCCCGGACGCGACGCCCTGCCCTTACGACACGGCCACGCTGCATCCGCATTCGAGCTGGCAGCTGCCGGCCGGCGCTCAAGTGGTGAGGGAGCGCGTGCTGAGCGATTGACTGTGCACGCGCACCGCATCCCGCTCGTCGGGTTCCAAGGCCTGCATCGCGCTTGCCAGCCGCACCAGCACCGCAGCGTTGGCTTCCGAGGCATCGTTCACGCGACCGGCCAGCCGGCGGCGCAGCACCGCCTCCGGCGCCTCGCACGGCAGGATCTCGAAGGGCACGCCGCATTCGCGCGCAAGCTGCCGGGCAGCATCGCGTTCATGCCGCATCAGGAAGGCCGCGTCGATCACCGCCGTGAAGCCCGCCGACAGGATGCCGCGGGCCAGTTCCAGCAGCCGCCCGTAGGTGCGGGCCGTGGCGTTGCCCGCGTAGATGTCCATGCCGCGGGCCTGCGAACTTTCCAGCGCGCCCAGGCCGAACAGACGCTTGCGTTCGACATCCGAGCGCACGCGCAGCGCACCTTGCCGCTCCAGCAGCCGCTGCGACTCGAAAGTCTTGCCGGTGCCGGGCAGCCCGTGCATGATCACCAGGCGCGGCAGCGCGGGGCGGGACCACGCGAGTGCTGCCGCGGCGTAGGCCCTCGCCTGGGCGCAGCGGCCGCCGCGCATGTACTCGGCCTGCGCACGCACCAGGGCCCGGTAGGCCAGCGCGTAGCGCAGCACGCCCGCCGCCTCTTGCTCGCCGGTGGCATCCATCCACGCATTCAGGAACCGCCAGCAGTAGTCCGGCCGGCCGCGCGCGGCGAAGTCCATGGCCGCGAAGGCCGCATCCTCGGCCACGTCGATCCAGCGCAGCGCCGGGTCGAAGTCGATGGCATCGAATGCCACGGCCTGCCCGTCCAGGTCGACCGCGTTGGCCAGGTGCAGGTCGCCGTGGCATTCGCGAACCCGGCCCGCCAGCAGCCGCCTGCGCCATACCGCGCCCAGCGCCGTGGCGCCTTCGTCGAACCAGCGCCGCAGGTGCCTGTGCTGCGCCGGCAAGAGCATGGGCGCCGCACCTTCCAGTGCGGCCAGCGCCCGGCCGTGCGGGCCTGCGGCCGGTGAACCGGCCCGGC
>NZ_BCUU01000205.1 GCF_001591385.1 Variovorax soli NBRC 106424
CTGGGCGCGCAGCCGCGGCGCAATGCGGCGCACCGCAAGCAGGCTGCGCCCGAGCTCGACGGCGCCACGGCGCAGCGCTGAAAAGGGCTCCATGGCCGCCAGCGACACCAGCACCAGCATCGCCGCCACCGGCACGCCGATGCGGTCCTGCGCCACCAGCCAGGCCGCCGCCACCATGGCGGCAGCCAGCATCAGTGCACTCGCCGCATGCCATGCCAGCCCTGCGCGTGTTTCCAGGCGATGCAGTTCGGTCTCCGCATGCGCGAGGCGCGCGTCGGCATGGGCCACCGCTTCGCATTGCGCGGCCATGCGGCCGGCCATCAGCAGTTCTGCCTGCCCTGCGACCAGGTCGATCACGCGCTCGCGCAGCCGCTCCATCGCGAGGCCCCGGCGCATCGATGCACGGCGCGCCCTGGTGGCCGTCAGCATCGCGATGCCCGCACCGCACAGGAGCAGCCACAGCAGCGCGGCCATTCCCATCCATCCGCCTGCGAACGCGCCGAACAGCGCGCCGGCCAGCAAGGCGGCCCCCAGCGCCGCGATGGCGGGCACCATGACACGCAGGTACAGCGACTCCAGCGCATCGATGTCGCCCGTGAGGCGCAGCAGCAGCCGCGCCGGGCGGGCGCGCAGCCGGCGTGCCGCCTCGGGCCGAGCCCATCCGCGAAAGAGCTGCTCGCGCAGCCCGGCCGAGGCCGACAGCGTGGCGTCGTGCGTCAGCAGGCGTTCGCCATAGCGCGAAGCGGTGCGGCCGATGGCCAGCAGGCGGATGCCCGCCGAGGGCATGAACACGTCGAAAACAATGGCGGTGGCCGCCTGCAGACCGGCCAGCGCGGTGGCCGCAATGAACCAGCCCGACAGACCCAGCAAGGCCATGCCGGCCAGCACTGTGAGCGTGGCCAGTCCGGCGCCTAGCGCGAGTGTGCGCGGGTGCGCCCGCAAGTAGGGGCGCAGAACCGCAGCGAGTTCTCCGGCGTGCGGGCTAGGCGAGCGCATCTTCCGTCCTCGCCAGGCGTTGCATCGGCATCGGGCCGAGGTGGATGACGCGGTCCATTCGGGCGGCCAGTTCCGCATCGTGCGTGGCCACGATCAGCGTGCGGCCCCGCGCGATCGACATCAGCGCGTCGCCGACATGCCGGGCTGTTTCGCTGTCCAGGTGCGCCGTGGGTTCGTCCACCAGCAGCAGGTCGGCTTCCTGGGCGCGAACGGCCAGCCGGGCCAGCGCCAGTCGCAGCACTTCGCCGCCCGACAGGCCCATGCCGCCTTCGCCGAGCGTGGCGGCAGGATGCGCCTGGTCCACCCGCTCGAGGCCCGCCAGGCGGATCGCGGCGTGCACGCGCCCGCGCGTGGCGCGTGGATCGGCCAGCGCCACATTGGCCTGCACCGTTCCGGCAAACACATGCGGCTTCTGGCCCATCCAGGCCATGCGTGCACGCAACTGCCCGGCACTGCCGTTGTCCAGTGCGACGCCGCCAATCTCAATCACGCCGCCACGCAAGGGCAGCAGGCCGGCCATGACCGCGAGCAGGCTGGACTTGCCGCACCCGCTGGGCCCGAACAGGGCCACATGCTCGCCGGGCGCAACCGACAGCGAGAAGCCCGACAGCACCGCTGCCTCGCCGCGATGAGACAGGTCCAAGTCGCGCACGACAACGGCCGGTGGCTTGCCCCTCACGGATTGCACTGGCGCCCGCGGGTCCGCGCCGCCGGGCAGCGGCTCGGCGCCTTGCGCCATCTGGCCGATGGCGTCCAGCGCGGCCTCGCCCGCGGCCCTGTCGTGCCATGCCGCCGACAACTCGCGCAGCGGCTCGAAGAAGGCCGGTGCCAGCAGCAGGATGAACAGGCCCTCGCCCAGGCTCAGCCGCCCACGCCAGGCGCCGAATTCGAGCTGGCCCAGCAGATGGAAACCCACGTACACCGCCACCATGGCCACGCCCAGCGCGGCAAACAACTCCAGCACGGCCGACGACAGGAAGGCGATGCGAAGCACCGCCATGGTCCGCACCTGCAGGTTGCGCGCGGTGGCGCGAAGGCGCAGCGCCGTCGCCTCGACCGCACCCAGCGCGCGCAGGCTCGCGAGGCCGCGCAGGCGGTCGAGCAGGAAGGCATTCATGCTGCCCTGCTCCAGCATCTGCGCCTCGCTCGCGGCCCTGGCGCGCCACCCGACGATGGCCATGAACAGCGGAATCAGCGGCGCCGCCAGGGCCAGCACCAGGGCCGCCACCCAGGACAGCCAGGCAACGCAGGCCAGGATCGCCAGCGGCACGAGTTGCACGCGCCAACGCGCCGGCTGGTAACGCGTCAGGTAGGGAAGCAAGGCGTCCGCCTGTTCGGCCAGCACGCTGGCGGCCGCACCCGAGGCCGGCCGCGCCCGGTCCAGCGGCGATCGTGCCGCCAGG
>NZ_BCUU01000206.1 GCF_001591385.1 Variovorax soli NBRC 106424
TGGCGCGGCTGCGGCGGCAGCCGCGGTGGGCGCAGGGGCCGCCGCAGGAGCTGCCGCAGGAGTCGCCTTCTGCTGCTCGAGCACCTGCACGCGCTTTTGCAGGTCGGCGATGGTCTTCATGGCCTGCTCCAGCGTCGCCTTCAACTCGGCGTTGCTTTGCGCATGCGCGCCGCCGCACAGGGCGAGCGCCGCCAGTGCGGCTGCGGCTTGTCGCTTCATCTCCACCTCCTCGGGGTTCGCGCCGGGCGGCGCAGCCCGATTGCATCTGGTCGACATCGAAACAACGCCCGGAAGAAACCCTGATTGCTCCACGCCGCGGCTTCCTCGACGCTTTGCGCCGATCGGCAGGTGCCGTGTCGGTGCACATGGCCGGCATGCTGCTTGCACAACAACAAGGCGGGGCGATGCGCACCGCAAGGAGAAGCGATGGCAAACCGGGTACTCGATCCGATCGACCGCATCTCGGAGATCCTCTTCGGGCTGTTCATGGTGCTGAGCTTCACCGGCACCCTGAGCGTGGCCACGGCTGGCGAGAAGGAAGTGCGGGAGATGCTGGTGGCGGCCATCGGCTGCAACATCGCCTGGGGCTTCGTCGACGGCGTGATGTACGTGCTGCGCAGCCTGGTCACGCGTGCTCGCCAGCACCGCCTGTGGAACATGGTCGTCGCCGAAAAGCAGCCGGAGGTGGCGCACGGCCTCATTGCCGACGAGATCGGCGGCCTGGTGGCGGCGCTCGACAAGCCCGTGCTCGAGCGCACTCGGCAATGGATCCTGGCACAGCCCGGCGGCACGGTGCCGCCCGCCCGGCTGAGGGGGCGCGACTTCACGGGCGCGTTGGCGGTGTTCCTGCTGGTGTTCGCCTCCACCTTCCCGCCGGTGCTGCCCTTCATGATCTTCGATGACCTGCACCGGGCCATGCGCGTGTCGGCGGGGCTGGCCATTGCCATGATGTTCGTCTGCGGTTTCCAATGGGCCCGCTTCGCCGGCCTGCGTCCCTGGCGTGCCGGCTTGATCATGGTCGTGCTGGGCGTGGCCGTGGAGCTGGTCATCATCGCGTTGGGCGGCTGAATTTCTTTCGTATCAGGATGTAGGATCGAGCCCCTTTTTGGAGTCCAGCATGAGCGTGCCCAGCGAACCCGACCCGCCCCTCACGTCGCGCGCCGCCGCATCCATGCTGATGGACGTGCTGATCCGCGCCGGCCTGGTGCTGGCCCTGGCGCTCTTGTGCTACCGCGTCTTCGCGCCTTTCCTGACGCTGATCGCCTGGTCGCTCATCCTGGCCGTCACGCTCTATCCCATGCACCAGTCGCTGGCCCGAAAGCTCGGCGGCAAGCAGGGGCTGGCCGCCACGCTGGTGGTGCTGGCCGGCGTGGTGCTCATCGTCGTGCCGACCACGCTGCTGATGAGCTCCTTCGGCGACACGGTGCGCCAGCTGGTGCACGACATCCAGAACAACACGCTGGAGGTGCCGCCGCCGCGCGAAGGCGTGGCGCAATGGCCGGTGGTGGGCGAACGCCTGTATGCGCTGTGGTCGCAGGCGCATTCCGACCTGCCCGACCTGGTGCAGAGCATGCAGCCCAAGATCGGCGAGCTGGCCAGGAAGGCGCTGGGCACGGTGGCCGGCATCGGCACCGCGCTGCTGCTGTTCCTGGCGGCCATCATCGTGGCGGGCATCATCATGGCCTACGGCCAGGCCGGCGCCCGGGCCATGCGCGCCATCTTCGTGCGCGTCATCGGTCCGGCCCGCGGCGAGGAGTTCGCGGCGCTGTCCACCGCCACCATCCGCGCGGTGGCGCAGGGGGTGATCGGGGTGGCCTTCATCCAGGCCATCCTGGTGGGCCTGTGCCTCATGCTGGCCGGCGTGCCCTGGGCCGGCGTGCTCGCGGCCATCGTGCTGGTGCTGGGCATTGCGCAGGTGCCGGCCATCATCGTCACCTTGCCGGCCATCGGCTGGCTCTGGACGGCTTCCGACCATGCGACCGGCGCGGCAACGGCCTACAGTGTGCTGCTGTTCGTGGCCGGCATGGCCGACAACGTGCTCAAGCCTCTGATGCTGGGGCGCGGGGTGGACGCGCCGATGCCCGTCATCCTGATCGGTGCGCTCGGCGGCATGGCCACCGCCGGCATCCTGGGCATGTTCGTCGGCGCCACGGTGCTGGCGCTGGGCTACCAGATCTTCATGGGCTGGGTGGACGCCGGCACCGCGCCCGCGGTGCAGCGGGGTCCGCAGGACGCGCCCCCGGGAGGCCGCTGAGAAGCATGCCGGCTTGCACGCCGCGCCTGCCCGGCCGTGGGCTTGTCTCGCTGGCCTGTTCGGCTTGCCTGCTGCTGGGCGGGTGCACCGCCCTCGGGCCGGACTTCAAGCGGCCGGCCGTGCCC
>NZ_BCUU01000207.1 GCF_001591385.1 Variovorax soli NBRC 106424
GGCGAACGGCCCACGCCGGCTCGAACGCCGCGCGCAGGCAATCGCGCTTGGGCGCGAGCCCCTGCAGCTTGCGCGGTTGCCAGCCCAGTTGCTGCAGCCCGTCGCGCAGCGCCCGCGCCACCGTCCAGGTGGCCAGCCGGCTACCCACACGGGCAAAGCGGGTGACGCCCTTGAGAACATCCGGCGACCACATGTCCGGATTGCGCTCCGGGCTGAAGCCGTCGAGGAAGATGCTGTCGGCCTCGAAATGGCGCTGGGCGCGCAGCATGGGCCGCACGTCGCCGATGCACAGGGTGAGCAGCACCCGGCCGCCCTCGAAAGCCAGCCGGTGAAAGCCGGGCAGCAGGCCGTGCCACTGGTCGGCCAGTTGCCGCGCCAGCGGCGCGAGTTCCTCATAGCGGGCGGAGGCCCGCAGGATGTCTTCGCGCGAGACCGGATACGCCTCGACCGAGACGAAGTGCAGCAGGCTGGGGCGTGACGGGTCCTGCTTCCAGGCCTGCCAACTTGTCAGGAAATTGAGCCCGAGCCCGAAGCCGGTTTCGAGAATCCGCCATTGCGGACGGTTCGCCCAGGCGCCGGGCAGCCCGCAGCCGCCCAGGAAGACATGCCTTGCCTGGGCCAGGGCGCCGGTTTCGGTGTGATAGATGTCCGAGAAGCGCGGACTGTGCGGCACGCCGTCGGCGCGCCATTGCAGCGGCTCGGCGGGCGGCACCGCCGAATCAGCTCTGGGAACCCTCGGTGGGGGGGACGTAGCCCTGGGCCACGTCGGCGCCTTCGCCGAAGAAGTGCTTTTCCATCTGGCGGGCCAGGTACTGGCGGGCGCGCAGGTCGGCCAGGTTCAGCCGGTTCTCGTTCACGAGCATGGTCTGCTGCTTGAGCCAGGCGGCCCAGGCCTCCTTGCTCACGCTTTCCCAGATGCGCTTGCCGAGTTCGCCGGGGTAGGGCGGAAAGTCCAGACCTTCGGCCTCTTTGCCGAGCTTGATGCATTGAACCATGCGTGCCATGGGGGTGCCTGCCTTATGGAATTGGGGGTGGTGGGTCTTTAGTTGATTTGGCTATGAAGAACTGAGAACTCGGTAGTTCGCCTTTTCTTATGCCTCACCAAGAATTCAAACCTTCATCGATATGCATTTCTAGAGCAGAAACACCATGAAGAGCCTTCGCCGCAACTTTATCAAGCTTTCCCTGGGCGCTGCCGTGGGGGCCAGCATGGCCCTGACGGCGTTGCCGTCGCTGGCCCAGCAGCCGGTGCAGCTGCTCAACGTGTCGTACGACCCCACGCGCGAGCTGTATGTGGACTTCAACAAGGCCTTTGCCGCCTACTGGAAGGGCAAGACCGGCCAGGAGGTGAACGTCAAGCAGTCGCACGGCGGCTCGGGCAAGCAGGCCCGCTCCATCATCGACGGCCTGGAAGCCGACGTGGCCACCCTGGCCCTGGCCGGCGACACCGACGCGCTGGTGAGCCACGGCGGCCTGGTCAAGCCCGACTGGCAAAAGCGCCTGCCGCACAACGCCTCGCCCTACACCTCGACCATCGTGTTCCTGGTGAAGAAGGGCAACCCCAAGGGCCTGAAGGACTGGGACGACCTGACCAAGCCGGGCGTGCAGGTGATCACCCCCAACCCCAAGACCTCGGGCGGCGCCCGCTGGAACTACCTGGCCGCCTGGGAATTCGCCAAGCGCAAGTACGGAGGCGACGACAAGGCCAAGGAGTTCGTCGGCAAGCTCTACCAGCACGTGCCGGTGCTCGACACGGGCGCACGCGGCAGCACCATCACCTTCGTGCAGCGCAACGTGGGCGACGTGCTGCTGGCCTGGGAGAACGAGGCCTTCCTGGCCGTCAAGGAATTCGGCCCCGACAAGTTCGACATCGTGGTGCCTTCCATCTCCATCCTGGCCGAGCCGGCGGTGACGGTGGTGGACAAGGTGGTCGACAAGCGCGGCACCCGCGCCGTGGCCGAGGAATACCTCAAGTACTGGTACACCGACGAAGGCCAGGACATCGCCGGGCGCAACTACTACCGGCCCACCAGCGAGAAGGCCAAGGCCAAGTACGAGAAGCAGTTTCCGAAGCTGACCCTGTTCACCATCGACCAGGCCTTCGGTGGCTGGGCCAAGGCCGACAAGGCGCACTTCGCGGACGGCGGCTCCTTCGACCAGATCTACAGCAAGAGCAAGTAATGAGCACGAGCGGCAGCGTCCTGCTGGCGGCCGGCAGCCCTTCGGCGCCCTCGCGCTCCAGCGCCCTGCTGGAGGCGGTGGGCACCCGGCTGGCGCTGCGCG
>NZ_BCUU01000208.1 GCF_001591385.1 Variovorax soli NBRC 106424
CGGCCAGCACCAGCAGGCGGCCGCCGCGCTGCGCATTCAGCCAGGGCAGCTCGAAGCGCTCGTGCGCGGGCTGCTCGCGCGTGCCGCGTTCGAAGCGGTTGGTCTCGCTCATGGCCGGTGGATACACCTGCCGGATGGCGCCGCCGGCCTCCACCCCCACCACCACCAGGTCCACCGACTGGCCGCTGCCGTTGCGCACGACAAGCACGCTGCGCTCGCCCGGCGCCAGCGCCGGTTGCGAGCGGGCCTCGGCGGCCGGCGTGCTGCGCATCAGCTTGTCGCCGGCCCAGGTTTCCACAACCGCGTCGAAGCCGTCGAGCCGGCCGCCCTGCGCGAGCTGGTCCAGCCGCGCAAACCACTTGAGCTGCGCCAGCGCCAGCAGTTGCTGCCGCAGCGCCTGCGCATCCGGCGGCGCATACGGCTTGCCGCTGTCGTCGGCCAGCGCCGCCAGCTCGGGCGACAGGACCTCCAGCGCAGCCTGCCCGCCCCGGTCGACGATGCGCACATCCGCATCGCCGCTGCGCAGCACGCGGATGCCTGCCGGATAGGCGAGGCTGAGCCCCGCCGGAACGCCCGCACCCGACGCGGCCTGCACCCGCAGCACCACCGACGGCGGATCGTCCACCGGCGAGACCGCCCACAGGGCCGCGCTGTTCTGCTCGGCCAGTGCGGCCGGCACCGGCGTGCGCGCGCTGGCCAGCTCCACCTGCTCCAGCCGCGTGATGCCGATGCGCTGCGTGCCGTCGGCCAGTGTGGCGACCACACGCACTTCCTGCTGCGGCTCCAAGCCGTCAAGCTGGCCCACGTTCAGCGTCAGCTGCGATCCGGCGCGCCGCGCCGGCCAGGCTGGCCGGGTGGACTGCGGTGCGGTGCTGGCCGCGAACAGCGGCGCGTCCAGGTTGCCTTCGGCCACCGGCGAGGGCAGTTCGCGCTGCGGATAGCGCGCCTCCAGCTCGTTGATCACCGGGGCATAGAGCGACACCACCTGGTTGAACAGGTCGCGGAAGCTGGCGGGCTGGCGCCCCATCGCCTCGGCCACGGCCCAGGTCAGCAGGCCCTGCGGCCGCGCGGTGCGGTCGCCGCGCGGCAGGCGCAGCTCGGGCGTGACCTGGTGGCTCTCGGAGGCGAAAAAGGCCACGTAGCGTGCCCGCGGCACAGGCGGCTGCGGCGGTGCGGACATGTCGACGGAAGCAGAAGAAGACGACGAAGCGCCGCCGGCCGCCAGCTGGTCGGCCTGGATGCCGCGAAAGCGCACCTCGTCATCGGCTGGCTCTGCTGCGGCTGCAGCGGCGCTGCCGCCGCGCGGAACGCCCCGCGTCATCGAAGTGGCGGAGCAGGTGTCGAACACCGACCAGACGAAGACGCCCTTGGCCATGAAGGCGCGGATCCAGCCGTCGAAATCCACGTCGCGCAGGCTGCCAGTCAGCGGCATGCCGCTGCCCCCAGCGCCAGGCGACAGTCGCGCATCGCGCGCCAGGAAGTTCTCGGCCAGGCCGTCGGGCTCGGCATAGGCCTTGGCCGCATCGCGCACGCGGGTGCCGTGGCCCGAGAAATACAGCAGCACGAAGTCGCCGCTTTGCGAGCGCGCCAGCAACCGTTGCAGCGCATCGCGGATCTGGCGCGAATCGGGCAGCGCGGCGCCGCCCACGCCGTCGGCCAGCACCGTGACGTCACCGGCCGCAAAGCCGTGCTGCTGCAGCACCTGCCGCATCAGGATCACGTCGTTGCGCGGCGCCGAAAGCCAGAGCGACGAGGGCTGGCTGGCCAGTTCCGACACGCCCACCAGCAAGGCGCGCTGGGCCGCATGAACCGGCGCGCCGAAAAACACCAGCGGCCCCGCCAGCAGGGCCGACAACCAGATCAGCAGCAAGCGACGCGTGCAGGCAGCCATGCCTAGGGCGGCCCCACCGACGCCACCAGCGGCGAAGCCGACAGCGCCGTGGTGCTCTCGTTCACGTCGGGCACCCGCAGGTACCAGGTGCCCTTGTCGTCGGGGCCGGCCACCACGTCGGCATCGATGGAGCGCAGCAGCTGCATCGATTGCTGCACGGTCACGCCCTGCTTCCACACCACGCCCAGGTCGGCCGAGGCGCCCGCCGGCGCAACCGGCACCGAGCGGAAGCGCACCTCGTCCTCGCCCTGCTGTGCCGCGTCGCCCCCGCCCCAGAGCGCCACGTTCTGCACGACCACCACCAGCGCCAGCACAGCCAGCGCCGGGCGCGCCCAGGCATCGCCGGCGAACCACCGGCGC
>NZ_BCUU01000209.1 GCF_001591385.1 Variovorax soli NBRC 106424
GCCGCGGCGCGCGGCCTGCCAGCTGCCCGCCATAAGCGGCGTGCCGGCGTCGAAGGCGAACAGGCCCACGCGCGCCGGGAAGCTCGCGGGGAGCACATCGCGCCGCATGCCGGGCGCAGGCCAATAGGAAGGCAGCACGTCGAGCGCGGCATTGGCGGGGTCGAGCGCAATCCATTCGTCCCACGCGCCCGCGAGGAAGTCCAGGTAGCGCGGCGCATGGACCGCACGCAGCAGCGCCTCGTCGAAGCCGTCGTCCGGCATGTTCACCGGGCCGAGGCGGCGCGCGTTCAGCTCCGCCAGCACATGGTCGACGCGCGCCGGCACCTCGAAGCTGGGCACCAGCTGGCCGCGGAACATCTCCATGCGGCCCTGGTGCAGCGTGTGCTGCTCGTTGTAGATGGTCAGCATGGCAACTCCCTTTCCCGTTGTCAGCGATTGAGCACCGGGCGCAGCGCCTGGCCGGTGTGAGTGCCGATGTTCACCAGCTCCTGCGGCGGTGCCGCGGCCACCACCTGGCCGCCGCCGTTGCCGCCCTCGGGGCCGAGGTCGATCACCCAGTCGGCTTCGGCGATCAGGTCCAGGTCGTGCTCGATCACCACCACGCTGTGGCCGCCGCCCACCAGGCGGTGCAGCACGTGGATGAGCTTTTCCACGTCGGCCATGTGCAGGCCCACGGTGGGTTCATCGAGCACGTACAGCGTGTGCGGCGCCTTGTTGCCGCGGCGCGTGACGTCGTCGCGCACCTTGCTCAGTTCGGTGACGAGCTTGATGCGCTGCGCCTCGCCGCCCGAGAGCGTCGGCGAAGGTTGCCCCAGCGTGAGGTAGCCCAGGCCCACGTCCTGCAGCAGCTTCAGCGGATGCGCGATGTTGGGCATGCTGGCGAAGAAGTCCACCGCCTCGTCCACCTCCATCTGCAGCACGTCGCCGATGCTCTTGCCGCGCCAGCTCACGGCCAGCGTCTCGGGGTTGAAGCGCGCGCCGTGGCAGCTTTCGCAGGGCACCTTCACATCGGGCAGGAAGCTCATCTCGATGGTGCGTACGCCGGCGCCCTCGCACACGGGGCAGCGGCCTTCGCCGGTGTTGAAGCTGAAGCGGCCCGGGCCGTAGCCGCGCGCCTTGGCCTCCAGCGTGTCGGCGAACAGCTTGCGGATGGTGTCCCAGAAGCCGATGTAGGTGGCCGGGCAGCTGCGCGGCGTCTTGCCGATGGGGGTCTGGTCCACCTCGAGCACGCGGTCGATGGTCTCGTAGCCCTCCAGCGCGGCGCAGCCGGCCCATGCAGGTCGCTTGCCCGCGGCGTCGGCGTCGCGGCCCGCCTTGGTGCTGCGCTGCTGCGCGATCGCCTGCACGTTGGCCAGCAGCACGTCGCGCGCCAGCGTGGACTTGCCCGAGCCGCTGACGCCGGTGATGGCCACCAGGCGCTGCAGCGGCACGCTGGCCGTGACCTTCTTCAGGTTGTGCATGTCCGCGCCGCGCACGGTGAGCCACTGCGTTTCTCCCTCCCCCGCTGGGGGAGGGTTGGGGTGGGGGCTGGCGCCGGTGGTTGCGGCAGTGCGTTTGCCCGAGGCAGGGGCGCCCCCCCCCCTGCCCTCCCCCAGCGGGGGAGGGAGGAAGACAGGGCGGCGCGCGTGCAGCGGATGGCGGATGGCATCGCGCAGGTAGCGGCCGGTGAGCGACCCCTCGGCCGCCTGGATGTCGGCCAGCGCACCTTCGGCCACCACCCGCCCCCCGCGCTTGCCGGCGCCGGGCCCGATGTCGATCACATGGTCCGCGCGGCGGATGGTGTCCTCGTCGTGCTCCACCACCACCAGCGTGTTGCCCTTGTCGCCCAGCTTGTGCAGGGCATTGAGCAGGATCTGGTTGTCGCGCGCATGCAGGCCGATGGTGGGCTCGTCCAGCACGTAGCACACGCCCTGCAGGTTGCTGCCGAGTTGCGCCGCCAGGCGGATGCGCTGCGCCTCGCCGCCCGACAGGGTGGGCGCGCCGCGGTCCAGCGTGAGGTAGCCCAGGCCGACTTCCTCCAAAAATTCGAGGCGGCTGCGGATCTCGGGCACCAGGTCGCGGGCAATGTCGGCCTCGCGGCCGCTGAGCACCAGCGTGTCGAACCATTGGCGGATATCGCTCACGCTCATGCGGGCCAGCTCGGCGATGCCGATGCCGCCTTCCTCCTCCCTCCCCCCCTGGGGGAGGGCTGGGGTGGGGGCAGACGCCGTGCCCATGGCCGACGGGGCTT
>NZ_BCUU01000210.1 GCF_001591385.1 Variovorax soli NBRC 106424
AGCACGTCGGGGTAGGCGGCGTGCGCGGCGGCCAGGCGCAGCGCCTCTTCCTGGCGCGCGAGCCGGCGCTGGCGCCACCAGGGCTTGATCTTGTCTTCCCAGAGGCCCGCCAGGCCCATGGGGAAGGCCATGGTCACGCCGATGAACAGGGCGGCCATGAGGAACAGCCACAGGTCCGGAAAGCTCTCCGAGAAGATCGTCTTGCCCGCATTCACCAGCAGCGCGCCGTACACCGCGCCCACCAGGCTCATACGCCCGCCCACCGCGGCGAAGATCACCATCTCGATGGAGGGCACGATGCCCACGAAGCTGGGCGACATGAAGCCCACCTGCAGCGTGAACATCGCACCCCCAATGCCCGAGAGCCCGGCCGCGAGGCAGAAGGTGAAGACCTTGAAGTTCGACACGTCGTAGCCCGAGAAGCGCACCCGGTCTTCCTTGTCGCGCATGGCCAGCAGCAGCGTGCCCAGCTTGCTGGTCTGCACCCAGCGGCACAGCACGATGGCGCCGATGAGCAGGGCCACGCACACGAAGTAGAGGATGTACTTGGCGCTGTCGGTGCGGGTGTCCCAGCCCAGCAGGGTCTTCAGGTCGGTCATGCCGTTGACGCCGCCGGTGTAGCCCTGCTGGCCGATGATGAGCACCGTCATGATCAGCGCCACCGCCTGCGTGATGATGGCGAAATACACGCCGCCCACGCGCCGCTTGAACATGGCGAAGCTGATCAGCCAGGCCAGCGCCATCGGCAGCAGCACCACCGCGAGCACCGCAAAGGGGAAGCTCTTGAACGGCACCCAGAACGCCGGCAGCGCGGTGAGCTGGTTCCAGTCCATGAAGTCCGGAATGCCGGGCGTGGACTGGATCTTGGTGCTCACCGGGTCGGACGCCTCCAGCTTCAGGAACATGGCCATGGCATAGCCGCCCAGGCCGAAGAACACGCCCTGCCCCAGGCTGAGCACGCCGCCATAGCCCCACACCATCACCAGGCCGACGGCCACGAAGGCATAGCAGAGGTACTTGCCCACCAGGTTCAGGCGGAAGATGTCCAGCGACAGCGGCAGCACCACGGCCAGGAGCAGGGTCAGCAGCAGCAGGCTGCCGAGTTGGTAGCGCTTGATCAGGGCTTTGATGGTTTCCATTCAGGGACTCCGCAATCTCGGGAATTCAGTGGCGCAACAACGGGTCAGCGTCGGACCTTGGAGGCGAACAAGCCCTGGGGCCGCAGCATCAGGATCAGCACGATCAGCGACAGCGTCAGCACCTTGGCCATGGAGCCGGTCATGAAGAACTCCGAGATCGACTGCGTCTGCGCAATGCCGAAGGCCGACACCACCGTGCCCAGCAGGCTGGCCGCGCCGCCGAAGGTGACGACCAGGAAGGAATCGACGATGTAGAGCTGCCCCGAGGTCGGCCCGGTGGAGCCGATGGTGGTGAAGGCGGCGCCGGCCACGCCGGCGATGCCGCAGCCGATGGCGAAGGTGAGGCGGTCGGTCTTCCTGGTGTCGATGCCGGTGGCATTGGCCATGGTGCGGTTGGCCACGGTGGCGCGAACGCGCAGGCCCCAGCGGCTCTTGTGCAGCGCCAGCAGCACGCCGGCGGTGACGATGGCGGTGAGCGAGAGCACGAACAGGCCGTTGATCGGGATGTCCAGCCCCTCGGCCGGCGACCACGAGCCCATCAGCCACTCGGGCAGCGTGGGGCTCACTTCCTTGGGGTTGATGAAGGTGCGAAAGCACTGCTGCAGGCCCAGGCTCACGCCCCAGGTGGCCAGCAGCGTATCGAGCGGCCGGCTGTACAGGTGGCGGATCAACGCCCATTCCATCAGCCAGCCGAACACGAAGGCCACGAGGAAGGCCAGCACGATCGCCACCGGAAAGTAGTAGGCCATGGCACCGGGCGCGAGCTTCTCGGTGAGCGTGGCGGCCATGTAGATCGTGTAGGCCCCGATCGCCATGAACTCGCCGTGCGCCATGTTGATGACGCCCATCTGCCCGAAGATGATGGCCAGGCCCAGGCCCATGAGCAGCAGCACCGCGAAGAGCGAAAGGCCCGCGAAGCCCTGCATGAGGCCGATGTTGAGCATGTCGGAAAGGGTCATGGGAAGGTCCGATGCGTTTGGACTCCTTCCCCCTCTGGGGGAAGGCAGGGATGGGGGCACGGCGGGTCGATGCGGGCGCTGCAT
>NZ_BCUU01000211.1 GCF_001591385.1 Variovorax soli NBRC 106424
CCCCTTCGCGCCGGTGGCGGGCGACCAGTTCGTGTGGCAGCACCTGGGCCCCGCCACCGTGCTGGACGGCCAGGCCGAAGGCAACCCGCGCGTGGCGGGGCGCATCAACGCGATCTGCGTGCACGAACTCGGCCAGCGCATCTACGCCGCCTCGGCCAACGGAGGCGTCTGGTATTCGAAGAACGGCGGCGACAGCTGGACCTCGGTGGGCGGGCTCGCGCCCACCAACGCCGCAGGCATCAACCGGCCCGCGCAGCGCAATGCCTGCGGTGCGCTGCGCGTGGAGTTCGGCGCCGCGGAAGGCGACGACATGGTCTTCCTCGGTACCGGCGAAGTCACCCATCCGATGGTGGGCGCACCCGGCAGTTCGGAGGGCGGCGTCGGCGTGCTGGTGGGTGACAAGCCCACGAAGTCGGCCGACCCCGATCCGTGGAAGCCGGAGGCGACCAACCTCGTCAACAACGGCATCTACCGCTTCGCGCGCGATCCCCACGGCAACACCATCCTGGCGGCAACGCTCACCGGCCTGCGCCAGCGCCCCGCCGTGGTTGCCGAGCGCCATACCTGGGGGCGCCCGACCGGCACCCCCTTCGCCACGCTGGACAAGGCCTGCAGCGACATCCTGTGGACGCCCGTCAACGGCACGACGCCCGCGCGCTGCTGGGTGTGGGTGAAGGACGGGCCGGACTTTGGCCTGTGGGTGCGCGACAACGGCGCGGCGAACTTCAAGAAAGTGACGGTCGATCCCGCGTCCGGCCTGGCCTATTCGGCCACCCGCGCGGAGCTGGCTGCATCCACCCCGCCCACGCAGGTGTGGGTGATCAACGACTTCGGCGACGCCGCGCCCGGACTCTTTCGTGTCACCAACCCGGCCAGCGGCACCGATCCGGTGGCGCACGGCGTGGTGGGCGTTCCCAACATCCTGCACACCCAGGGCTTCTACGACATCGCGATCGCGGTGCACCCCGGCGCCGCGAACCGCGTGGCGCTGGCGGGCAGCTTTCTGCAGGACCTCACGCAGGACGGGCGCCAGGTGCAATTCAACGCCGCCATCGTGGTGGCCGACGTGGCGCCCGACCCGGCCAACGGCGGCGTGCTCACCTACGGCCTTGCGGCGACGCCCTACACGCACATCGGCATCGGCGTGCATGCCGACGTGCACGCGCTGGCCTGGAGCAACGCGGGCAACACGCTGTGGACCGGCTGCGACGGCGGCGTGTACCGCTCCGACCGGCCCACGCGCCCGGCAGGCTTCTACCCGCGCAACAACGGCCTGACGATCAGCGAGTCCAACTACGTCGCCTGCCACCCCATGGCCGAGGGCCACCTCATCTCGGGCCTGCAGGACAACGGCACCGTGCAGCGCCTGTCCAGCGGCGTGTGGAAGATGAAGTTCCAGGGCGACGGTGGCGGCGTGGTGATGAACGGGGTGAATCCGAGCCAGTCCCTGGCGCAGTACGTGCAGGGGAACTGGAACCGCGACCCCACGGGCGGCACCGGCCCGCTGGTGCGCGGCGGGCTCATCTCCACGGCCGAGCGCGACATCGCGGCCTTCTATTCGATGCCGGCCAACATCACCAACACGCGCAGCGCGCCGACGGCGGGCGTGCCGGCCCGGTTCAGCCAGACCTTGATCGGCACCTACCGGCTCTGGTATTCGGACGACTTCGGCAAGAAGTGGGTCACGCTGCCCACCGGCACGGACCCGCTGGCCGGCATGACCGCCACGCCACCGGTGATCAACGGCGCGCAGGACAGCATCGGCAGCGTGATCACGACCTGCCGCTGGCAGAGCCCGGACGTGGCCTGGGTGCTGTGCGACCAGCGCATCCGACGCTATGCGCGCGCCGCCGGCGCGCCCAACGGCGGCGGCCCCGGTGCGTGGGTGGACCAGAACGTGGTGCCGACCGGCTACACCCCGCCTCCCGTGCCGCCCGGCGTTCCGCCCAGCCCCGAGGCCGGGGGCAAGCCGAAGAAGCGGCCGCCGCCGCCGCCTGCGCCGGCCCCCGCCCCGGCCCTGCCGATCTCGCTGCTCGACTCGAAGGTGTGGACCGACCTTGCGCCCAATCTCGACCCGCCGCCCGCCGCGGGCCAGCCGCCGG
>NZ_BCUU01000212.1 GCF_001591385.1 Variovorax soli NBRC 106424
GACGGGCCGCCCCAGCGCTTCGGCCAGGCGTTCGCGCTCCTGCGCGCGCTGCGCCAGGCGCTCGTCCAGCGCCTGGCCGCCGGGCAACTGGCCGAGCGCGTCCTGCGCATGGATGTCGGCAGCCGACCACCAGCCGGCCAGCGTGGGCAGGTCATGCGTGCTCAGCGCCACCACGGCTTCGCGCGGATAGTGCTGCGGCGGCAGGTAGGCGCCCTGGGCGTCGCGCTCGAAGTACAGCAGGCGGTACGACAGCACGCCGTGGCGCCGCATGGCCGCGCGCATTTCATCAGGCACGGTGCCCAGGTCCTCGCCCACCACCATGCAGCGGTGCCGGCGGCTTTCCAGCGCCAGGATGGCGAACAGCGCGTCGCAGGGATAGCGCACATAGGCACCGTCGGCCGCCCTGCCGCCGCCCGGGATCCAGAACAGCCGCATCAGCATCATCACGTGGTCGATGCGCAGCGCCCCGGCGCAGCGCATGTTGGCGCGCAGTGCCTCGACAAAGGGCGCGAAGCCGCCCTCGGCCAGCCGGTCGGGGCGCAATGGCAGCAGGCCCCAGTCCTGGCCCTGCTGGTTGAGCAGGTCGGGCGGCGCGCCCACGCTGGCCCCCGAGGCAAAGCAATCCGCATGGCGCCAGCTGTCGGCGCCGCCGCGGTCCACCGACACCGCCAGGTCCAGGTACAGGCCGATCACCATGCCCGCCGCGCTGCACGCCTGCGCCGCCGCGGCGAGCTGGCGGGCGGCCAGCCATTGCAGGTACTGGAAGTACGCTACGCGGCCCGCGTGCTCGCGTTCGAACGCGCGCACCTGCGGGCCGTCGCGGTCGCGCCAGTCGGCCGGCCACGCGGGCCAGCCCCAGTGGGCGGGGTCCTGCGCATGCAGGTGGGCCTGCAGGGCATCGAACAGCGCCTGCGCCTGCAGCGCCTGCCCGCCTTCATCACAGAAGCGGCGAAAGTCCTGCATCAGCGCATCCGCCGCGCCGCGCGCCTGGAAATCCGCAAAGAGCAGCTGCAGCACCTCGTGCTTGGCGGCCCACACGCCGGCATGGTCCACCAGCTGCGCGGCACGCAGCGCGGCCAGGCGCTGCTGGAACGCCGGCGAGCGCACCAGTTGCCGCGCTGCATCGCAGTCCTCGAAGCCGGGCACCGCCTCAACGTCGATATACATCACATTGAGCCAGGCCCGCGACGACGGGCTGTACGGACTGGCATGCGCCGGGTTGTGCGGAAACAGCGCATGCAGCGGGTTGAGCCCGACGAAGGCCGCGCCCTCGCCCGCCGCCTGCACCACCAGCTGCCGCAGGTCGCCGAAGTCGCCCATGCCCCAGTTGCGCGGCGAACGCAGGCCGTACAGCTGCACCGCCATGCCCCACAGGCGCCCGCCCTCGGCCACGGCGCTGGCCTCGTGGCAGCGCTGCGGCGCGCAGATGAGCAGCGTGCTGCCGGGCAGGCCTTCCACCGTCAGCCGGTGGTAGCCCCACGGCAGCGCCAGCTGGATGCGCAGGTGCGCACCGCCGCCCTCGCACGGCTGCGCCTGGCCGACGTGGGCATGGCCCGCCTCGTCCTGCACGCGCCAGTGCAGCCGCTGGCGCTCGGTGCCCGGGGCCAGGGGCACGCAGAAGGCCGAGGCGCCCTCTTCCACCACCACATACGGCGGCAAGGCGGACGAGCGCTGCGCCGGCTCGAAAGCGCCCATGTCGCGCAGCAGCGCGCGCATGGCCTCGGGCGAGATTTCGTGCCGGTTGCCCCAGATGTCGTCGTAGGCGGTCTCGATGCCGTGTGCCTCGCACAGGCGGCGCAGGTCGTCGTCGCCGAGTTCGGCTGCAGCGTCAGTCATCGCGGTCGTCCTGCACGCCGGCCCAGACGCCGCCGGGCTGCATCCGCAGGCGCTGCGCATCGGGCTCGCGCGGGCTGGCGCCTTCGGCATAGACCAGCCGCCCCGGCAAGCGGTCGACCTCGCGTTCCTCCTGGCCGAAGTTGGCCAGCAGGTGCAGCAGGCTGTGGCTGCCCAGCCGCCAGGTGACGCGCAACAGGCCGCCCTGCACCGCGTGGTGCCAGCCCCGGCTGCCGTGCGCCATGCGCGGCACGATGTGCGCGCGGC
>NZ_BCUU01000213.1 GCF_001591385.1 Variovorax soli NBRC 106424
CGCACGCAAGCTTCGGCGGGGCAGGGCGCGCTGCTGGCCGGCGCGCTGTGGGTGCTGATGCCTTGCGGCCTGCTGTATTCGGCGCTGGCGCTGGCCAGCCTGGGCAACGGGCCGGCGCAGGGGGCGATGGTGATGCTGGCGTTTGCAGCCGGCAGCGGCGCCGCGCTGCTGCTGGCGCCCTGGCTGTGGTCGCGGCTGCGCCGGGCCACGGCGCCCCTGGGTGAGCGCTGGAGCGCACGGGCGGCCGGCGTCGTGCTGCTTCTACTGGCGGCCGATGCCCTGTGGATGGACCTGGGGCAGCAGATCGCGCGCTGGTGCGGCGTGGGCGCGCCCTGATCGGGCGGCGCTTTCGATTCGATCTATTCGATCTTCAATGCGCCAGTGACCACGCTCACATGGGGGTTCGCGGCCTGCGCCTCGGCTTGGGCCTGCTTGGCAGGCGCTTGCGAACGCACCACCAGCACCGGGATCGGCGCGCTGCGCAAAACGCTCTCGGCGCCGCTGCCCAGCAGCACGCGGCCGACGCCGCGCCGGCCATGCGTGCCCAGCACGATCAGGTCGGCCTGCCACTTGGCGGCCTCGGCCGCGACCGCATCAGCGAGCCGGGTACCGGCGGTTTCGTGCAGCACGCCCTCGGCTGGCACGCCGGCGGCGGCCGCCGCGCTCTTGGCGTCGCTGAGCACCCGCGCGCCGGCTTCGCGCATGGTGGCCAGCCAGTCGCCTTGCTGGCCGGCGTAGGCATCCATGGCCAGCGCAAAGGAAAGATCGTCGATGACGTGGAACAGGCGCAGCTGCCCGCCGCCGGCCTTGGCAAGGCGGATGGCCTCTTGCAGGCCGCGTTGCGCGGTCTCGCTGCCGTCGATGGGAACGAGGATGCGCTGGTAGATGGTCATACGGAACTCCTTGGTTGCGGGCCGAGTATGCGGCGCCCGCAGAAGCGGAGCTTGATCTGGCGCAAAACCCCCTCGGGTGCATTGCGGGATGCTGGCGGCACCCAACCAAGCCAGGAGTGCAAGATGCACGACACCATCCGGATCATCCGAGACGAGCATGCGGCGCTGGCCGCCATGCTCCGTTCCATTCTGCTGCTGCTGTCCGAGCACCGGCACCGCAAGACCTTGCCGGAC
Source organism: Variovorax soli NBRC 106424 (assembly GCF_001591385.1). Lineage (GTDB taxonomy): Bacteria > Pseudomonadota > Gammaproteobacteria > Burkholderiales > Burkholderiaceae_C > Variovorax > Variovorax soli. Next base: position 1,128 of record NZ_BCUU01000213.1, read on the forward strand.
TTCGCGTCGTTGCGGGCCATGCTGTTCTACGTGGACGAGTTCCCCGAGAAGCGCCATCACCGCAAGGAGTCGGAACTGCTGTTCCCCAAGCTGCGTGCGCGCACGCCGATGTCGCGTGAGCTGCTGGACCGGCTGGACGACGACCACGAGCGGGGCGAGCGAAAAATCCGCAACGTGGAGCACGCCCTGCTGGCCTTCGAGATGCTGGGCGAAAGCCGGCGCGAGCAGTTCGAGGCGGCGATGGAGCGCTATGTCGACTTCTACCTGTCACACATGGCCCTGGAAGAGCGGGAGATCCTGCCGCTGGCCGAACGCGTGCTGACACAGGAAGACTGGGACAACCTGGACAGCGCCTTTCGCGCCAACCGCGACGGGCTGGCCGGCGCCGAGCCGGAAGAGGAGTACCGCCAGCTGTTCACCCGCATCGTCAACCGGGTGCCGGCGCCGATCGGCCTGGGGCCGGCGTTGCAGGCGGGCTGAAAGTAGTACTCGGCGGTGCTGAGGCGCCTGAAATGAATACCTCGGACCTATTCTTGGCGCCGAAAACTGTGCGGTTTTTAACATAAAGACACAGTCGGTGACTGTCTCAGCACAGTTACGTAACCTTTTGTGTGAATTCCTTCCTGTGAAAATGAGTACCTAAGACGTAACTTCAAAAGTATTCAGTTACAGCATTTTGTGGCTGAGGAGAATACTTATGAACTACGTCGAAAAACTCACAGCCGGCGCCGTCCTCCGCGCGAACGGCAAGGTCTTCCGCCAAAGCTGCGTCGCCCTGGCCCTTCTTGCCTTGGCCGCCAGCGCATCCGCCGCCGGCAATTGCGGCGTCGGCAACGACAAGGATGTAGGCAATGCGCAGCATTGCAACGGGTCCAGTCCCCCGCCGCCTCCGCCTCCGCCGCCTCCGCCGCCTCCGCCGCCGCCGCCTCCGCC
>NZ_BCUU01000214.1 GCF_001591385.1 Variovorax soli NBRC 106424
CCCGCCGCAACAAGGACTGGGACCCGAACGCGCCCCTGGCCGGCAAGGCCGGCGCGGCCAGGCCGCCGGCGCTGCCCGGCCCGGCAGCGGGCGGCTCGGCGCCCTCGGCGAGCGGCACGATTGCCGGCGTTACCCCGTCCACTTCTGCACCGGTTCCGGTGGTGGTCGCGCCCAAGGGCAAGGGGCCGGCCGGGGTCAATCCCGATTCCGACGACCCCATCGGCGACCTGGCTCGTTCGCGCGCAGGCGGCGGCACGCAGGTGGCTTCCGCCGCGCCGTCGGCGTCCAGTGGGCCCGATCCCTTCATCTACTTCGTGCAGGCGGGTGCCTTCCGCAGCAACGACGACGCCGAGGCCCAGCGGGCCAAGCTGTCGCTCATGGGGGTGGAGGCCAAGGTCACCGAACGGGAGCAGGCCGGGCGCACCGTCTACCGCGTGCGGGCCGGCCCCTTCAACAAGAAGGACGATGCCGACCGCCTGAAGGAGCGCCTGGACAGCGGCGGCCTGGAAACCGCCCTGGTCCGTGTCCAGCGTTAACTCTTAGAAAAACTTCCGCGGGGCGCGTGGAACTTCGCGCGCCCCGCGGGGCTCTGTCAGCCGCACAGGAGATCCATTCAAATGAAACGTCGTGATTTTTCGCTGGCCGCCGCAACCGTCGGCGTCGCTCCCTTCATCGCCAGCACCGGCGCGCATGCGCAGGGCGCCTTCAAGGCCGGCACCGACTACATCCAGCTGAAGAAGCCGGCGCCGGTCGACGCGCCCGCGGGCAAGGTCGAGGTGCTCGAGTTCTTCTCGTACAACTGCCCCCACTGCGCCGAGTTCGAGCCCCGCTTGGAGGCCTGGCTCAAGAAGCTGCCCGCCAATGCCTCCTTCCGGCGCGTGCCGGTGCCCTTCGTCGGCAACGACGTGGAAAGCAAGCAGCGCCTGTACTACACGCTCGAAGCGATGGGCAAGGTGGACGAATTCCAGGACAAGATCTTCGTGGCCATCCACAAGCAGCGCCAGCCCATCATGGGCGACGCCGCCATCCTCGACTGGGCCAGCAAGCAGCCGGGCCTGGACGGTCAGAAGTTCGCGGAGATGTACAAGTCCTTCACCGTGTCGGGCAAGATCAAGCGTGCCACCCAGCTGACCAACGATTACCAGGTGGGCGGCGTCCCGGCCCTGGGCGTGGCCGGCCGCTACTATGTGGACGGCGAGCTGGCGCGCAGCCTGGACCGCGCCCTGCAGATCACCGAATACCTGATCGGCCAGGCCGCCAAGGCCTGACAGGACGGCTGACAGCGCGGTACACGCCAACAGTCTGCGTGTATTTCCTCGGGGGCACCGCTTTTGCCCCCTACAATGGGCAGAGCAAGTTTCGTGCCCTATGACAATTTCCCCCATTGTTTTCAGCTCCCCCGGCCGGTCGCCTGGCCGGTTCGGCGGCCTGGCGCTGGGCGCCATCCTGGTGTCCCTGGCCCTCGCAGGGGGCAACCCCGCGCGGGCCGAAAAGGCCGACCGCGACAAGCCGATGAACATCGAAGCCGATGCCATGCGCTACGACGACCTCAAGCAGGAGAGCGTCTTCACCGGCAACGTGGTGGTGACCAAGGGCACCATCATCATCCGCGGCACCCGCATCGACGTGCGGCAGGACCCCGAGGGCTACCAGTACGGCGTGGTCACGGCCCCGCCCGGCAAGCTGGCCTACTACAAGCAGCGGCGCGACGGCCCGCCCGGTAGCGACGAGTGGATCGAAGGTGAATCGGAGGTCATCGAATACGACAGCCGCGCCGACAACGTGAAGTTCATCCGCCGCGCCGTGATGCGGCGCCTGGTGGGCGCCAAGGTGAACGACGAGACCACCGGCCCGCTCATCGTCTACGACCAGAGCAACGACACCTTCAGCGTGAACGGTGCGCCGCCGGCGCCCGGCGCCAGCAACACCGGCGGTGGCCGCGTGCGCGCCGTGCTGACGCC
>NZ_BCUU01000215.1 GCF_001591385.1 Variovorax soli NBRC 106424
CCCCGCGCCTGCGCCTGCTGCATCGGCACCGGCTGCGGCGGCCCCGGCGCACGATCCGACGGTTGCGCCCACGGGCCAGCTGCCGCATGCCTCGCCCTCGGTGCGCAAGTTCGCACGCGAGCTGGGCGTGGCGCTGGAAGAAGTGAAGGGCAGCGGCGCCAAGGGCCGCATCACCCAGGAAGACGTGCAGAACTTCACCCGCGCCGTCATGAGCGGCCAGGTGGTGCCCAAGGCCGCAGCCGCTGCGCGCCCGGCGGGCGGCTCGGGCGTGGGCCTGGACCTGCTGCCGTGGCCGAAGGTGGACTTCAGCAAGTTCGGCAACTTCGAGCGCAAGGAGCTCTCGCGCATCAAGAAGATCAGCGGCGCCAACCTGCACCGCAACTGGGTGATGATCCCGCACGTCACCAACAACGACGAAGCGGACATCACCGAGCTGGAAGCCTTCCGCGTCTCCACCAACAAGGAGAACGAGAAGTCCGGCATCAAGGTGACCATGCTGGCCTTCGTGATCAAGGCGGTGGTGGCGGCGCTCAAGAAGTTCCCCGAGTTCAACACCAGCCTGGACGGCGACGCCCTGGTCTACAAGCAGTACTACCACATCGGCTTCGCGGCCGACACGCCCAACGGGCTGGTGGTGCCGGTGCTCAAGGACGCCGACAAGAAGGGCATCCTGCAGATCAGCCAGGAAATGGGCGAGCTGGCCAAGAAGGCGCGCGACGGCAAGCTGGGCGCGGCCGACATGCAGGGCGGCTGCTTCTCCATCAGCTCGCTGGGCGGCATCGGCGGCACGCACTTCACGCCGATCATCAATGCGCCCGAGGTGGCGATCCTCGGCCTGTCCAAGGGCCAGATGAAGCCGGTGTGGGACGGCAAGCAGTTCGTGCCGCGCCTGACGCTGCCGCTGTCGCTGTCCTACGACCACCGCGTGATCGACGGGGCTGCGGCGGCGCGCTTCAACGCGTACCTGGGCCAGGTGCTGGCGGACTACCGCCGCATCCTGCTGTAAGCCACCGGCTTCGGGTCACAGCATGACCACGGTGGTGGCCGTCCGCAAAGGCGGCCAGGTGGCACTGATGGCGGACACGCTGGTCACGTTCGGGGACACGCGCCTGTCGCATCGCATGGAGGCCAACAGCAAGGCCTTCGTGGTGCCGGACGCGCAGGACAAGAGCGTCTTTGCAGCCGCCGGCGCGGCCGCGCACTTTCTCGTGCTGCGGCATGCGCTGGCCGCGCAGCCCCGCGAGGAGCTGCGCCTGGGCAGCAAGGACGACATCTTCCGCACGCTGACCCGGCTGCATCCGGTGCTCAAGGAAAGCTACTTCCTGCAGACCAAGGAAGACGATCACGACCCCTATGAGTCGAGCCAGTTCACGATGCTCATCGCCAATGCCAGCGGCATCTACGGCGTGTACAGCTATCGCGAGGTGTTCGAGTTCAAGGAGTTCTGGAGCATCGGCTCGGGCCGCAGCTTTGCGCTCGGCGCGATGCATGCGGCTTACGGCAAGGCGCGCAATGCGCGCGAAGTGGCCAAGGCGGGCATCGATGCCGCCTGCGAATTCGATCGCAACTCGGCCGGACCGGTCGACGTATTCACACTCAAATTGAAGGTGTAGGCAATGAGCGAACAACAAATCAAGGTGCCCGACATTGGAGACTTCGCCGAAGTGGCGGTCATCGAGGTGCTGGTGAAGGCGGGCGACAAGATCAAGGCGGAGCAGTCGCTGATCACGGTCGAATCGGACAAGGCCTCGATGGAGATTCCCTCCAGCCATGCCGGCACCGTGAAGGCGGTGGCCGTGAAGGTGGGCGACAAGGTGAGCGAAGGCTCGGTGGTTCTCACGCTGGACGTGGAAGAGGGCGCGGCCGCGCCTGCACCGGCGGCAGCGGCGCCCGCACCGGCGGCGGCAAGCCCGG
>NZ_BCUU01000216.1 GCF_001591385.1 Variovorax soli NBRC 106424
TGCGCCGGTGCTGGCATTGCAATAGAGGCCTGCCCCCATCCCGACCTTCCCCCAGAGGGGGAAGGGGAAGGAGAAAAGCCATGAACTCGACCATCAAGCCCATCAACCAGAAGGCCTGGCTGCTGGTGCTGCCGGTGTTCATCTGCGTGGCCTTCTCGGCCATCCTGCCGTTGATGACGGTGGTGAACTATTCGGTGCAGGACATCATCTCGCCCGAGCGCCGCGTGTTCGTGGGCACCGAATGGTTCGCCTCGGTGATGCGCGACGACGAGCTGCACGCGGCGCTGCTGCGGCAGCTGGGCTTCTCGCTGGCGGTGCTGCTGGTGGAGATTCCGCTGGGCATCATGCTGGCGCTGTCCATGCCGGCCACCGGCTGGAAGGCTTCGGCGGTGCTGGTGGTGGTGGCGCTGTCGCTGCTCATTCCCTGGAACGTGGTGGGCACCATCTGGCAGATCTACGGCCGCGCCGATATCGGCCTGCTGGGCTTTGCGCTGCAAAAGCTCGGCGTGGACTACAACTACACCGGCAATGCCCGCGACGCCTGGTTCACCGTGCTGGTGATGGACGTGTGGCACTGGACGCCGCTGGTGGCGCTGCTGTGCTTTGCCGGCCTGCGCTCCATTCCCGATGCGTACTACCAGGCTGCGCGCATCGACGGTGCCAGCAAGTTCGCGGTGTTCCGCTACATCCAGCTGCCCAAGATGCGCGGCGTGCTCATGATCGCGGTGCTGCTGCGCTTCATGGACAGCTTCATGATCTACACCGAGCCCTTCGTGCTCACCGGCGGCGGCCCGGGCAATGCCACCACTTTCCTGAGCCAGTACCTCACGCAAAAGGCCGTGGGCCAGTTCGACCTGGGGCCGGCCGCCGCGTTCTCGCTCATCTACTTCCTGATCATCCTGCTGTTGTGCTTCATGCTCTACAACTGGATGCAGCGGGTGGGCGCGCAGGACACCGAGGCCAAGGAATAGGAGGTGCACGCCATGAACGACCAACGACGCTTCCGCAAGCGCAGCATCTTCCTGGTGCTGTACCTCGTGTTCGCACTGCTGCCCATCTACTGGATGGTCAACATGAGCTTCAAGACGAACGAGGAGATCCTCTCCAGCTTCTCGTTCTTCCCGATGCAGTTCACGTGGGCCAACTACGTGCGCATCTTCACCGACGAGTCCTGGTACTCGGGCTACATCAACAGCCTGATCTACGTGGCCATCAACACGGTGATCTCGCTCACGGTGGCGCTGCCCGCGGCCTACGCCTTCTCGCGCTACTCGTTCCTGGGCGACAAGCATGTGTTCTTCTGGCTGCTCACCAACCGGATGACGCCGCCCGCAGTGTTCCTGCTGCCTTTCTTCCAGCTCTACAGCACGGTGGGGCTGATGGACACGCATCTGGGCGTGGCGCTGGCGCACCTCCTGTTCAACGTGCCGCTGGCGGTGTGGATCCTGGAAGGCTTCATGAGCGGCATCCCGCGCGAGATCGACGAGACGGCCTACATCGACGGCTATTCGTTTCCGCGCTTCTTCCTCACCATCTTCCTGCCGCTCATCAAGGCAGGGGTGGGCGTGGCGGCGTTTTTCTGCTTCATGTTCAGCTGGGTGGAACTGCTGCTGGCACGCACCCTCACCAGCGTGAACGCCAAGCCCATCGTGGCCACCATGACGCGCACCGTCAGCGCCTCGGGCATGGACTGGGCCACGCTGGCCGCCGCCGGCGTGCTGACCATCGTGCCGGGTGCGATCGTGATCTGGTTCGTGCGGCACTACATCGCCAAGGGTTTCGCAATGGGCCGCGTTTAGGTTTTTCTCCCTCCCCCTCTGGGGGAGGGCAGGGGTGGGGGCAAGCGGCGTCGAACAACGCAGCGGAGTTGGAGATGCCGCAAG
>NZ_BCUU01000217.1 GCF_001591385.1 Variovorax soli NBRC 106424
AGCTCGCCGGACAACGACAGCTCGCCGGCGAACTCGTGGCCGGCCAGCCGCGCCGCATCGACCTGCCCGCTGGCCGCCAGGATGCCCAGGGCGATGGGCAGATCGAAGCGGCCGGAGTCCTTGGGCAGGTCGGCCGGCGCCAGGTTCACGGTGATGCGCTTGTTGTTGGGGAATTCCAGCCCGGCGTTCTGGATGGCGCAGCGCACCCGCTCGCGCGCTTCGTTCACTTCCACGTCGGCCAGGCCCACCAGCGTGAAGCTGGGCAGGCCATTGGCCAGATGCACCTCGACGGTGACCGGTGCCGCATCAAGGCCCAGCAGGGCGCGGCTTTGCACCAAAGACAGACTCACTTTCCTCCCTTTCACCAGTTTGGTGCGGCGCGCCGCCGCACCACCTGGCGTCTTGTACGTTTCTTCAACCTAGATCCGGTGTCTTCCGCAGCAAATGTGAAGCCGCTGACACACTTTGGCACGGTCCCTGCTATGGATGGGTTGTCTACCAACCACCAACCAGCAAACCGAGGAGCCCCCCAATGATGCACCGCAAATCCGCACTGGCCCTGGCCATTCTGGCCGCCGGCCTGACCGTCTCGAACGCCGCCCTGGCACAGGCAGCGGCAGCGCCTGCGGAAGCATCCCCCATCACGGCCAACGTCACGCTGACCACCAACTACAAGTTCCGCGGCCAGGACCAGGACGTGCTGGGCAGCAACGGCAACTTCAAGACCAGCGCCGTCAAGCCGGCCCTCCAGGGCGGCTTCGACTACGCCCACGAAAGCGGCTTCTACATCGGCAACTGGAACTCCAGCGTCAACTGGATGGACGGCAACTCCATCGAGATGGACGTCTACGGCGGCTACAAGTTCAAGGCCGGCGGCCTGGACTGGGACGTGGGCACCCTGGGCTACATCTACCCCGGCGCCACGCAAGGCAACACCTGGGAAATCTACGGCTCGGGCAGCTACGCCAGCGCCTTTGGCGCCTTCACCCTGAAGTACTCGCACACCGTCTCGGACGACTACTTCAACTGGGCCGGCGCCAAGGCCGGCTCGGGCCTGTCGGGGCGCAACACCGGCTACCTGAACCTGGGCTACGCCTACGAGGTGGTGCCCAAGCTCACGCTCAAGGCGGCGGTGGGCTACACCTTCTTCGCCTCCGACATCAAGGACAACACCGTCGCGCAGAACTACTACGACTACAACGTGGGCGCTTCGTACGACTTCGGCGGCGGCCTGTCCCTGGGCGGCTATGTGCAGGGCGCCAACAAGGGCAGCGCCTTCGAGGTGACCGGCGCGGACGGCAAGACCCTCAACCCCAACAAGGCCCGCTTCATCGTGGCCCTGACCAAGACGCTGTAATGCACAGGCCTGCGACCGCCCTCGTCGGCGGCGCGGGCTCCAGACTATTCCAAGGAGAACGTCCATGAAGCTGGTCACAGCCATCATCAAACCCTTCAAGCTCGACGAGGTGCGCGAAGCGCTCTCGGCCATCGGCGTGCAGGGCATCACCGTCACCGAGGTGAAGGGCTTCGGCCGCCAGAAGGGCCACACCGAGCTCTACCGCGGCGCCGAATACGTCGTCGACTTCCTGCCGAAGGTGAAGATCGAAGCGGCCGTGGCCGACGAACTGGTCGACCGCGTCATCGAGGCCGTCGAAGGCGCTGCCCGCACGGGCAAGATCGGCGACGGCAAGATCTTTGTCTACGACCTGGAGCAGGTCGTGCGCATCCGCACCGGCGAGACCGGGCGCGAGGCACTCTGATCCACCAGAAAAAGCAGGCACGAAAGAGTTCTACAAAATGAAGAAACTGCTCGTTTCCCTCGCGCTCGGCCTGAGCGTGCTCACCGCCGGCGTCTCCGGCTTTGCACAGACGCCCGCCGCGCCC
>NZ_BCUU01000218.1 GCF_001591385.1 Variovorax soli NBRC 106424
CGGCGTGCAGGCGCTCGAGCCGGCTGGCGTCGCGCTGCGCCATGTCGCGGTTGGCTTCGGCCGCGACCAGCGCGGCACGCGCCGCATCCACGCCCGCTTCCGAGCCCTGCACGGAACGGCGCACCGATTCATAGTCGGCCTGCGCGCGCCGCAGCGCGATGCGGAAGGGCTCCGGGTCGATGTCCAGCAGCACTTGCCCCGGCGTCACCTCGTCGTTGTCGCGCACGTGCACCGCCAGCACCTTGCCCGCCACCTCGGCCGCCACCGGCACCACGAAGGCCTGCACGCGGGCCTGCGAGGTGCTGGGCGTGAGCCGGTCGCCCACGAAGTAGAGGACCAGGCTGCCGACGATGAGCGCAGCCACCACGAGCGCGCCGATGCGCGTGCCCTTGCCGGCCGCGGGCGGCGCGTCGGGCACGGGGGAAGAGGTTGCGGTGTCCTGGCTCATGGCTTGTCATTGCTCCGTTGCGCCGGCTGGGGCTGCACATCCGGGGGCGGCAGCGGTTCGTCCAGCAATGTCTTCCAGTGGCTGCGCTCGGCCATGGCGCGGCGCGTGCCCTCGTCGAGCAGCGGGCGCTCGCGGCCAGCCTGCCAGCCGCCGCCCATGGCCTTGTACAGCGCCACCAGGCTCTGCACCACGCTGCCTTGCGTGCTCGCCAGCCGGTCCTGCTGGCTGAACAGGGTGCGCTGCGAATCGAGCACGCGTTCGAAGTCGATCAGGCCCTCGCGGTACTGCACGTTGGCGATCTCCAGCGAGCGACGGGCCGCGCGCACTGCCTCCTGCAGGATGTCGACCTGGGTGCGGCTGCTGGCAAAGGCGGTGGCCGAGTCGTCCATCTCGCGGGCGGCGCGCAGCACCGTGTCCTGGTACTGCTCGTTCAGCTGCTGGAAGCGCGCGTCCTGCACCAGCACCTGGTTGGAGAGGCGCCCATGGTCGAACACATTCCACACCAGGGCCGGGCCCACGCCCCAGGACAGGGTGGTGGGCGACGAGGCGAGCGAGGTGGCCGACAGGCCCACGGTGCCGCCCAGCGCGATCGAGGGATAGAGCGCCGCCTCGCTCACGCCGATCTGCGCGGACTGGGCCGCCAGCAGCATTTCGGCGGTGCGCACGTCGGGGCGGCGCCGCAAGAGATCGGCAGGCATGTCGACGATGAGCGCGAGCGAGGCTTGCGGGATCACGCCCTTGCCGGCCTCCATTTCGGGCAACGGCCCGGGCGGGCGCGCCAGCAGCACGCCCAGGGCGTTCTGCGTCTGGCGCAGCGCGCTCTCCAGCTCGGGAATGACGGCCAGCGTGCCCAGATACTGCGAGCGGGCCTGCTGCACGTCGAGCTCGGATTCGTTGCCGCTCTTGAACAGGCGCTCGGTGATCTCCAGGCTGCGCTTCTGGATCGCCGCGTTCTCGTGCGCGATGCGAAGGCGAAGCTCGGTGGTGCGGATGCTGCCGTACAGGCTGGCGGCCTGCGCCGCCACCAGCACCTGCGCATCGTCGTACTGCGCGATGCTGGCGAAGTAGCCGGCGTCGGCCGATTCGATGCCGCGCCGGTACTTGCCCCAGAAGTCCATCTCCCAGGCGATGTCGAAGCCGGCGCCGGCGCTCCAGAAGGCCGTGTCGGCGCCGCGCGACTGCCGCTGGCCGGTGCGCGGGGCGCTGGCGGAAACCTCCTGCACCTGCGGGTACAGGCCACTGCCGGCAATGCCCAGCAGCGCTCGAGATTCGAGGATGCGCATGGCAGCAATGCGCACGCCCGGGTTCTGGCGCTGCGCCTGCGTCACCACCTGCTCGAGCACCGGGTCGCCGAAGTTCGTCCACCAGGCGTCAACGGCGGCCGGCGGCTGCGCGCGGGCCTGCGCGTCGGCCGCGGGCAGTGCGCGCT
>NZ_BCUU01000219.1 GCF_001591385.1 Variovorax soli NBRC 106424
GCGCCCGCAGCGATGGCGCCGCGGTCGCCGCCCGTGAGCGAGCCGATGGCTGCACCCGCCAGCGCACCCGCGCCCGCACCGATGCCGGTGGACTTCTGGGTTTGCGACATGTCGGCACAGCCGCCGAGCAGGACGCCGGCCGCGACGATGGACAGAGCGAACTTCTTCATATTGATCCTCACATGACTTGGAAGCCGTCGATTATGGGGAGCGAAGAACGCCTGGCCGGCCGGCTCAGGTGTTTCTCTTCGTTTCATCCGGCGGGCTGTCAGATTTTTCCTGCACGTGCGAATCGAGTTCGCCGCCCTTGCGGCCCGAGAACATGGTCCACCACACGATCAGCACCAGGACGAGAAGCGCGCCAAGCGCTTCGAGCAAAATCAAAGCCATATGAATAGAGGTTTTCTTGCGCTGTGCGCAGCGGTGATCGTAGCAACGCTGGCCGGATGCGCGAGCCGTTCGCTGCCGCCGCCCGATGCCGTGCCGTCGACGCCCGCACCGCAGACGCGCCCCGACACGCTGCCGCCGCTGACCGGCTCGCTGGCCCATCCCAAGAGCCGCTGGGTGCCCGCCAGCTGGAGCGAGCTGCCCGGCTTCAATGACGACGCATTGCACGAGGCCTGGATCGCCCTGGTCGCCAACTGCGCGCGGCCCAACGCTGCGTTCGCGCCCCTGTGCGGCGAGGTGCGGCAGATGGCCCTGGCCGACACGGAAGGCCAGCGCAGCTGGATGATGCAGCGGCTGCAGCCCTATCGCGTGGAATCCCTGGCCGGACAGAGCGAGGGCAAGCTCACCAGCTACTTCGAGCCGATCTACGAGGCCACGCGCCGGCCCACGGCCACGAACACCATCGCGCTGTACCAGCCGCCGGCGGGACTCGTGCCGCGCCGCCCCTGGTACACGCGCCAGGAAATCGACACGCTGCCCGAGGCGCAGGCGGCGTTGCGCGGGCGCGAGATCGCGTGGATGAGCGACCCCATCGACGCGCTCATGCTGCAGATCCAGGGCTCGGGGCGCCTGCGCATCACTGAGCCCGACGGCAGCCAGCGCCTGGTGCGCCTGGCCTTCGCGGGCTCCAACGAGCAGCCCTACCGCAGCGTCAACCAATGGCTGCTGAGCCAGGGCGTGACGCGCATCAATCCCTGGCCCGATGCCACCAAGGCCTGGGTGGCAGCCAACCCGCAGCGCCTGCCGCAGCTCTTGTGGAGCAACCCGCGCTACGTGTTCTTCCGTGAAGAAGCGATGACCGAGGTCGACGCCGCCTTCGGCCCGCGCGGTGCGCAGGGCGTGCCGCTCACGGCCGGCCGGTCGATCGCGGTGGACCGGGACAGCATTCCGTACGGCACGCCGGTGTGGCTGGCCTCCAACGGCCCGGTCGCGCAACTGCAGAAGCTGGTGGTGGCGCAGGACACGGGCAGCGCGATCCTCGGTGCGGTGCGGGCCGACTACTTCGCCGGCACCGGGCCGGATGCGGGCCGGTTCGCGGCCCGCATGGACCAGCCGCTGCGGCTGTGGGCCCTGTGGCCCAAGCAGTGAAGCCGGCACGCAGGTAGCGGGGGTCGTGGGGGCCCGGTCGGGGCGGCATGACTTTTGGGCGTCACATTGGCCTTCTAGGCTCGCGGGTTGATTTTTTCAACCACGACCCACGAAGGTTCAAGTTCATGAGCGCAGACAAGCGAGCGGACGTCGTCACCATCGACCCCGACGACATCGGCCACAACACCACCAGCAATCCGTCCTTCAGCGACCTGATCGAAGCGCGCCTGAGCCGCCGCAAGATCTTCGGCCTGGGCCTGGGCACCGCCGGCGTGGCGCTGCTGCAGGCTTGCGGCGGCGGCAGCGATGCCGCCCCGGCGCCTGCACCTTC
>NZ_BCUU01000220.1 GCF_001591385.1 Variovorax soli NBRC 106424
TCGCGCCCGCCCTCACCCCAGCCCTCTCCCAGAGGGAGAGGGGGCAAGACCAACCCCTGATCACCGACGCGCACCTGGAGTCGCCGGACGACTTCTACGAAGCGCTCATCGAAACCCATCAGGGCCTCTCCACCGAGGAAAGCCATGCGCTCAACGCGCGTCTGGTGCTCCTGCTGGCCAACCACATCGGATCGCTGCCGGTCCTGCGCGAGGCGCTGGCCGCCGCGCGCGACGCCTGACCGCCTTCATTCATTTTCGGGAGCAAAGAAACCATGAGTTCGTCACACACCAGCGAGCGCCGCTACCAGAGCGGCTTCGGCAACGAGTACGCCACCGAGGCGGTGGCCGGCGCGCTGCCGCAGGGCCGCAACAGCCCGCAGCGCGCGCCCTTCGACCTGTACCCCGAGCTGATCTCCGGTTCGGCCTTCACCGCGCCGCGCCACGAGAACCGCCGCAGCTGGCTGTATCGCCGCCAGCCCTCGGTGGTGGCGGGCCGCTACCAGCCGTATGCGCAGCCCCACTGGCACACCGGCGGCGACCGCGCCATTGCCGTGCCGCCCGAGCCGATGCGCTGGCACCCCTCGCCCCTGCCGGCCAACCTGGCCGACATCGACTTCGTGGACGGCGTGCACACCATGTGCGCCAACGGCGACGCCGATGCGCAGCAGGGCGTGGCCGCGCACATCTACATGGCCGGCCGCTCGATGGAGCGCCGCGCCTTCGTCAATGCCGACGGCGAGATCCTCTTCGTGCCGCAGCAGGGCCGGGTGGTCATCACCAGCGAGATGGGCGTGCTGGAGATCAAGCCGGGCGAGATCGCGCTGGTGCCGCGCGGCGTGGTGTTCAAGGTGGCATTGCCCGACGGACCGTCGCGCGGCTACCTGTGCGAGAACTACGGCGCGCAGTTCCGCCTGCCCGAGCTGGGCCCCATCGGCTCCAACGGCCTGGCCAATGCGCGCGACTTCCAGGCGCCGGTGGCCGCCTACGAGCACGCCGAGCAGGACGGCAAGGTGGCTTACGAGCTGGTGAAGAAGTTTGGCGGCCGCTTCTGGACGGCGCCCACCAGCCATTCGCCCTTCAACGTGGTGGCCTGGCACGGCAACCTGTCGCCGGTGAAGTACGACACGGCCAACTTCATGACCATCGGCTCGATCAGCTTCGACCATCCCGATCCGTCCATCTTCACCGTGCTCACCTCGCCCAGCGACACGCCCGGCACGGCCAACTGCGACTTCGTCATCTTCCCGCCGCGCTGGCTGGTCATGGAAGACACCTTCCGTCCGCCCTGGTACCACCGCAACGTGATGAGCGAGTTCATGGGCCTGGTGTACGGCGAGTACGACGCCAAGCCGGGCGGCTTCAAGCCCGGCGGCGCCAGCCTGCACAACGCCATGGTGCCGCACGGCCCGGACGAGGAAGCCTTCGACAAGGCCAGCCATGCCGACCTCAAGCCGCAGAAGCTGGACAACACGCTGGCCTTCATGTTCGAGAGCCGCTACCGCTTCATTCCCACCGCGTCCGCACTCCACAGCCCGTCGCTCGACACCGACTACGCCGACTGCTGGGCGGGCCTGAAGGACCAGTTCAAGACCTGAGCCTTCTTGCTCCCTCCCCCGCTGGGGGAGGGCAGGGGTGGGGGCCGCACGCCCTCAGCCCATGAAACACGATAGAACCAGCGCACCGCGA
>NZ_BCUU01000221.1 GCF_001591385.1 Variovorax soli NBRC 106424
GCTGCTTCCGCCGCGGCCGCTATCGCCGCTCGAGCCGCCGCGTCCGCCGTCACCGCCGCTGGAGGAGGCTCTGCCGCTTTCGCTCGAGCCATTGGCGCCACCGCCCGTGCCGCGTCCGCCGTTGCCGGCATCGCCAGAGCTGCCGTTGGTGGCGCTGCCGTTGCTGACATTGCCGTTGGAGGCCGAGCCGCCTTCGGCGCCGACCGCGCCGCGAGCCCCGACGCCACCCTGGCCGGTGCCACCGGTGCCGCTGCCCGTTGCATTGCCGGTTCCGCCGGCACCGCCGCGCCCGCCGTAGCCCTTGCCGCCGGCCGCCGAGCCTTCGTTGTAAGCCGTGTTCCCGATACCGTGGATGTTGTTGCCGGTGACGGTGCCTTCGAGCCTGCTCAGTGCGACCACTTTCGTGGTGTTGAACGCATTGCTGAACGTGCCGGTCGAGCCGTTGTTCAGCGCAGCCGAACGCGCCGCGTTGGCCTCCGCGGCACCGGTGCGGGTACGCGTGTGCGTGCTGCTGTCGGTGCTGGTTCTGGTGTTGGTGCTGCTGTCGCTCCTGCTCGCATCCACAGTCACCTGGTTGTTGTCGAGCGATACGTTCGTTCCGCCATCGCCGCTTCCCGTGGTCTGGTCGTTTGCAGCGAACGCTGCGCCGCTGAATGCAAAGGCGATCGCAGACGCTATGAGTGTCTTTTTCATGAAGCCTCCAGATTGGTTGATGAAACGCAAGGACACGCGATCGACTTGCACGATCGCAAATCGACCGACGCGCACTGCAACTTCGGGGCCAGTACGTACTTTTCGTGATTCGGCTCGTGGCGCTTCCCAGCAGGCATGCGGGTTGCGAGGGCGCCTATGCGCAATTGAGTACGTAGTGCCCGCGTTCGCTGCGCTGCCCCGCGATGGCGCATGTGTCACACCGGCATGACGGTGGTGATGGCCCACACACCGCAGCTGTGAAGGCACGTGCCTGCATGCGCGGTGGAGCCCGGTTTGGTGACTGCGATGCGACTGTCACACCGGCGAGTCAGCCGTTCGACATGCCGGCTTGAGCTGCAAGAAGCGCACCATTCATGCGGTGTGTTCGCGTGTCGGGTGTGCCGGCAGATAGGCCGGTGCATCAACCTTGTGACAGCGGTGCTTGCGTTGAAAGGGGTTTACTTTTGTTTGCAACTTCCGCCTTGCATGTGAATGAAGGTAACGCGTAGTCTGTTTGCCCCAAGCAATTCGAAACAAAGAATGAAGGGCGAGGGGGCTCATGCAGACATTCCACCGGCGCAGGTTGCGCTTGCTCGTGCTGTGCTCATGCCTGGCGTGCGCTGCTTCGGCCGTGCAGGCGCAGCAGAACAAGTCCGGGCGCAACGCGGTGCCGACGGCCAAGCGCGTGGATGCATTGCAGCAGCAGCTCGATGCGCAGAGCCAGCAGCTCGAAGAGATGCGAAACCGCCTGGCAGAGCAGGAGGCGCGCTACCGCGAATTGCAGGAGCGCCTGGGGCCGGCCCAGGAAGCGCGGCAGGAAGCACGCAAGCCCGCCGTGCGGCCGCCAGGCACACCGGTGCCCGACGGCGGC
>NZ_BCUU01000222.1 GCF_001591385.1 Variovorax soli NBRC 106424
GGGTGGATTCAACCGGTCGTCGCAACACCTTCAATCATGGAGGTGCTATGGGAAGACCCGCGGGTTGGATGCAGGAGTTGACGGGGCGAGCGGCAATGCGCTCGCCTGGTGCTCCTTCGCTTCGAAGGGAAGTGGAACGACAGTTCTGGGAGCAGATTGCAACTGGAATCACGAGTGAGAAGGCAGCTGAGGCCGTGGGCGTCTCTCAGCCGGCTGGCGCACGCTGGTTCCGTCATCGTGGCGGCATGCCATTGTTCCTGTCGAGCCCCATCTCTGGAAGGTATCTGTCGTTCGCCGAGCGAGAAGAGATCGCTCTTTTACGAGCCCAAGACATTGGGGTGAGGGAGATAGCCCGCCGCTTGGGCCGGAGCCCTTCAACCGTTTCCCGAGAGCTGACTCGTAACGCAGCGACGCGCAGCGGCAAACTCGAGTACCGAGCGTCGGTCGCGCAGTGGAAGTCCGAGTTGGTGGCCAAGAGGCCCAAGCCGGCCAAGCTAATGACGAACCCACAACTGCGCAAGTATGTCCAGGAGCGCCTGGAGGGCAAGATACATGATGCCCGAGGGCGTGAAGTCACTGGGCCCCGGCAAGCTCCCTTCATTGGCCGGAATAAGCCGCACCGTGGTGACCGCAAATGGGTCAACGGCTGGTCGCCCGAGCAAATTGCCGCTCGGCTGCAGGTCGACTTCCCGCATGATCGATCCATGCGCATTTCCCATGAAGCCATCTACCAGGCGCTCTACATCCAGGGCAGAGGTGCCCTCAAGCGAGAACTGGTGAGCTATTTGCGCACGGGGCGTGCGTTGCGCGTGCCGCGGGCCAGGGCCCAAGCTAAAGCATGGGCTCATGTCAGTGAAGAAGTGATGATCTCAAGCCGACCTGCTGAGGCAGAAGATCGTGCCGTGCCCGGTCACTGGGAGGGGGACTTGATCATCGGCCTGGACAGGTCGGCCATTGGAACGCTGGTGGAGAGGACAAGCCGATTCACCATGCTCGTGCACTTGCCTCGCGAGAAAGGCTATGGGCAGATTCCTCGCACGAAGAACGGCCCCGCGCTGGCCGGCTACGGTGCTGTCACCATGGCCGATGCGCTCAAGAGAACAGTGACCACGCTGCCTGCCCAGCTGTGGCAGTCATTGACTTGGGATCGTGGCAAGGAACTGTCTGACCATGCGCGATTCACCATCGAATCTGGGGTGAAGGTGTTCTTTGCCGACCCTCACAGTCCATGGCAGCGGGGCACGAACGAGAACACGAACGGGCTGCTGCGCCAATACTTCCCCAAAGGCACCGACCTGTCTCGGTGGAGTGAGCAAGAGATCCAAGCCGTAGCCAGAACCTTGAACAACAGGCCACGCAAAACGCTTGGTTGGAGAACGCCGGCTGAAGCACTCAACGAGTACATAAAATCTGCCGCTTAACCCGGTGTTGCGACGACCGGTTGAATCCACCC
>NZ_BCUU01000223.1 GCF_001591385.1 Variovorax soli NBRC 106424
GGCGCCGGAGTCGGACGTGGCGCGGCTGGTGCTGCCGCAGGCCAGCGCGCACGAAGCGGCGCTGGTGCCGGGCACCCATGTGTATGGCGCGGGGCACCTGCTGGACGTGGTGACCCATTTCCTGCCCGAAGGCAGCGCGCCGCCCGAGAGCGCCGAGGCGGGCCAGGGCCTGTCGCGCATCGAGTCCGGTGCGCCGGCCGGCACGCATGCTGCGCTGCCCGACCTGGCCGACGTGAAAGGCCACGCCGCCGCCAAGCGCGCGCTGGAGATCGCGGCAGCCGGCGGACACAGCCTGCTCATGACCGGGCCGCCCGGATCGGGCAAGTCGATGCTGGCGCACCGCTTTGCCGGCCTCTTGCCGCCCATGAACACCCAGGAGGCGCTCGAGAGCGCTGCCATTGCCAGCCTGGCCGGGCGCTTCCGCCCCGAGCACTGGATGCAGCGGCCCACGGCGGCCCCGCACCACAGCGCCAGCGCCGTCGCGCTGGTGGGCGGCGGCTCGCCGCCCCGGCCGGGCGAGATCTCGCTGGCGCATCACGGTGTGCTGTTCCTCGATGAATTCCCGGAGTTCTCGCGCCAGGCGCTGGAGGCGCTGCGCGAGCCGCTCGAAACCGGCCACATCACCATCGCGCGGGCCGCGCGGCGCGCCGAGTTCCCGGCGCGCTTCCAGCTCGTCGCGGCCATGAACCCCTGCCCCTGCGGC
Organism: Variovorax soli NBRC 106424; assembly: GCF_001591385.1. Taxonomy (GTDB): domain Bacteria; phylum Pseudomonadota; class Gammaproteobacteria; order Burkholderiales; family Burkholderiaceae_C; genus Variovorax; species Variovorax soli. The sequence continues at coordinate 704 of NZ_BCUU01000223.1, forward strand.
CACCTGGGCTCGCGGCTGAAGGCCTGCCGCTGTTCGCCCGACCAGGTGGCGCGCTACCAGGGCAAGCTCAGCGGGCCGCTGCTGGACCGCATCGACCTGCATGTGGAAGTGCCCGCGCTGGCGCCGCAGGAGCTGCTCGGCGCGCCGCCCGGCGAGGCCACGCCCGCCATCCGCGCGCGCGTGGCGGCTGCGCGCGAACGGGCCCTGGCGCGCCAGGGCCGGCCCAACCAGGCACTGCAGGGCGCGGACATCGACACCCACGCCATGCTCGACGAGCCCGCCATGCAGCTGATGCGCAGCGCCGCCGCCAAGCTGGGCTGGTCGGCACGGGGCACGCACCGGGCGCTGAAGGTGGCGCGCACCATCGCCGACCTGGCCGGCGCGCAGGCCGTGGGCGCGGCGCACGTGGCCGAAGCGGTGCAGTACCGGCGCACGCTGCACGCAGCCGGATAGCGACAATGGCGCATGCCCGCGTCACAGCAGTGCTTGGTCCATCGCGTCCGCGTGAACTGAACACCCTGACGTCCTGACAGAAACACCAACACGCATGCCCGACATCCTGCTCATCAACCCCAACTCGTCCCAGGCCACCACGGAGATGATGGTGCGCATCGCGCAGGCCGAGGCGCCCGAGGGCTGCGCCATCGTGGGCGCCACCGCGCGGCGCGGGCCGCCGATGATCGTCAACGAAACGGAGCTGGCCGCGGCCGCGCACGAGGTGGAACTGGCCTGGCGCGCCGCGAGC
>NZ_BCUU01000224.1 GCF_001591385.1 Variovorax soli NBRC 106424
GGGGCTGTCTGAATTTTTGTGTGCAAGGCGCTTCGTAGACTTGTCCACGGCGGCGGGCGTCGCTTGCGACGAACGACCGACGCGGTGGGCAAGTCGGTCTCATGCTAAACGGCGGCTCGCATGAAGCGATCGCCGTAGGCGATGGCAAACTGATTCATCGCCTCTCGCCACTCTTTGGCCGCGCGCCCCCAGTCGGCCGTGATGTTGCGCAGCGCCAGCCAGATCAGCTTGGCGGCCGCGTCGTCGCTGGGGAAGTGCCCTCGCGTCTTGATGATCTTGCGCAGTCGCGCGTTGATGCTCTCGATGGCGTTGGTCGTGTAGATCACCCGGCGGATGGACGGCGCGAATGCAAAGAACGGAATCACCCGATCCCAAGCCCGGCGCCAGGCGGCCACCACTGTGGGGAACTTGCGGCCCCAGGGCCCGGCCTCGAAGGCATCGAGTTCGGCCGCTGCCGCTTCGGCACTGGGCGCGGTGTAGATCGGCTTCAAGGCCGCCGCCAGCAACTTGCGCTCCTTCCAACTCGCAAAGTCCAGGCTATTGCGGATCAGGTGCACGATGCACGTTTGCAGCGTGGTGGCCGGGAACACCGCGGCCAGCGCCTCGGGCAGACCCTTGAGGCCGTCGGTGACGGCGATCAGGATGTCGGCCACGCCGCGCGTCTTCAGGTCGTTGAACACCTTCAGCCAGAACTTCGCTCCCTCGGTGTTCTCGATCCACAGCCCCAGGATGTCACGGGTGCCATCGGGCAGTACGCCCAGGGCCAGGTAGACCGCCTTGTTGCGCACCACCGCGTCCTCGCGGATCTTCACGCGCAGCGCGTCGAAGAACACCACCGGGTACATCGGCTCCAGCGGGCGAGCCTGCCAGGCCGTGACCTCGGCCATGACCTCATCGGTGACCGAGCTGATGAACTCGGGCGACACCTCTGTGGCGTACTGTTCGGCCAGGAAGGCCTGGATCTCGCGCACGGTCATGCCGCGCGCGTACATGGCGATGATCTTGTCGTCAAAGCCGGTGAAGCGCCGCTCGTGCTTGGGGATGAGGATCGGCTCGAAGGAGCCCTGGCGATCGCGCGGCACCTCGATGCGCAGGGGTCCGTCTTCGGTCAGAACGGTCTTGGCGCTGCGGCCGTTGCGGTGGTTGAGCGCTTCCTCGGGCCTGGCCGCCCCGGGTGGATAACCCAGGTGATGTGACATCTCCGCGCCCAGCGCGCGCTCGATCAAGGCCTTCTTGAAGGCCATCGAGGCCGCTTGCACCGCCTCGGCGCTCATGGGGCCCGTGACGAATTGGTCAATGAGTTCTTGGGGGATCGCCGGCAATTGGGGCGCTGGCTTCTTCTTGCTTGGCATACATGCTCCTGGTGGTCATCGTATGCCTCACACACAAAATTCCTGACAGGCT
>NZ_BCUU01000225.1 GCF_001591385.1 Variovorax soli NBRC 106424
AGGGGCAGGCGCCGGCGCCGGCGCATCCGCGTCCGTCCGTGCCGAGGGGTCCGCACCATCGGCAGGCGCGGTCAGGTCGTTGGCTGGTGCCGGCTCGGCCGGGACGGCAGCCTCCGTGTTTTCGCCACCGCCCTCGGAAGGTGCGCCGGCCAGGCTGGCGCTCTCGGCGAATTCGGCCGCGGCCTGGCCCGGCGCCACGACTTCGGTGGCGCCCACGCTCGGACCGTCCGCCGGGGCGGGCTTGAACTCACCGCGCAATGCGGCTTCGAGATCGGCCACCGCCGCACGAATCTTCTGTGCGTCACCGGTCGCATTGGCGGTGTCGAGCGCCTTGGACGCCGCCAGCACCTGGCGGTCATGCTCGCTCATGACGGCGCTCGCCTTTTCACGCTCGGCCGACTTGCGGTTGAAGGCTTCGTCGATGGGCGCGCGGAAGGCGTCCCACAGTTTCTGCTCCTGGCGGCGCTCGAGCGGCACGCTCTGCGCCTCCGCCTGCCAGCGCTGCTGCAGCGCCTTCACCGCGTCGATGCGCAGCTGCGGCGCGGCCCCCAGGGCCACGGCTTCGGCAATGAGGGCCTGGCGGCGCTCGATGCTGCCTTTTTGCGCTGCGTCGATGGGCGCACGCGCAGCGCCGAAAGCTTCGGCCCATTGCGCCTGCAGTTCGGCAAACACCTTCTCGCCCACGTGGCCGGCGTCGCGCCAGCGGTCGGCGAACTGGTGCAGCGCGCGGTTGTGCGCTTTCAGGTCGGCACTGTTTGCATGGGCTGCCGCCCATGCCTTCACTTCCTCGATCAGCGCCAGGCGATGGGCGCGGTGCTCCGCGGCATCGGCACGCACCTTTTCCAGCCAGGCCTCGACCACCTTGTGGGCCTCGTTGCAGGCTTCGTCGAAACGCTTCCACAGGGCGTGGTTGGGCACGCCGCCCTGGTCGGCCTTCTTCCACTGGTCGCGCAGGGCGCGCAGGCTTTCCTGCATCTTGCGCCCACCCAGGGCCTGGCCTTCGGGACGCTTGAGCAGCGCCTCGGCCTTGGCCACCAGCTCTTCGCGGACCTTGTCCGCACTCCAGCGCTGCCAGCCCTCGAGTTCACCAGCCGCAACCAGCGCAGCATGTACCTGGCCTTCGAGCGGCTGTTCAATGTAGCGGCCATGCTCCTTCAGCACGGCGCGCAATGCGGCCGCGGCGCCGGCCGTGGCCTTGCCATGGCCTTCGGCGGTTTCCTGCTCGAGCTTGGCCAGGGCGGCCTTCACCGCTTCCTCGGCGGCGGCACGGGCGGCCGGGTCGACCTTGGGCGCGCGGGCAGGCGCCGGCTTGGCCGC
>NZ_BCUU01000226.1 GCF_001591385.1 Variovorax soli NBRC 106424
CGCCGCCGCCATGCGCGCCGCACGCACGCCGCCGCTGCCGCCGCCGATCACGAAAAGATCGAAGTCGTAGTTGCGCTGCTTCTGCTGCTCGCGCGAAGAAGAATCTGAATCCGCCATCGGGAACCTCCTGCTGCGGCACTGTAGCCGCAGCGGGAAAGTCCTGGGGGTCGACGGCGGCGGGCGGATGGGGTAGGGCGTTTTACGGCCGCTGGTTGTCGTCGCCCGGGCCGCGTCCGCGGTTGCCGCCTTGCATTTGTTGACGCTGTTGTTGCTGCTGCGCCTGTTGCTGCGCGCGCTGCTGCATCTCCTGCTGCTGGCGCGCCATCTGCTCGGCCTGGCGCTGCTGCATCTGCATCTGCCGTTGCTGCTCCATCTGCTGCTGGTGCATCTGCATCTGCCGCTGGGCCTGTTCCTGCTGTGCGCGCTGGGCCGCCTGCTGTTGCTGCATCTGCTGCATGCGGTGTTGCTGTTCCTGCTGTTGGCGCTGTTGCTCCATCTGCTGCTGCCGCTGCTGCGCCTGCATTTGCTGCTGCTGCTGTCGTTGCTGCTCCATCTGCATGCGTTGTTGTTGCTGCTCCTGTTGCTGCTGGCGCTGCATTTGCGCCTGCTGCCGGGCCTGCTCCTGCTGGGCGCGCTGGGCTGCCTGGGCTTGCTCCTGCTGCGCGCGCTGCGCGGCCTGTGCCTGCTGTTGCTGGATGCGCTGCTGTTCCTGCTGCTGGCGCTGCTGCTCCATTTGTTGTTGCCGCTGCTGCGCCTGCATCTGCTGTTGCTGCCGCATGTCCTGCTGTGCGCGCTGCTCGGCCTGGTGGCGCTGCATCCATTGCGGGTCCTGCCGCTGCTGGCGCTGCTGCTGCTGTTGGTCGAGCATCTGCTGGCGCGCCTGTTGTTGTTGCTGCTGCGCCGCCTCACGCTGCTGGCGCGCCTGTTCCTGCTGCGCCTGCCGGCTGCCTTCCTGCTGCTGGCGCTGCTGCTCCATCTGCTGCAGGCGTTCCTGCTGCCGCGCGGACTGCTGCTGTTGCTGCTCGATTCGTTGCTGCTGTTGCTGCTGGCGAAGCGAATCGTCGCGCCCCGGGCGGTGCTCGTCGCGGTCGCGCTGGAATCGTCCGGGCCCAGGCTGCTGCGGCGGTGAGATGGCGGCCACCGGCGGCGGTGCGGCCTGCGTACGGCGGCCGAAGTAGGCCGTATTGCCTTCGGAGCCTGTGCCTCGCCCGGCAATGTTGGGCGTGGGCCAGGCCATGGGCGGACGCGCGGAAGGCTGCGCCGCGGCCACGATCGGCGCGGCCGGCCGCACGAAATCGCGCCGGCC
>NZ_BCUU01000227.1 GCF_001591385.1 Variovorax soli NBRC 106424
CCGCCTATTGCAGCGCAGAGGATGCGGCGCGCGCCACCCGCCACTTCGCGGCGGCGCAGTCGCTGGCCGGCAGCGACACCGCCCTGGCCTCCCAGGCGCTCACCGGCAAGGCCCACAGCCTGGCGCAGCAGGGCGACGCAGCGGGCGCCCAGGCCGCGCTGGCCGAGGCCGTGCGCCTGGCACCCAACGATGCGCAGGCGCATGCCGCCTACGGCTACCAGCTCAAGACCTCCGGCGCGAAGGAAGAAGCCCTGCGCGAGTTCGAGGCCGCGTGGCGCCTGGACGGCAGCCGGACCGAACTGCTGCCCGAGCTGGCCTGGCTGGCCGAGCAGCTGAACCGGCGCGAGGACGCGATCCGCTACGGCCGCGCCGCCATCGACGAGCAAGGCAGCATCCAGCGCCGCCTGGCGCTGCCCGACGACGAAGCCCAGCGCCGGCTGTTCGGCTGGCGGCGCGCGGTGCAGACGCAGGAAGACCGCTTCAACTGGAGCGCCAACGCCAACATCCGCCTCGACCATGGCCCGGACACCAGCGTGCCGCTGTCGCCGGTGGACTATTCGCAGTACGGCGGCTCGCTGAACCTGGGCGCCTCGTACCGCTACACGCCGCTGGGCGCGCAACTGCCCACCTGGGTGTTCGGCCGTGCCTCCGTGGGCCTGGAAGACCGCAGCCTGCAGACCGACCCCGAGAACAAGCTGCTGGGCATGGGCGTGCGCCAGCGCCTGTCGCAGAACTACATGGTCGTCGGCTCGGCAGAATACCTGTGGCGCAAGTCCGCCGAGCACGAGAGCGACGCCATGCTGCGACTGTCTGGCTCGCACACCTGGGGCGGCGACTGGAATCCGGTGGACAGCCAGTGGACCTACGCCAACATCTACGGCGACCTGGCCTGGCTGGTACGCGCCAGCACCTACTACGCCACGGTGCAGGGCGAATGGGGCCGGCAGTTCAAGCTGGAGAACGCACCCTTCAAGGCCACGCTCATGCCCTACCTGTCGAGCAACTACAGCGCCAACAACGACAGCGTCGCGCGTGCCGACGTCAATCGGCTGGACGTGGGGCTGGGCGTGGCGCTGCAGACCTGGCACCGGGAGGACAAGTACCGCGCGCCGGCCATCAGCCAGCGGCTGTCGCTCGAAGTGCGCCAGGTGGTGGCGGGCAACAGCACCGACCGCCACACGGTGCAACTCAAATGGATCCTGCTGCACTAGGCTCCCCCGCCCCGCAGCGCCCGGGCCGCGCGGGCCTGCGCAGGCGCGATGTCGCGGCCGCGG
>NZ_BCUU01000228.1 GCF_001591385.1 Variovorax soli NBRC 106424
GGCTGCGCGGCCACCGAGGCGGGCAGTTCCACCGCTGCTGCGGCCGCAGGCACCTGCAGCGGCGCGGCCGCCAGTGCCTCGGCCTGCGTGGCGATTCCAGCGGTGGCCTGCCCCAGGCCTTGGCGCAGCTGGGCGAGGAAAGCCTTTTCCTGTTCGCTCGTCTGCCCGTCGGCATCGCAGACGCACACCGCCATTTCGTAGGCCAGCTGGCGCGATTCGTCACTGGCCAGCCTGGGCAGCACGTCGTCCAGCTTCACGCGGCGCAGAAGAACATCCTGATACAGGCCCGGCAGGTTGATCTGCTCGTTCTGCGCCAGACCCTGCGCCACCTGCTTGATCTGTTCGCGCTCGCGGTCGTGCTTGTCGCCGTCGGCATAAGCCGCCAACAGGCAGATGGTGAGCGTGGCGCGGGTTTCTTCGGCGGTCATTCAGGCGTCCTTTCGTTCGATGGGAGAACCACGATGGAGCCACTTGGCGGCCAGTGGTTCCGGAAAAGGCGCGATCTTCCCATCGACGAAAGACGCAGGCTAACGCTTGACCACCACCACTTCGAGGTATTCGCTGGGCACCACCATCGTGCCGTCGCCTGCGCGGTTGAAGCGCTCGACCAGCGCGACGATGTCGGCCGCCAGCTTTTCCTTGCCGGGTTCGTCCAGTGCCGCGAAGGCCTTGAGCGTGGGGCCGTACATGGTGCGGAACACCTGCAGGAAGTGCTCGGCCGAGCCATAGCGGAAGACGAAGTGGCGCTCCTGCAGCTCGATGGCCGATGCCTTGGCCTCGAACTGCTCGCGGATGAATTCCGGCGTGCCCCAGCGTGCCGGCGACATCACGCCCGCCGGCGGCGGCAGGTGGCTGCCGATGGTGCGGAACAGCTGGCCGATGAAGCCCTGCGGCGTCCAGTTGGCCAGGCCGATCTTGCCGCCCGGGCGGCACACGCGCATCAGCTCGGCGGCGGCGCGCGGCTGGTCGGGCGTGAACATCACGCCGAAGGTGGAGGTCACCACATCGAAGCTCGCATCGTCGAAGGGCAGCGCCTCGGCGTCGGCCACGCGGGTGGCCATGGGCAGGCGCTCGGCGGCGGCGCGCTCGGC
>NZ_BCUU01000229.1 GCF_001591385.1 Variovorax soli NBRC 106424
GCCGCAAGCCTGCCGCTGAAGCCGAGGCCGGCCCGGTGCCGGAAGAACAGCCGGCAGCCGCCGAGCCGGAACCCGAGGTGCCCGCGCCCGCGGCGGTGGCCGTGCAGCAGCAGGACCAGAGCGAGGGCCAGGACGAGGACGAAGAGCCGTTCGACGAAGACGAGCTGGACGAGGAGGAAGACGACCTCGACCGCGCCCGCCGCGCGGCCGAGCGCGAGGCGCGCAATGCGCCGCCGACCGAGCCGATCAAGTTCAGCGACGTGGTGTCCGGCCAGTTCGACGCCGACGAGGAAAGCCCGGATGTCGCGCCCCTGAAGCGCGTGCTGCTGCCCGAGGCCGATTCGCCCAAGCTGCACAAGGTGCTGGCGCAGGCCGGCCTGGGCTCGCGGCTGGAGATGGAGCAGCTCATCCTGCAGGGCCGCATCTCGGTCAACAACGAGCCGGCCCACATCGGCCAGCGCATCCAGTACGGCGACCAGGTCAAGCTCAACGGCAAGCCCATCCGCTACCGCATCGCGCCGCCGCCGGCGCGCATCATTGCTTATCACAAGCCCGCTGGCGAGGTCGTCACGCACGACGATCCGCAGAACCGTCCCACGGTGTTCCGCAAGCTGCCTCGCCTGCAGCAGGGCAAGTGGCAGTCGGTGGGGCGGCTGGACCTCAACACCGAAGGCCTGCTGCTGTTCACCAGCTCGGGCGAGCTGGCCAACAAGCTCATGCATCCGCGCTTCGGGCTGGAGCGCGAATACGCTGTGCGCGTGCTCGGCGCGCTCAGCAGCGAGGAAAAGCAGCAGCTGCTGGACGGCGTTCGCCTGGAAGACGGCATGGCCCGCTTCGGCAGCATCGAGGAGGGCGGCGGCGAAGGGGTCAACACCTGGTACCGGGTCACCATTTCCGAGGGCCGCAACCGCGAGGTGCGCCGCATGTGCGAGGCCGTGGGCCATGCCGTGAGCCGCCTCATCCGCATCCGCTACGGCGCCATGGTGCTGCCGCGCGGGCTCAAGCGCGGCGCCTGGATCGAGCTGGACGAGCGCGACATTCGCGCCCTGACGCAGGCCGCCGGCGGCCTGGCCGAACGCCCGCA
>NZ_BCUU01000230.1 GCF_001591385.1 Variovorax soli NBRC 106424
TGTTGAGTTGCAATAGATTGGTCTGTCCAAGCCGGGAGGCTGGGGGCTTGTAGCCGAGGGCCGAGTGAGGCCTGCGAGCGTTGTAGTAGGCCAAGAAGGCGGGCAGCCAGGCAGTGCGTTCGCTGCTGTGGGCCCATGCTCGCCCGTAGGCCCACTCGCGCAGGCAAGTCTGGATGAAGCGCTCGGCTTTGCCGTTGGTCTGCGGCCGGTAGGGCTTGGTGAAGGTGTGCTTGATGCCCAGGGCCTGGCAGGTCTTGGCAAACAGGCGTGAGCGGTAGGCGCTGCCGTTGTCGGTGATCAGGCGCTTGATGGTCACGCCCAGCGACCGGTAGTGGGCCACTGCGGCCAGGAGAAACTGCACGGCCGAGGGCTTCTTCTCGTCCGGGTGCATCTGTACGAAGCCCACGCGCGAGTGATCGTCGATGGCCACATGGGCGAACTCCCAGCCTGCGCCGCGCACGCGCGTGGTGCGATCGCCGTTGATGCGATGACCTTCTCGCTCGATGCGCCCGAGCTTCTTGGTGTCCATGTGCAGCAGTTCGCCCGGCGCCTGGCGCTCGTAGCGAAGCGCAGGCGCGATCGGCTCCAGCGCCTTCAGGCTGGACAGCCCCAGGGTGGCCAGGAAGCGGCTGATGGTGGCAGGGCTGCGGCCCACGACACAAGCAATGCGCCGTATCGGCATGCGATCTCGCCGCAGAGCCTCGATGCGTGCGGCCAGGATCTGATCGATGCTGCTGCGAGTCTTGTGAGGTCGGCAACTGCGGTCAAGCAAGCCCAGCTGGCCCTCCTGCTGGAAGCGACGCTGCCACTTGCGCGCGCAGGCCGGGCTGATGCCAGCGGCCTGGGCCGCCGCCATCAGCCCTTGGGAGGCAATGCGATTGATCAGCAACTTGCGACCCTCGAAGGTCAGTCTGGCATTCTTATGGCTGTTCATCCGGGAGATTTCCTCTGTGAGGCTGAAGCGTGGTAACTCCAGTTTCCCAGACCCTTCCGGATGAACACCGATCTATTGAAACACTACA
>NZ_BCUU01000231.1 GCF_001591385.1 Variovorax soli NBRC 106424
GCGCTTGGTGTGCACGCCGCCTTCGCGACCGCTGGCGCCGCCGGCGGCACCGGGCCGCACGAACACGCGCGCACCGGGCAGCAGGCCGGCCACTTCGGTCTGCGGCATCAGGAAGAGCCGGTCGCCGGCAAAGCCCACCACCTCGGCTTCGGCATGGCGTTGCGGATAGCCGGGCGGCAGCTCGATCAGGCAGTCGCTGCCCACGGGCAATTGCAGGCCTACGGCTTCCAGCACCAGGCCCACCGCACGGGTGAGGCGGCCCGAGACGCTGGTGGGCACGCGCCGGGCCGCGTCCTGGCCGGCCTGCGCGAGCGCCGCTTGCCAGGTGCGCAAATGGGCGTTGTTCGATGCGGGCGCCGCTTGTTGCACGTCTTCAACCATGGGCTGCCTTCTCTTGGCCGACCAGCCCGGCGGTCACGCGCTCCCAGCGGGTTTCCAGCGTGGCGTCGACCTCGCTGCCCGCACATAGAACGCGGCAGCCGCCGCGCGAGATGCTGTCATCGGCGCGAACTTGCCAGCCGGCTTCCTGCAGCGCGTTGCCCAAGCTGCTGCGCACCAGCGCCACGTCGTCGGGGTGCAGCTGCAGGCGCGGCTCGCCTTGCAGGGCGGGCTTGCTGGCGAGCAACTGCTGCACCAGCGGCACGATCCAGGCGGGCTCCACGTCCAGGCTGTGGTGGACCACCTGGCGCGCCACGTCCAGCGCCAGGGCAATGAGCGAATCGGACAGCTCGCGCTCGATGCCGGCGAGGGCCGCAGGCAGGCTCTGCGCCAGCGTGCGCAACTGCTCGGCGTGGGCCGTGGCCAGGGCCAGGCCTTCGGCGCGGCCTTCGGTGCGGCCGGCTTCCAGGCCTTCGGCATGGCCCTGGGCAAAGCCCTGGCGGCGGCCTTCGGCCTCGCCCATGGCGCGGGCGTCCACGCGCAGGCGGGCCAGCAGCTTGTCTTCCAGCGTGGGGCC
>NZ_BCUU01000232.1 GCF_001591385.1 Variovorax soli NBRC 106424
AGGCGCAGGCGCGCACCAACATGCGCCAGGAACTCGACGCGCTGGGCGGCGATTGACGGGCGCGCAGCCGTTGTTGCATGGCGCCGCGGGCGCGCGCGAAACTAGCGGCTCGATCTCTTTTTCTCTTCATTCCCGGAGCGCTGAACGATGCCTGACCCCCAGAAACTTCGCGTGAACTGCTTTTCGATTTCGCTGGACGGCTACGGCGCCGGCGTGGAGCAAAGCCTGCAGAGCCCGATGGGCGTGCACGGCATGGAACTGCACGACTGGGTCCTGGGCACGCGCAGCTTCAAGACCATGCTCGGCCAGGGCGGCGGCAGCACGGGTGTGGACAACCAGTTCGCCGAGCGCGGCTTCGAGAACCTGGGCGCCTGGATCCTGGGTCGCAACATGTTCGGCCCGGTGCGCGGGCCGTGGCCCGACGATTCATGGAAGGGATGGTGGGGCACCAATCCGCCCTACCACTGCCCGGTCTTCGTCCTGACCCACCACGCGCGCGACCCGATCGACATGGAGGGCGGCACGACCTTCCACTTCGTGACCGACGGCATTCACGCGGCGCTGAAGGCGGCGCGAGAAGCAGCCAAGGGCAAGGACGTGCGGCTGGGCGGCGGCGTGTCGACCGTGCGGCAGTACATGGCGCAGCGGCTCGTCGACGAACTCCACCTGGCTGTTTCGCCGGTGCTGCTGGGGCGCGGGGAGTCGCTGTTCCAGGGGCAGGATTGGCGTGCGCTCGGGTATCGGTGCGTGGAGCAGGTCGCTACGGAGAAGGCGACGCATGTGACGTTGCGGCGGGAGGACTGACTTCGGGGCGGCGGGGCGCGGCAGGCGCCAGGGGCCGGGGGCTCGTACCGGGGCGGTCGATGCCTGCGGCATCGACTCCGCTGCGGTGCTCGGGCTGGGGGCTTGTGCGGCAGAACTCGCTGCGCGACTGCGTCGCTACGCTCAAA
>NZ_BCUU01000233.1 GCF_001591385.1 Variovorax soli NBRC 106424
CACGGCCGCCACCTCGGCGCAGCGCAGGGCCTGTTCGCAGGCCCACAGACGCGCGGCCGGCGCCTCGCTGCGAATCCATAACAAGGCCTCGGGCGGCAAGCCGCCGGCGGCCAGGGCCGGGGCAAAGGGCTCGCAGGGCGCACCCACCAACACCACCGGCGCGCTCTTTTTCTGCTGCACCGCCTGCGCCAGTGCCGGCAGCAGCAACTGCCAGACATGGGCCTGCGCACTGGCCTGCAGCAACTCGGTGAGCGCCCCGACCGGCCAGCCCCCGCCGGGCAGCTGGGCATCGAGCGCCGCATGGCCCGTGGGCACCACCGCAGCGTCGGCCGCACCCAGCTCGTCCCCGCGCCAGATCGGCTGGCCGGCGGGGAGGCAGGAAGCTGGAAGGGAAAGAAGGGCCATGCTGAATACTGTACATGCATACAGTATTCAGTCAACCCCGCTCAAGTTTTAGAAAAAAGGTGAATTTCACCCAAAAGGATACGTCTCGATCCGCGAGATATTTCACGCGAATTTCAATATGCGAACTTTTCACATACTTGTTTACAAATGTTTCTCAAACCTATCCTGAGTCCGGCTTTGGCAAGGGAGCCAAGCCATTGATTGAGTCTGACAAACGGGTAACCCAAAGGAGCTCTTCATGACAGTGCACTTCCAGGACAGGTTCACTTCCCTCGCGCGAACGGCCACGGCCGTGGCGGCACTGGCGGTACTGGCCGCCTGCCACTCCAGCGGCAAACTGCAAGGCGACGCCGGCGGCACCAGCAACGCCACGCCCGGCGGCATCTCCGCGGACGGCAGTGGCAGCTCGGGCAGCGGCGGCGCCGGAGGGGGCGGCAGC
>NZ_BCUU01000234.1 GCF_001591385.1 Variovorax soli NBRC 106424
CGGCTCCGGAGGTGGCTCGGGTGGCGGCTCCGGCGGCGGCTCGGGCGGCGACACCCTCAAGCCCTCGGCCACCGGCCAGATCGTCGGCGGCGTCGGCACCACGGTGAGCGCCGCCGGCACCACCGTCGCCGGCATCGGCCAGAACACCCCGGCAGGCGGCGTGATCGCCAATGCGGGCAACACCATCGACAAGGCGGGCGACGCCGTCACCGGCGGCCTGGGCCAACTCGGCAAGAGCGCCGACCCGGTGGGCGACACCCTGGGCGGCCTGCCCGCGGTGGTGGTGGGCGCCGGCCAGACGGTGTCCAGCACCGGCAGCCTGGTCAGCAGCGTGGGCCAGAACACGCCGCTCAAGCCTGTCACTTCCACGGCCGGCGGGCTGGTCGACAAGGTCGGCGACACCGTCGTCGGCGTGGCTGGCAAGCTGGACCACGTGACCGACAACGGCGTGGTGCGCAAGACCACCCGCACGGTCAACGAAGTCATCGTGCCGATCGACCGCACCCTGACGGCCACCACCCAGGAGCTGGGCGACGCCACCGGCCTGGGCGTGCCCGTGGCCGGCGTGACCAACCAGGTCGGCGGTGCGCTCAAGGGCAACCAGCTCACCTCGGGCGTGGGCGACTCGGTCATCGCGGCCGGCGGCCTGCTGCAAGGCAGCGGCACGGGCGGCGCCGGCGGCGTTCTGGGCGGCTCGCTCACGGCGGGCCTGGGCGTGGGGGCCGGCGCCGGCGCCAGCGTGGGCAGCGGCGGCATTGCCGCGGG
>NZ_BCUU01000235.1 GCF_001591385.1 Variovorax soli NBRC 106424
CCCGCGCCTGCCCCGGTGGCGCCGGTCGAGGCCGCGGCTGCGGCCGCCCCCCGCCAGCGCCCCGCTGCCGCGCCGGCGACGCCGGCCGAGTCCCAGGTGCGCACCGGAAGCGGCGAAGAACAGCAAGTCACGGTCAAGGCCGGTGACACCGCCGGCAAGATCGCCGCCGCCCACAAGCCGGCCGAGGTCTCGCTCGACCAGATGCTGGTCGCCATGCTGCGCGCCAACCCGAGCGCCTTCATTGGCGGCAACGTGAACCGCATCAAGGCGGGCGCCGTGCTCAACGTGCCCAGCGCGGCACAGGCCGAGGCGGTCCCCCCCGACGAGGCGAAGCGAACCGTCACGGCACAGAGCCAGGATTTCGGCCAGTACCGCCGTCGCCTCGCGGAAAACGCCCCGTCCTCGCGCGTGGACAGCGCCGACCGCAAGGCCGCGGGCAAGCTGCAGGCCAATGTGGAAGACCGCAACGCGGCGACCGCCTCGCCTGACAAGCTGACCATCACGCAAGGCGGGGCCGGCAAGCAGGCCGCGGCGGACGACAAGCTGGTCAAGAACCGGCAGGCGGCCGACGACAGCGCCCGCGTGGCCGAGCTGTCGAAGAACCTGAATGACCTGAGCAAGCTGCAGGCAGCCAGCGGCGCCTCGGGCGCGGGCGCCGCCAGTGGCGCCCCCGCC
>NZ_BCUU01000236.1 GCF_001591385.1 Variovorax soli NBRC 106424
GAGGTTCGCGGCGGCGTCGGTGGTGCGGCCCGGCCATTGGCCGAGTCGTCCGCACCGGCACCGGCACCGGCACCGGCACCGGCACCGGCACCGGCACCGCGCGCCACAACACCTGCTCCCCCGGTCGCCGATGCGCCGGCGGAGCGGCGCAAGTCCGTACCTTCGCCTGCCACCGCGCCCAATGCACCGCCCGCCGCTCAGCCCGCGCCCGCGCCGGAGGCCAACAAGCAGGGGAGCGACCTTCGCCAGGCCGCGCCTGCCGCCACCCCGGCCGCGCGTGGCGAGGCCATGCCCATGTCGGATTTCTCGTCGCTGTCGCGCTGGACGGAACTGCGCGTGGCCAACGTCAATGGCTCGGTGCGCGTGGTGCCGCGGGCCGAAGCCGGCGACCTGGGGCTCTTGATGAGTTCGGCGGCCATCATGGCCGTGGGCGGGCCGCCCTTGCGTTCGCTGCCGGAATGGCGGGTCTCGCTCGAGCGACGCGGCCAGGTGCTGGCCGTGCTGGAAGTGGCGCGCAGCGATGTGCGCTGGACCGAAGGCGGCTTGCCGCCAGCGACCGGCAGGCCGCCGGCCGAGGCGCTGGACGCCTTGCGCAGCGCGTTGAGCCA
>NZ_BCUU01000237.1 GCF_001591385.1 Variovorax soli NBRC 106424
GCCGCGGCGGCGCCCGGCCGGCGCCAGTTCGTCCGCCGCGCGGTAGACCACCCCCGCGCGCCGAAACTGCGTGACGCTCTCGGGCACCCAGGCCACGCCGATGCCTCCGGACACCAGGTTCACGATGGTCTGCATCTGGATGGCCTCCTGCGCCAGTTTCGGCACACGGCCCGCGGCGTGATAGAGCGCAAAGATGGCGTCGTGCAGCGAAGGCACAATGCGGCGCGGAAAGATCACCAGCGGCTCGTCCAGCACCTGCGCAAGCGCCAGCTTCCGCGCCCGTGCCAGCGCATGCCGGGCCGGCAGCGCCAGCGTCAGGGGTTCTTCCGACACCGCCAGCCGTGCCAGGCCCGCGGGCGCGGCGCCGGGCGAATGCAGCATCAGGCCGGCATCGATCTCGCCGCGCGCAAAAGCCTCGAGCTGCACGTCGCCCGTGGCCTCGACCAGCTCCAGCGCCACCTCGGGGCACAGCTGGCGGAATTCGCGCACCCAGTCGGGCAGCTTCTCGAAGCCGATGGTGGACACGAAGCCGATGCGCACGCGCCCCACCTGCCCCGCCGCCGCCGCGCGCGCACGCTGCGGCAG
>NZ_BCUU01000238.1 GCF_001591385.1 Variovorax soli NBRC 106424
GCGAGCTCGGCCTGCCGCCGGCGCCGGCCGGCCAGGGCTGGGGACTCATGACGCTGTGCCACTGGCAGGTGGGCATCGACGACGTGGCGCTGGGCGATCCGGGCATGCTGCACATCGGCGCCGACGAATCGGCCGCGCTGCTCGATGCCGTGCGCCCGTTCTTCGACGAGGACGGCATCGCCGTGCATCCCACGCCGCAGCCCGGCCGCTGGCTGGCGCGCAGCGCCTTGTTCGACGGCCTGCCCACCGCCTCCATCGACCGCGCCGCGGGCTACCCGATTTCCGAGTGGTCGCCACAGGGCGAAGCGGCGCGCCCGCTGCGCCGCCTGCAGAACGAAATGCAGATGCTGCTCTACACCCATCCGGTCAACGACGCGCGCGCCGAGCGTGGCGTGCCGGCCATCAACTCCTTCTGGCTCAGCGGAACCGGCGCGTTGCCGGCCAACGTAGCGGCGGACACGGCCGATGTCGCCTACGACGACAGCCTGCGCGCCGCCACTGCGCGCGCCGACGCCGCCGCCTGGGCGCAAGCCTGGCAGGCGCTGGACGCGCAACGCCTCGCACCTTTGCTGGC
>NZ_BCUU01000239.1 GCF_001591385.1 Variovorax soli NBRC 106424
TAGCTGTTGAGTTGCAATAGATTGGTCTGTCCAAGCCGGGAGGCTGGGGGCTTGTAGCCGAGGGCCGAGTGAGGCCTGCGAGCGTTGTAGTAGGCCAAGAAGGCGGGCAGCCAGGCAATGCGTTCGCTGCTGTGGGCCCATGCTCGCCCGTAGGCCCACTCGCGCAGGCAAGTCTGGATGAAGCGCTCGGCTTTGCCGTTGGTCTGCGGCCGGTAGGGTCTGGTGAAGGTGTGCTTGATGCCCAGGGCCTGGCAGGTCTTGGCAAATAGGCGTGAGCGGTAGGCGCTGCCGTTGTCGGTAATCAGGCGCTTGATGGTCACGCCCAGGGACTGATAGTGCGCCACCGCAGCCAGCAGAAACTGCACGGCCGAGGGCTTCTTCTCGTCCGGATGCATCTGCACGAAGCCCACGCGCGAGTGATCGTCGATGGCCACATGGGCGAACTCCCAGCCTGCGCCGCGCACACGCGTGGTGCGGTCGCCGTTGATGCGATGACCTTCTCGCTCGATGCGCCCGAGC